>CANGYF010000019.1 GCA_947458265.1 Betaproteobacteria bacterium
TAGGCGGGCGAGGAGGTCGCATGCACGGTACGCCCGGAGATAGACGCGATGTTGATGATGCGCCCGGCCTTCGACGCCTTGAGCGCCGGGATCGCCGTCTTGCACATCAGGAAGGTGCCGCGCAGGTTGAGCGCGATCACCTTGTCGAACTCCTCGACCGGCATCTGCTCGATGTTGAGCATCTTCGTGTAGCCGCCGGCGCAGTTGACCAGCACGTCGAGGCCACCGAGGGTCGAGGTGACCTCCGCGATGGCCGCCTGCACCGAGGCCTCATCGGAAATGTCGCAATGCACGAAGCGCGCGGCATGGCCTGCAGCCGACAATTCGGCCGCCAGGGCCTCGGCGTCTGCCCGTGCGATGTCGACCAGCGCCACCTGCGCGCCCTGCGCGGCGAACTCGCGCGCAGCCACCGCGCCAATGCCGGAGGCTGCCCCGGTGATGGCCACCACCCTGCCCTTGAGTTCCGGATATGCGGCCATGTGTACCTTTCTTGGGGTTGGTGCGTTGAGACAGTCCATATAATACGAGGTTTGCTGCGGCTGGCCGAAGACGCGCACCCCGAACCCGAGGACACCCGATGTACCTTTATGCCGTAACGATCTTCTTCAGTGCGTTCCTGCTGTTCCTGGTGCAGCCGCTGATCGCCAAGCAGATCCTGCCCTGGTTCGGTGGTTCGTCCGCGGTCTGGACCACCTGCCTGGTGTTCTTCCAGAGCGTGCTTCTCGCGGGATACGCCTACACCGACTGGACCACCCGGCGCCTGGCACCGAAGAAGCAGGCCTGGCTGCACATCGGTCTGCTGGTGGCGAGCCTCGCGGTGCTGCCGATCATCGCCGACGCGTCCTGGAAGCCGTCCGGCGACGAAGATCCCGCCCTGCGCATCCTGGGCCTGCTGCTGGCCACCATCGGCCTGCCCTACCTGCTGCTGTCCACCACCGGCCCGCTGGTACAGGCCTGGTTCGCGCGCACGTTCAACGATGCCGTGCCCTACCGGCTGTTCGCGCTGTCCAACCTGGCATCGATGCTCGCGCTGCTGTCCTACCCGGTCGCGATCGAGCCGTGGGTGAACACCGTCGCGCAGTCATGGGGCTGGTCCGCCGGCTACCTGGTGTTCGTCGCCTTGTGCGCAGCCGCCGCCGCCTACGGGCTCAAGACCAGCAGCGTGCCGGTCGATGTCGCGCCCTCGCGCGTGGTGCACGCCGCGGGCGATGCGGCCGGGCAGCCGCCCACCTGGGGCACGCTGCTGATGTGGCTTTCGCTGTCGGCGATGGGTTCGGTGCTGCTGCTCTCGCTCACCAGCCACATGACCCAGAACATCGCATCGGTACCGTTCCTGTGGATCGTTCCGCTGTCGCTGTACCTGCTGACCTTCATCCTGTGCTTCGACTCGCAGGGCTGGTACCGGCGTACGCCGCTGATGCTGATCGGCGCGGCGCTGCTGTGCGTGATGGCCTGGGGCCTGCACTCGAACGAGATCGCGCTGAACATCAAGGTCGCGATCCCGCTCTACTTCGCGGGCCTGTTCGTGCTGTGCATGTTCTGCCACGGCGAACTGACGCTGATCAAGCCGTCGCCGCGCTACCTGACCACCTTCTACCTGATGATCTCGCTGGGTGGCGCGCTCGGCGGCCTGTTCGTCGGCGTGCTCGCGCCGCATGTCTTCAGCGGCTACTGGGAATTGGGCATCGGCTTCACCCTGGTCTCGCTGCTCGCGCTCATCCGGGTGCGCAAGGCACCGATCTACGCGCTGGTGGTGGCGGTCGGCGTGCTGGTGTTCACGACCATCCAGTCGGGCATCTACGTGAAGGAGAAGCTGGCCGATTCGCTGACGATCCAGCGCAACTTCTACGGCGTGGTGCGGGTGAAGGACTACGGCGATCCGAAGACCGATCCCGATGCCGTGCGCAGCCTGGTCCACGGCATGATCCTGCACGGCGAGCAGCGGCTCGACCCGGCGCGGAAGATGGACCCGACCAGCTACTACGGTCCGGCCTCGGGCATCGGGCTGGCGATCAACAACAGCCAGGAAGGCGCGCGCCATGTCGGCGTGATCGGCCTGGGCACCGGCACGCTCGCCACCTACGGCCGTCCGGGTGACCGCTACCGCATGTACGAGATCAACCCGCAGGTGGTCGATATCGCCTGGTACTGGTTCAGCTTCCTGCAGGATTCGAAGGCCAAGATAGACGTGGTACTGGGCGATGCCCGGCTGCAGCTCGAGCGCGAGGCGCCGCAGAGCTTCGACGTGCTGGCGATCGATGCCTTCTCCAGCGACTCGATCCCCACCCACCTGATCACGAAGGAGGCGATGGAGGTCTACCTGAGGCACATGAAGCCCGATGGCGTGATCGCGTTCCACATCACCAACCGCTTCCTCGACCTGCCGCCGGTGGTGCGCCGCATCGCGGACGAACTGGGCCTGAAGTCGGTCATCGTGTCCGACGAACCGACCGACCGTCAGGACCGATTCCTGTCCAGCTCCGACTGGGTGCTGGTCAGCCGCAGCGATGCCATGCTGCAGAAGGCGGCGATCAAGGCAGTCGCGCAGCCGGTCGAATCGAAACCGCAGTGGCGGCTCTGGACGGACAACTTCAACAACCTGTTCCAGATCCTGAAGTAGGGGCATGGGCCGGATAATCCGGTCCATGCTCGATTTCCCGTCCCGATCCCGCCGCCGTGCGGTGGGCCTCAGCCTGGCCGGCTCAGCCACGTGGCTGCTGCAGGCCTGCTCGCCGATCGCCTTCCTCGAACGCCGGGTTCCCGAGGACACCTACCGGCTGGTCCAGGACATCGCCTACGGCAGCCATCCGCGCCAGAGGCTCGATGTCTACATGCCGCTGGACATGCGCAGGCCGGCGCCGGTGTTCGTGTTCTTCTACGGCGGCGCCTGGACATCGGGTACGCGCGGCTTCTACCGTTTCGTCGGTGAAGCCTTCGCCGCACGCGGCATCGTCACCGTGGTGCCCGACTACCGGCTGCATCCCGAAGTCAGGTTCCCGGACTTTCTGGACGACAGCGCACGTGCGGTTCGATGGACGCTGGAGCACGCGGCAAAACATGGCGGCGATCCGTCACGGATGTTCATCGGCGGCCACTCGGCCGGTGCCTACAACGCGGCGATGGTGGCCTTCGATCCGCGCTACGCGCAGGCAGCAGGCTTCGACAGCCGCCGGATCGCCGGCTTCATCGGCATGGCCGGCCCCTATGATTTCCTGCCACTGACCGGACGGGTCACGCGTGCGGTGTTCGGCTGGCCCGATACGCCACCCGAGACGCAGCCGATCAACGTGGTTGCGAAGGGTGCGCCGCTCTCGCTGCTGCTCTATGCGAAGCACGACAACCTGGTCGGCCCTCACAACAGCGAGAACATGGCACAGAAGCTGCGCGATCTGGGTACGGCGGTGGAGGTCGTTCCCTACGAGACGCTCGGCCACCGTACGCTGGTCGGGTCGCTCGCCCGTCCGCTGAACTGGACGGGCGACGCAGCGGACCGGATCGCAGCATTCATCTCTTCGCCTTGAACTCGGCGGTGCGCGACGCGCGCAGGGCAGGTCGGGAACGAAAGGCAGGAGCGCAGTGGCACCGTACAGTCGAGGACGAGGACATGGGCATTCTCCATGGTGCGGAGGAACAGCACTCCACTACAGGCCTGCGCGACCTCGCTGCACCTTGACGCCCGGTGCTAAAGTAACCGGATGAACGCCCAGCCCCCTGACCAGCCCACCACGCCGACGCTGGACCTCGCCCGGTTTGCCGCGATGCACGCGGTCAGCCGCGCGCCGGGCAGTCCGTCCGCCGCGGCCCTGGCCGAAGCGCGCCGCGCCTTCCTCAATTCGTTCGGCTGCATGCTCGGCGGTGCCGACGACCCGGCAGTCGACCTGCTGTGGTCCGCGCTGCAGCCGCATGCCGGCGCGCCCGCAGCCCGGCTGTTCGGCCGCGGCCAGCGCACCGACGCACTGACCGCCGCGCTGGTCAATGGCTACTCGAGCAACATCCTCGACTTCGACGACACGCACCTGGCCACGGTGATCCATCCGGGGCCGGTCTGCCTGTCGGCGGTCCTCGCGATCGCCGAGGCAGGGCCAGACGGACGCGCGAACGGCATCCCGGGGCTCACCGGTGCGAAGCTGCTCGATGCCTTCCTGATCGGCATGGAGGTAGCCTGCCGGCTCGGCGTCGCGATCGGTCATGGACACTATGCCCGAGGCTGGCACATCACCGGTACCTGCGGCGTGGTCGGCGCGGCCGTGGCCACCGGCCGCCTGCTCGGCCTCGACACGGTGAAGATGGCCCACGCGATCGGCATCGCCGCGACCTCGGCGACCGGGCTGGGCGAGATGATGGGCGGCATGTCGAAGAGCTACAACATCGCGCGCGCCGGCCGCGAAGGCCTGAACGCTGCGCTGATCGCGGCCACCGGCTTCACCTCGTCGCTGCGCGCGATCGAGGCACCGCGTGGCTTCGCCGTCGTGCTGGCCGACGGATTCGACGAGGACCGGCTCACCGGCTCGCTGGGCGAGCGCTGGGAGGCAGCACTCGACACCTACAAGCCCTATCCCTGCGGCATCGTGCTGCACCCGCTGATCGATGGCTGCCTGCAGGTGGCGGCGCAGTCGGGTGCGCCGGCGGCGGCGATCGAACGCGTCGAGGTGAAGGTGCATCCGCTGGTGATGGTGCTCACCGGACGCACCGATCCGAAGGACGGGCTCGAGTCGAAGCTCAGCTTCGCGCATGCCTGCGCGGTGGCCCTGGCCGACCGGTCGGCCGGCGTCGATCAGTTCACCGACGCGCGCGCCGTCGACCCGGTGATCGCGGCGCTGCGTACCCGCATCCACCCGGTGGTGGACGAGAGCCTGGGGACCGACCAGTCCGCCGTGACGCTGATGCTCGCCGACGGCCAGCGCTTCGAGGCACGCGTCGAACATGCGACCGGCAGCGTCGTCAATCCGATGTCCGACGCGGCACTGGATGCGAAGTTCATCGCGCTTGCCACGCGCACGCTCGGCGCAGACGCAGCGCGCACGCTGTGCACGATGTGCCGCGGCATCGACGACCTCGACGATCTCGGCCCGCTGTTTGCGCACGCGGCCGGTGGTGGCTGATCCTTTACCCGGCCCGGCCGGCCTGACGCTGCTGGCCATCGCCTGGGCACTGTACTTCTGCCTTCACTCGCTGCTCGCGGCCACGCCGGTGAAGGCCGTGGTCGCAGCGCGCCTGCCGCGGCTCGCGCCCGCCTATCGGCTGGCCTACAACGGCGTGGCGCTCGTCGCGCTGCTGCCGGTGCTGTGGCTGCAGTGGCAGTTGTCCGGTGCCCCGCTGTTCGAGATGCCGGTGCCGGTACGACTGGCCTGCGACATCGCGGCCGTGGCGGCGGTGGCCGCCTTCCTCTGGACCCTGCGCTGGTACGACATGGGTGCGTTCACCGGGCTGCGCAACGAAGCGGCCGATGGCAGTGCCGGCTTCACGCTCTCGCCACTGCACCGGCATGTGCGGCACCCGTGGTACTTCCTGGCGCTGGTGATCGTCTGGACGCGGCCGATGGATGCGGCCTGGCTGGTGACCTCGATCGCGATCACGCTGTACCTCGTGGTCGGCTCACACCTGGAGGACGCGAAGCTGGTGGATACCTTCGGCGAGGCCTACCGACGCTATCGTGAACGGGTGCCCGGGCTCTGGCCGTGGCCCGGGCAGAGCCTGACCGCCGCCGAGGCCGCGGGATGGATGGCGCGCCACGGAGAACCCGGCGCGAGCGACTAGCGGGTCCGTGCAGGGCACGGTCAGTACAGAACGTCAGTACAGCAGGTATGCGTACAGGTTGAGCGCGACGATCGACACGCCCAGCATCGTGACGAGGTAGGGCAGGTTCCATCGGATGTAGGTGCCGATCGGGATGCCGTAGCGTGCCTGCATGGTCAGCACCGTGCCCGAGGTGGCGCAGGCCGGCAGGCCGATCGCCCATGAGCAGAGGAAGGCGAGCGCGAGCAGGTCGGGTTCCGGCGACAACGGTGCCAGCCAGACGCCGACCAGCGGGATCGACACGATGGTATGCAGGCCGGCCCAGGCCACCAGCGTGCAGATCACCAGCACGATGCTCGCCTCCAGTCCACCGAACCTGGTGAACGGTGTACCGATGTCGAACGCGGTGAGCAGCGCCGACAGGCCGGACGCGAGCAGCCCGGCCGCCATGAAGATCCACAGTTCACCGGCCAGCCCCGGCAGTCGCGTCGGCACATGCCGCTGCAGCCGCGCGGACGCTGCAGACGCGCCCTGCTTCGCCGCCAGCGCAACCCCGGTGATCGCGATCGCCAGTATCGCGATCACCGGCTGGATCGACCAGGCGGGCTTCCACTCATGGATCGCGAACACGCCGATCGCCAGCACGAACGGGATCCACAGGCCGCCGACGTCCACCGGATAGCCTTCGAAGTCCCGGGCATGGTCGAAGCGTGCCGTGGACAGCCATGCCCACAGCACCAGGGTCGCGACCACGCCGAGCGGCAGGCCCATCAGCACCAGGGTGAACAGGCTCGAGCCCTTCGCCACGGTGAGCGCGACCGCCATCGCACCGAGGAACGGCGACCAGAACGCACAGGTGGAGAAGGCGGTGCCGAGGGCCATCGCCTGCTGGCGGGTGAGCGTGCCTTCCGGCGGCACCGGATAGTCCGGCACCGGCACGCCCGGTCCAGGCGGTCGGCGTAGCCGGTCTGCCGCGATCAGCGCCGCGGTGAGGTTGATCACGCCGCCGAACAGGTGCACGCCGACGATCGTACGCAGCAGCGCGAGCCGTCCGCGGCGCAGCGGTGCCGGCTCGCCGTCCGCAGCGCCGTGTGTCTCGCGCACGCTGACCAGCGGCAGGAAGGCGACGCCGACCAGCATCGCGATGATCATCGTGTTCATCGTGAGCGCGCGCGCAAGCAGGCCCGACTGCCCGTGCATCGCACCCCAGGCCATGCCCGCGGCACCGAGTACGCCCATCACCACCACCATCAAACGCTGGCGCTGGCCGAGACGGTGCCAGAGCGGGATGGCGGCCGCCCATGCGACCGCACCGGGCAGCCAGTCGGGGATCGTGGGCACGATCTCGGCGGCGATCGCGAGTGCAACCACCGACATCAGCAGCCAGCCGCTGAGCCGATGCCGACCAGACGGTTGCGGTTCACTCATGTCACCGACTATAGCAGCCGGTCTGACGCACCTGCCGGACGCGCTTGCCTGCATCCACGCACGCGGGCACTCTCCACGCATGGGTTCGCTCTTCCTGCTCAAGCTCGCGACGATGCCGCTGGTGATCGTCACCGCGACGCTGGCCGGACGGCGCTACGGCGCGGCCGTTGCCGGGCTGATCCTCGGGCTGCCGATCGTGTCCGGTCCGATCTCTGTGTTCGTCGCGGTCGAACAGGGCATCGGCTTCGCACGCGAGGCAGCTTCAGGCACGCTGCTCGGGCTGATCGCGCTGGCGACCTACTGCCTGTCCTACGGCTTCGCTGCGCGCCGTTTCACATGGCCGGGTGCTCTCGCCTGCGGCCTCTCGGCAACGGCATCCATGGTCTGGCTGCTCGACACGATCGCGCTGCCGGAGTCGGCCGTGATCTGGGTCACCGCATCGGCGATCGTGGTGGCGATACTGGTCTGCCCGGCACCCGGCCCGGCATTGCGCCGCAAGTCAGCGCCGGCCTGGGACCTGCCCGCGCGCATCGTCGTATCGACCACCTTCATGATGACGGTGACCCTGCTCGCCGCCTCGATCGGGCCGACGATGACCGGCATGGCATCGACGTTCCCGGTGATGCTGTCGGTGATGGCGCCGTTCACCCATCGCGTCGAAGGACAGGCGGCCGTGTTGTCGATGCTGCGCGGCTGCATCGAAGGCCTGGTGACCTTCGCGCTGTTCTTCCAGGTGCTGAAGATGACGCTGGGTACGTGGCCAGCGCCGCTTGCCTATGGGTTCGCGTTGCTGGCGACGCTCATCGTCGCCGCTGGCGTGCTGACCCTGCAACGCCGCCGCACCCACCACTGAAAACCCGGGTCAGACACGGTTTTGCCGGCGCGGCCTAGACGGAAATCCGGGTCAGAGACGATTTTCCCGGTAAGGCCTGGCCAGTGGCACGCCCGGGGCGGGAAAATCGTCTCTGACCCGGATTTCCGTCTCTGAGCCGGAGTTCAGTCGACCTTCAGGCCGGCGAGGCCGATCGCGGTCTGGAAGCGCTTGTACTCTTCGCGGATCAGCTGCAGGAAGGCCTCGGGCGTGCTCGACATCGCCTCGCCGCCCTGGCGCTCCATCTGCTCGCGCGTCACCGGATCGTCGACGACCTTGACCACGGCGGCGCGCAGCCGCTCGTACAGCGGCTTCGGCGGACCGG
Organism: Betaproteobacteria bacterium; assembly: GCA_947458265.1. Classification (GTDB taxonomy): domain Bacteria; phylum Pseudomonadota; class Gammaproteobacteria; order Burkholderiales; family CAIKXV01; genus CAIKXV01. Next base: position 8,361 of record CANGYF010000019.1, read on the forward strand.
CGCGCGAGGGTCCGGCAGGCAGCATCAGCCCCATCCAGCCGGTGGATACATAGCCCGGCACGCCAGCCTCGATGATCGTGGGCAGCGTCGGCGTGGCGCCGGAGCGCTTCTCGCCACCCGTGGCGATCGCCCGCAGCTTGCCGGCGCGGACATGGCCGATCACCGCCGGCATCGGCGCGATCGTCACCTGTGCCTCGTTGCCGATCACCGCGACGAGGGAAGCACCGCCCTTGTACGGGACGTGCTGCACGTTGATGCCCGTCATGTGGGTGAACAGCACGCCGGCCAGGTGACTCTGGAAGCCGGACCCCGCGTTGGACATGTTGAGCTTCCCGGGGTTCGCCTTCGCATGCGCGATCAGTTCCTGCACCGACTGCACCGGCAACGATGGCGTGACCACCAGCATGTTCTGGGTGATCGCGACCAGCGACAACGGCACGAAGTCGCGGATGGGATCGTAGTTCAGGCCCTTGTAGATCTGCGGCGTGATCACCTGCATGCCGGTGGAGCTGACCAGCAGGGTGTAGCCATCCGCCGCCGAGCGCGACGCGATCTCGCCGCCGATGAGCCCGCCCGCACCAGCGCGGTTGTCCGGGACGATCTGTGCGCCGAGTTCCTCGCCCAGGCGCACCCCGAGCACGCGCGCCAGCGAGTCGACGGACGTACCGGGCGTGTTGGCGATGATCAGCCGCACCGGCTTCACGGGGTACGACGGCGGGGATGCCCCTTGGGCAGGAACGCTGGACAACAGCGTGCAGGCAGCAACGAGAGCGACGACCGACGGGCGCTTGAAGGGCATTGTCGTTTCCTCCTCGGGAATGCGCCGATGCCTTCCGTGCACCGCAGGAGCCGGCGCCCCGGGCAGTCTGACGCAGGAAACAGTCTACGGCCGCCGGGTGAGAAACGCCAACGTGCTCCCGCCAACAGCGCTGCCCTCGATCCCTCAGCTGCCTGCGCCCCCCCCTGCAAACCTGCCCGGCAGCCCGCCCCTGGCCGCAGGGGCGCCCTGCCATCCGCAGCGCGGCGCTCAGAACGCCGAGGTCCACAGCAGGCCGACCGTCCGCTTGTCGTTGCCCGCGATATTCAACGCATCCTGCGAAAGCGTGAACTGCAGGCCCAGACGCGAAGTCTTCGACAGGGGTGTGTCGTAGCCGATGCGGTAGTCCCGCTGTCGACCGGTCGGTGCCAGATCGACCTGTTCGATGCCGGTCGAGGCAACGCCGGTGAGCGGGTCGATCGAGGTCATCGCGAGGCTCGCGCTGCCCGCGGTCACCCGCAGCGGCTGCCGGAAGGAAAAGCTGATCCGGTCGGCCGGGCGAAACAGTTCCGAAACACTGTAGCGCGCACCGAACGCCTGCGCCCGGATATCGCTGGTACCCGTCAGAAGACTTGCATCGCCGGCCTGCCCCGCCCGGGTCGTCGACTGCGATGTCTCGATGAAGATGCTTTCGCGGGCACTCAGCGAAATCAGGGCCGATACGCCGATCTCGGTGCTCTGGCGGTCGCTGCCCAGGCCCACCACCGACGACTCGCTGTAGCTGCTGCCGAGCAGCCCGTTGCGTTCGTCCAGGGACTGGGTAGAGACACCGAGCTGCACCCGCTCGTGTACCCGCCAGGAGAGACCCGCACCGACCATAGTCGCCCTCTGAGCGAGCGGCATCGCCGCCGATTCCAGCGGCGACTGCGACAGGCCGGCGCTGCCGCTGTAGGTGAATGCCACGCGCACGCCGCCACCGAGCGGCATGCCGGCGGCCAGGATGCTGCCGCCCTGGCTGAACGAGGCAATGTTTGTCGCCATCTCTCCGGCTGCAGTGGCGGCGTCTTCGGAGCCATACAGCGCGCGCGTGTAGGAATACTGCACCGGCAACGCCGTGCCGTAACCGAACGCCAGCACCGTGCCGCTGCGATCCTCGAACATCGCGAACGCAGCCCGTGACAGCTGGACTGCGTCCGGGTCCTGTCCGAACATGCCGAGCAAAGACAGGCGGTCAGGTGCGGCGGGAGCCAGCATCGACAGTTCGCCGCCGTCGAAGGCCATCCTGCGCACGCCAGCGTTCGGGTTGACCGGCAACGCGTTGAGCTGCGCCCTGGCCGATGGTGTACGGATGAGGCCGGACAGGTTGACCGTGAAGTTGCGCTGATAACTGTCCAGTGCGGTGTAGTTCGCGAGCCTCGACTGCACCGCGGCAAGGTTGCCGAGCGCGCCGCCGGTGATCATCGAACCGGTGAGCGAGGATACCGGCACCGCCCTGCCGTTCGCCTGCGTCACGGTGAGCGTGCCGTGCGGGTTGAACGCCGTCGTCAGGTTGACCAGGCCGTTGCCGTAGGTGCTGTCCACACCGGTCGTGCCCAGATCGGTAGCGGTGGCTAGCAGCAGGTTGGCGGCGGTGCCATTGGTGCGCAGGATCGGCCATGCGCCCTGCAGCAGGAGCAGCGAGCCGCTCACCAGCGGCGCCGACATCGAGGTGCCGCTCGGGGCGTAGTACCAGCCGTTGCCGGCCGTGGCTACCGGCGCAAGGATGTTCTCGCCCGGCGCCGTCACCCAGCGCGCGGCATACGAGGTCTGCTTCTTGCCGGTATCCACCAGCGCTCCCGAGCCCGGACGGTTGCTGAACGAGGACACGGTGCTCGACGCATTTACCGAACCGACGAACACCAGCCTCGACACCGCCGCAGCCGAAAGGCCTTGGGTGCTTGCGCCGCCGAGCAGGTTCTGCGCGCTGTTGCCGCCGGCCCAGACGATGAACGCACCCTTCCCGGCGGCATAGTTGATCGCGGACACGAGCTCGGGCGTGTTGCCGAAGGTCAGCGAAAGGTTGACCACGCTGGCACCGGCGTCCGCCGCGCGTCTCAGCCCATTGGCGACATCGGTCGAGAAGCCTGACCCGGACGCGTTGAGCACCTTCTGCGCAACGATGTTCGCGTTGGGCGCCATGCCGATCACGCTGCCGGCCGACGTCGAATATCGACCGTGATTGGCCGAGAACGGCATGCGCGCGTTCGCGGCGGCAATCGAGGCCACTGCGGTGCCGTGGTTGTTGTCGTCTCTGGCGCCGTTCGAACAGCGGAACGTGACCGCAGCGCAACTGCTCAGCGCATTGGACACCTGCCCGGCTGCAAACACGCTGTTGCTTGCAGCAATGCCGGTATCGACGACACCGAGCACCTGCCCCGTGCCCCAATGGCCGGCAGACAGGATCGTCGGCGTGAGCTTCACCTGCGCGAGCCAGGGCGCGACCGGCTGTGCGCCCGCGTGCGTGGCCACGCCGAAGACAGCCGAGGCGAGCGCCAGGAAGAGTGCCTTGCGCGGTACGTCGAGCGTGGTTGCGTTCACCATCAGTAGCCCTCGAAATGTGCGGGCGATGACGGCGGCGCGAGCAGTCCTGTGCGGGATCTGGCAGCTGGCTGGCATGGTCTTCGACCGTAGCCCCTGTAGCTTTGCGCCGCCGGCTTTCGCCGGGTTTGCCGTATGGACGCCGGCCCTGGTGGGGTCGACGCTTGTTTCAGTGCATGGAGATTAGTGATACCCCCCCGCCTCTGTCGCGGGAGTTGTGCGCTACGACAGTGTGAATTTATCCGCAATCAGTGAAATGCAGACGCGTCCCCCATCGAGCGATACCTGTACGACCTGCACGCTCGCCATGCGGAGTGCACCGAAAGGCTAGCGGGAGATCGTCTTCCAGGCCGCGTCGGCCGCGAGCAGCACGGTGCTGTCGCCGCGGTACGGTCCGACGAACTGCACGCCCAGCGGCAGCGCCTTCTGGCCGATGCCTGCGGGCACCGTCACGCACGGCAGGCCGAGCGTCGTCCAGTTCTTGTTGAACAACGAGTTGCCAGTGCTGGTCAGGCCGAACGGCGCCTCGCCCGGGGCGCTGGGGGTGAGCAGCACGTCCACCGTACGGAACGCGTCGATGAACATCGCGCCAACCTCTAGCACCACGTCGATCGCCCGCTCGTACAGGTCGCGCGAGGTGCCGCGGCCGCGTTCGATGCGCGACCGCAGGTCTTCGCTCAACAGTTCGCGATGGTTGTCGTATTCGTAGCCGAGCGAGAACGCTTCCTCGAACTGCATGATGGTCGAGTTGGCGTCGTAGATCGCCACCGCCTGCGGCGGCAGGTCTGCGTCCACCACCGTCCAGCCGGCCACGCGCAGCTTGTCGGCCACGTTGGCCAGCAGGTTGCGCGTCGGCTCGTCGGTCTTGTCCCAGTGCGGCGTGCGGTACAGACCCACCCGCGGCTTCGCCTTGTTGCGCGCGAAGTCGGGCATCGGCCGGCCCGAGGTGGCGCAGGCGAGCAGCGCCGCGTCCTCGACCGTACGTGCATGGGTGCCGATGGTGTCGAGGGACTCGGCGACGATCTTCAGGCCAGCGCGGTTGATCGTGTTGAAGGTCGGCTTGTAGCCGACGACGCCGCAGAAGGCCGCCGGGCGGATGGTCGAGCCGCCGGTCTGTGTGCCGAACGCAAACGGCACCATCTGGTCGGCCACGGCGGCGGCCGAACCGCTGGACGAGCCACCGGGGGTGTGGCTCAGGTTGTGCGGGTTGCGGGTACGTGCCGGGTGGTTGTTGGCGAACTCGGTGGTCTCGGTCTTGCCGAGGATCACTGCGCCGGCACGCCGGGCGGCCGCGATGCATGCCGCATCGGCGCGCGGGCGATGGCCGGCGTAGACCGCCGAGTTGTAGGCGGTCGGCATGTCGGCGGTGTCGATCACGTCCTTCACGCCGACCGGCACGCCGTGCAGCACGCCGCGACGCGGGCCACGGTCGCAGGCGCGTGCCTGCTCGATGGCCAGTTCCGGGTCGAGGAATGCCCATGCCTGCACGGTCGATTCACGTTCGGCGATGCGCGCAAGGCAAGCGCGCACCAGCGTTTCGCTGGTCAGGCGTCCCGCGGCGATCTCGCGCGCGGCCTGGGTTGCGGAGAACTGGTTGGCAACGCTGGCCATCGGGTTTTTCCTCTTCTTCGGCGGGCTCGGGAAGGATGCATCCGGACGATGCGACTGTATCACGCGACCGCCTTCCGCCTGCTCTATGATCCGCCCAGAACGTGTCCACGCCCCGGGCACGCATGCCTTCGAAGGCCTCATGCCGACCCTGCCCCGCCTGTCCCGTCCGAGAATCGCCACGCCCGCCCTGCACCCTGTCCGCCGATGGCTGGGTGCGCTGCTGGCCAGCGTTTCCCTGCTGGCCGCGCCGCTGGCAGGGACGGTCGCCGGCACGACTTCCGCGGCAGCCCTCGGGATGGCCGCCGTCGCATGGCTGGCCTCGGCGCCGGCAGCCGCGCAGCCGAAGCTGCCGCCGGGGGTCACGCGCGGCCCGAGCGTCGAGGGCATCACCGAATACCGGCTGTCCAACGGCCTGCAGGTGCTGCTGTTCCCGGACGAGTCGAGCGCGAACTTCATGGCCAACATCACCTACATGGTGGGTTCGCGCCACGAAAACTACGGCGAGCGCGGCATGGCGCACCTGCTCGAGCACCTGCTGTTCCGCCGGACCCGGGACATCCCGAGCATCTCCAAGGCACTGGCCGAGCGCGGCGCCTGGTCCAATGGCACGACCTGGCTCGACCGCACCAACTACTTCGGTACCTTCTCGGCGAGCGAGGACAACCTGCGCTGGGTGATCGCGATGGAAGCCGACCGGATGGTCAACACGCAGATCACGCGCGCGGAACTCGATCCCGAGATGTCGGTGGTACGCAACGAGTTCGAGCAGGGCGAGAACAACCCGGTGCGGGTGCTGATGCAGCGGGTCACCTCGGCCGCCTACCTCTGGCACAACTACGGCAACAGCACGATCGGCGCACGCTCGGACATCGAGAACGTGCCGATCGAGCGGCTCGAGGCGTTCTACCGCACCTACTACCAGCCGGATAACGCCTCGCTGCTGCTCGCTGGACGCTTCGACGAGACGCTGGCGCTGGAACTGATCGCGAAGCACTTCGGCGCGATCCCGGCACCGAAACGCGTGCTGCCACGCACCTACACCGTGGAGCCGGTGCAGGACGGCGAACGGCAGGTGGTGCTTCGGCGCACCGGAGACGTGCAGGCGGTGATCGCCGCATACCACATCCCCGCCGGCCCGCACCCGGACGCCGCCCCGATCGACCTGTTGACCGAGATCCTGCGCACGCCACCGGCCGGTCGCCTGTTCCGTGCGCTGGTCGAGACCCGGCGCGCGGTGTCGGTGTTCGGCTTCGACCAGGCGATGCGCGAGCCGGGCCTGGCGATGTACGGCGCGCAGCTCACGCTCGACCAGCCGATCGAGGCTGCGCGCGACACGCTGACCGCCACGCTCGAGACGCTGGCGAAATCGCCGGTGACCGAAGCCGAGGTCGAGCGCGCGCGCACTGCGCTGCTGCGCCAGTACGAAGAGACCATGGCCAACCCGCCGGCGCTGGGCCGCGCGATGAGCGACTCGATCGCCAGCGGCGACTGGCGCCTGTTCTTCCTGCATCGCGACCGCCTGCGCAAGGTGACTGCCGCCGACGTGAACCGGGTAGCCGCGGCCTACTTCAAGCCGTCGAACCGCACGCTCGGGCTGTTCATCCCCGACCCGAAACCCGACCGCGCCGAGATCCCGCCGACGCCCGACGTCGCCGAACTGCTGCGCGACTACAAGGGCGACACCGCACTGGCTGCCGGCGAGACCTTCGACCCGGCCCCGGCCAACATCGAGAAGCGCACGCTGCGCAGCCGGCTGCCGGTGGGCCTCGACCTGGTGATGCTGCCGCGGCGTACCCGCGGCGAGACGGTCAACTTCCAGCTCACGCTGCGCTTCGGCGACGAGAAGTCGGTGTTCGGTCGTGCGATGCAGGCGAGCTTTACCTCGGCGATGCTGATGCGCGGCACCGAGACGCGCGACCGCCAGCAGATCCAGGACGCCTTCAACAAGTTGCGCGCGCAGGTGTCGGTCAGCGGTGGCCCGACCTCGGTCACGGTAAGCGGACAGACGGTGAAGTCGCAACTGCCCGCAGTCCTCGAACTGGTCGCCGAAGTGCTGCGCCGCCCCTCGTTCCCGGAGCGCGACCTGGAAGAAATGCGTGCGGAGTCGATCGCATCGATCGACCGGCAGCGGCAGGATCCAGCCTCGATCGGATCGCTGGCGTTCAACCGCCACTTCAACATCCATCCCCCGGGCGATATCCGCCATGTGCACACGCTGGACGAGCAGGTGGCACAGGTACGCGCGGTGACGCTGGCCGGCGTGCGCGCCTTCCACCGCGAGTTCTATGGCGCCGGCAAGGGCGAGTTCTCAGCGGTCGGCGACTTCGACGATGCGGCGATCGCGGCGCAGGTCGGCCGCCTGTTCAACGACTGGAAGAGCCCGCGGCCGTGGCAGCGGGTTCCCAACGTGCATGCAGACGTGCCGCCGGCGCGCATCATCATCGAGACGCCCGACCGGGCGAACGCGTCCTTCCGCATGGGCATGAACCTGTCGCTGCGGGTCGACGACCCGGACTATCCGGCGCTGGTGCTGGGCGAGCAGATGCTGGGCGGCGGCTTCCTCAGTTCGCGGCTCGCCACGCGCGTGCGGCATGAGGAAGGGCTGTCGTACTCGATCTGGGCGCAGATCGCCGCCGGCAGCCTCGACGACAGCGGCGCATTCATCGCCGGGGCGATCTTCGCACCGGAGAACGCTGCACGCCTGGAGGCGGCGGTGCGCGAGGAACTGCAGCGTGCACTGGAGGGCGGCTTCACCGAGCAGGAGGTCGCCAGCGCCAAGAGCGGCTACCTGCAGTCGGTCCGGGTCGCGCGCTCGTCCGATGCCCGGCTGGCCGCGGCCCTGGCCTCCAACCAGTTCCTCGGACGCACCTATGCCTTCCAGGAAGCGCTCGATGCGAAGGTGGCCGCGACCACGCCGCAGCAGGTGCTCGATGCGCTGCGCCGGCGGCTGGACCTGTCGAAGCTCACGCTGGTGATGGCCGGGGACTTCGCCGGCGCGGCGAAGCGGCCGGCCAGCCTGCGTACCCAGCCCGGCAGCTCGACCTCGGCGGTCGCACCGGCGGCGGCACCGAAGCCCGCACCGGCACCTTGATAGCAGCCCTGTTCGACCGCCCGGCCGTCCTCCTCGACCTGGAGACGACCGGGGCCTCGCCGGCCCGCGACCGGATCACCGAGATCGGGCTGGTCGAGATCGGTCCCGGCCTGCCCGACCCGGCGCTTGGCGAACACCCGATCACCTGGAGCACGCTAGTCCAGCCCGGGATCCCGATCCCGCCCTTCATCAGCGGGCTCACCGGCATCGACGACGACATGGTCGCGAATGCGCCGCGCTTCGCGGACCTGGCAGCCGACCTTGCGCGGCGGTTGGAAGGCAAGGTACTGGTGGCGCACAACGTGCGCTTCGACTACGGATTCCTGAGCAACGAGTTCGAGCGTGCCGGCATCGCGTTCGCGCTGCCCGCCCTGTGCAGCGCGAAGCTGTCGCGCAAGCTGTATCCGCAGCATCCGCGCCACAACCTCGACGCCCTGATCGCGCGCCACGGGCTGCACTGCAGCGATCGGCACCGGGCGCTGGGCGATGCGCGCGTGATCGGCGACTTCCTGGTCGCGGCAGTGGCCGAGCTCGGCGCCGAACGGGTGCGCGAGGTGGCCACGGCGCTGACCGCACCGGCCGGCACGCCGCGCGAGACGGTGGCACTGGCCGACGAGCTGCCGGATGCGCCCGGCTGCTTCGTGCTGCGCGCGGCCGATGGCAGCCCGCTGTACGTCGGTGCCGGTGCGAGCATGCGCGGTGAAGCGCTGCGGCTGCTGCAGAAATCCAGCCCGCTGGGCCGCGCGCTGCTGTCGGAGGCAGCCAGCGTCGACCCCGAGCCGCATCCCGGCGTGCTCGGCTCGGCGCTGGCGCAACGCCGGCTGGTCGAGCGGCTGGCACCGAAGCACCAGCGCAAGGTCGTCGCGGAGGCGCTGCGCGAATCCTGGAGCCTGGCCTGGAGCGGCGACCCTGGGCCCGGCTTCGCCCTGCGCGAGTCCGGGCAGCACCTGGGGGAGCGCGAGACGCGCTTCGGCGACTTCCCGGACGATCGGACTGCGCGCAAGGCACTGGCCGCATTCGCGCGCGAACACCGGCTGTGCCTGCCGTTGCTCGGGCTGGAGCCGCCGGGTGAGGCGACGCCGGGTGAGGCGGCAGGCGACAGCCGGGCGCCCTGCCAGGTCGCCTGCCCCGCCGCTGCGCGCCGTGAATGCCTCGGCGCCGGATTGCCGGCGGGCCAGGCTGTGGAAACCCCTGCCACCCACCTCGGTCGCGCCCTGACCGCCCTCGCCCGGCTGCCGCGTCCGACGCCCACCGGTACCCGGGGCCGTGTCGGCTTCCGCGAGACCGATGCCGACGGACGCAGCGAACTGCACGTGTTCGACGGCCCCCACTATCTGGGCAGCGTCGAGGACGTCGATGCGCTGGCCGATCTGGACGCTCGCGCCCGCGCGCATGCCGAGGGCAGCCTGCCCGCGGATCCGCAGCCGCTGCGCATCCTCACCCGACTGCTGAAGACGCCTGGCCTGCGCATCGAACGCATCCGCCTCTGAAGAAGGGTCGCAGGCCCTGCGGTATCATCCGGCGCTCGATATTGCCCAGGTGCAGACCATGCCGCCCGTACTGACCGGCGAACACGAATCCGCCTTCAACCAGCTGATGGACGAGACCACCGAAGCCCTGGCGCTGGCCAAGGCCAGCCCGGACCTCGATGATCTCGGCGCCTGCCTGGCAGTGGCCGTGCTGAAGGTGAGCCTCGCCATCCATTTCGTGGAACAGCAGAACCCCGGCTTCGCCAAGGACGTCGAGGAGAAGCGCCAGCGCGTGATGAAGGCGATGCAGGACTGGCACTGAGCCGGGCAGCCGCCCTGCGTTGACGCATCGGCGGCGGCGCCGGTGAATGACGTCAGTGCACCACCACCGGCAGCGTCATCAGAGGCTGGAAGTTCTCCAGGAACTCGTCGATGTTCTCGACCGAATCGTCCTGGCGCGCGGCATCGGTGATCGAGTTGCGGAAATGCAGGGCGATTTCGCCCTGGATGAACGCGCCGCGACCAGTGTGCTTGTTCACCAGTTCGTAGCCGTGCTGCGCAGGGTATTCCAGCACATAGAACGTTTCGCTGCTGTAGACCAGGTTCATCGTCGTCACCTTTGCGAGGAGCGTCCGGAAACCGTCTTTCGGGCGTTGCTTGCGGTCGGGAAAATCCCTTCCTGCGTCTTTATCGGCGGTTCGCCGCTCGAAGTTGAATCTGGGGCCGCCTGCGCGTGTTTCAAGCCCGTCGGGGCTTCCAGGCCGACTGTGCGATCGCGACGCCGGCCAGGATCAGGATCATGCCGGCGAAGGCGTTCCAGCCCGGCCGCTCGCCGAGCACCACCATGCCCAGCAGCACCGAGATACCCGGGATGAGGTAGTTGGTCAGCGCCATGAAGCTCGCCCCGGCCATGCGGATGAGCTGGAAATAGACGATGGTCGCCACCGCGGTGGGGAAGATGCCCATCCAGATCACCGACCAGACCGCCTCGGGCGGTGGTGTCGCGGCGAACGGGTCCTCGAACCAGAATGCGCAACCCACCATCAGCACCGAGGCGATCAGCAGCGTCGCCAGCGAGACGCTGATCGAGTCCATGCGCGGCATCCGGCGCGCCGACACGGCATTGCCGGCATAGAGCAGCGCGCCGCCGAGCACCGCGAGCTGGCCGAGCACCTGCAGCAGCGATGTGTCGCCGAGGTCGAGCGCATCGGGCCCGATCAGCACGACCACCCCCGCGAAGCCGAGCAGGAAACCCACCGCCTTGCGCCGGGTGATGCGTTCGCCGGGCAATGCGAAGTGTGCCAGCACGAGCACGCCCAGCGGCATCACCGCCACCAGGATGCCGGCCAGGCTGCTGTCGATGTACTGCGTGCCCCAGGTGATGAAGAAGAAGGGAAGGCAGTTGCCCAGGAGCGCGAGCCAGAGCATCCAGCCCCACTCGACCCGGGTTCGCGGCAGCCGGCTGCCGGCTGCCATGGCGATGGCGAGCAGCACCAGCGAGCCCAGCACAAGCCGCGCCGCGATCACGGTCAGCGTATCGAAGCCGAGCAGCGCGACCTTGATCGACAGATAGGTGGTGCTCCACATCGCCACCAGGCAGGCAAGCAGCACCCAGTGCGTGACAGGGTGGTGGACGCGGGTCACCGCTGGCGCCGCCCGGCAGCGGCGCGCGGCGTCCTCGGCGCGGGCGGCAGCGCCCGTTTCGTCGGCGGGATGCGCCGCAGTTCAGAGCTGTGCGGGACCGCGCGCAGGTCGCGCACCCAGCGCCGGAACGGCAGGGCAAGCCGTGCCTGCCAGTGCACCGCACGCGGTTGCAGCGCCTCGATCGTCGGCTCGTCGATGGCCGGCCCGAGCGCGAACACGACCAGGTTGTCGTCCGGCGGGGTCGGCACTGCCCACACCCGGCCGCCAAACGCGCGGGACAGGTTGTCGAGGTATCCACGCAGTTCCGGTTGGTCGGCGATGCAGTTGACCACCAGCACGCCACCGGGACGAAGTACGCCGCGTACCCGTTCATAGAACGCACGCCGGGTGATCGCCGGCACCTGCCGCCCACCGCAATAGGCATCGAGCAGCACGATGTCGTACGACGCCGGCTCGAGCGTGCGCACGAGCTTCGCGCCATCGCCGAGCAGCGCCGTGAAGCGCTTGCCGTCCTGCGGCACGCCGAACATCGTGCGTGCAGCGATCAGCACCTGCGGGTTGATCTCGATCGCGGTCACGCGCGCGCGGGTCAACCGTCGATGGATGAATTTGGCGAGCGAACCGCCGCCGAGGCCGATCATCAGGAAGTCGCGCGCCTTCGGCTGGAACAGCAGCCCGCCCATCATCGCGCGCGTGTAGGCGAGCGAGAGTTCGTCCGGACGGTCGAGCCGCATCCGGCTCTGGATCGCGTCGTCGCCCAGGTGCATCAGGCGCAGCCCGCGCTCTTCGCTGATGTTGACGGCAGTGCGCGCCGGGGACGGCCCCCTGGAAGGGCGCCTGGACGCTTGGCTTATACTCTTCGGGATTGCAGGCATGGGCAATTCCATTTACCGGAGGACAGCGTGAAGATCAAGGCAAACGGCATCGAAGTGAACTACGAACTGCATGGCGACCTCTCCGGCAGCGCGCCGTGGGTGACGCTTTCGCACTCGCTCGCCTGCAACCTGCACATGTGGGATGCCCAGATCGAGACGCTGTCGAAGCAGTACCGCGTGCTCGCCTACGACACCCGCGGCCACGGCCTGACCGAAGCGCCCGCAGCGGCGTACACGCTCGATGAACTCGCCGACGATGCCAAGGCGCTGCTCGACGCACTGAAGATCGGCAGCACCCATTTCGTCGGCCTGTCGATGGGCGGCATGATCGGCCAGACGCTGGAGCTCAAGTACCCCGGCACCTGCAGCACGCTGGCGCTGTGCGACACCACCAGCCGCTATCCCGAAGCCGCCATCCCGATGTGGGCCGAGCGGGTGAAGACTGCCAGCGCGCAGGGCATGGAGCCGCTGGTGGCTGGCACCATCTCGCGCTGGTTCACCGATCCGTTCCGCGCCAAGGGCGACCCGCGCATCGACAAGGTCACCGCGATGATCCGTTCGACCCCGCCGCTCGGCTATGCCGGCTGCTGCGAAGCCCTGCCGAAGATCGACACCACGGCCCGACTGAACGCGATCAAGTGCCCGATCATCATCATCGTCGGCGAACAGGACGCCGGCACGCCGGTCGCCCTGTCGCAGGCGATGCATGCCGCGGCACCGGGTTCGGAACTGGTGATCATCCCGAATGCCTCGCACCTGTCCAACGTCGAGCAGCCGGAAGCTTTCGAGAAGGCACTGACCGGGTTCCTGGCCCGGCACTGAGCGTCACGGCGACCGATGCCTGGCACTGCGCGGCCGCGCGGCGCCCGGCATCGTCCGCAACACGGATCAGGTCACGCCCTTGGTATGGCCGCCATCGACGGTCACGTTGGTGCCGGTGATGTGGCCTGCCACCGGCGAGGCCAGCCATGCCACGGTGCGCGCGATCTCGTCGGCCTCGCTGACCCGGCCACTGGGCACCGGTGCGGTCATGTCGTGCTCGATCTGCTCGGCGCTCTTGCCGGTGGCCTTCACCTGCGCGGCGATGCGCTCCTCGAAGCGCGGCGTGCGCGTGAGCCCCGGGCTCACCGCGTTGATGAAGATGCCCTGGGCCGCCACTTCGTCGGCCGTGCCCTTCACCACCGCGAGCAGCGCCGCGTTGGCGAACGCGCTGGGCAGTCCACGCGGCAGCGGCTGCCGTCCGAGGTTGCCTGCGATCACCACGATGCGCCCCGACTTCTGGTCGCGCATCGGCGCGAGCGCGGCCCGCATCGTGCGCACCGTGCCCATGAATTTCAGCCGGAAGCTCGCTTCCCAGACCTCGTCGGGGATCTCCCAGAAGATGCCGTTGGCCGATGCACCCGCGCTGCAGACGGCGACGTCGAGCCGACCATACTGTGCGCAGGTGGCCGCCACCGCGCGATCGGCGGCATCCGGCTCGGTCAGGTCGGCGGCGAACACCGCCGTGTCGACCTTGAAGGTCGCCGCAATCTCGGCCGCCACCGCGTCGAGCTTCTCCTTCGAACGCGCGACCAGCATCAGCTTCGCACCCTCGGCGGCGAGCATGCGCGCCGACTCGCGTCCGATCCCGGAACTGGCACCGGTGACCATCGCGACCTTGCCCTTCAGATGCAGATCCATGCGTGCCGTCCATTGAACGATGCGGGACGCGGATTATAGGGCCGGCACCCGGCTCCGCCCCTCGCGCGACCGCAAGCCGGCGGCGGCGATCAGCAGCAACCCGCCGGCGAGCGCCGTACCCGTCGGCGGCAGCGGCACCACCGCGGTACCGGGCAAAGGCAGCGGCTCCCCGGTCACGGCGAGCATGTCGAAGCGCCAGGTGCTCGCCGTTGCGTAGCTGGACGCCGCCAGAACCGGTTGGTACTCCGCCGTGCCGGGCGCGAACACGCTCACCACGCGGAAGCCGAACAGCGGGTTTCCAGCGACACCGTCGATCGTCGACAGGTCGAAGCGCCGGCCTCTCGTCCACGGATCGACCACCGTCGTGGCCACCGGCTGGCCCCAGTCGACGAAGCTGATCCCATCGAGCGAATACTGGAACTGCTGGAAGCGCGAACTGCCTGCAGTTGCGCGGAAATCGAAGGACACGGCGATCGATCCGAACCTCGTGGTGTCGATCAGTCCCTGGATGCCGGCTGTGGATGTGCCGGCACCCTGCTGCGGGAACGCCGAAACCTGCCATGCGTAGTCTGGTGGATTGCCGACCACTGGATCGGAAGATCCACCGCCGACCTCGCCGCTGGCGAAGATCGAGGTGCCGACGCCGATCGGACTCAGCCGCCCGGCGCCGGATGACGGCAGGAGGGTGCCGGTCAACGGGCCGTTGAAGTTCCATGCGGCGATCACCGCAGCACGCGGTGCCGCTGCGCACAGCATCAGCACCAGTGCGATCGCCAGCGCTGCCAGCCCGCTGCCCGTGCGGGCAGCAGCCGGCGGAGGCGCCCGCCTGCAGATCGGGCGGGCATTGCAGGCGTCATGCGCCACAGGCGCAGGCATCGGGATCATGGTCGGCACTCCATCGGTTGGCAGGGTGCCGGGTACGCGCCAGCGCGCCGCTGGCGGGAACGGCTGCGGCAGGAAACGACGCTGCACCGACGCAGGACCGGAGGAAGGTTGCCCCGGCCGCTGCAGCTGCGTCACCTGCCTGCGCTGGCGGTACCCGACAGCGCGGACGTTACGCAGCCTGTCCGATGGCTTCGCGCGCGGTAAACCGCCTCGAAGCCGGGATACTTCGCGCCGAGGACGTCTCTCAGCCCCTCAGCCCGTGCCGCCATCAGCCGCAGGGTCGTCCTCCAAGGGCGTCTCGCGATGCCCGCGTGCAGCCTCGTCGCGCGCGCGCAACCGCTCGAGCTTGTCGGCAATGCCGGCTTCCAGCCCGCGCGCCACCGGATGGTAGAAGCGCCGCTCCTCCAGGCCCTCGGGCAGGTAGCGTTCGCCAGCGGCATAGCCATCGGCCTCGTCGTGGGCGTAACGGTAGCCATCGCCATGGCCGAGCGACTTCATCAGCTTCGTCGGCGCGTTGCGCAGGTGCATCGGTACCGGCCGGGTCTCGTCCTGCGAAACCAGCGCCCGTGCATCGTTGAACGCACGATAGGCGGCATTGCTCTTCGCGGCGCAGGCGAGGTAGATCACGGCATTGGCCAGGGCGAGTTCGCCCTCGGGCGAACCCAGTCGCTCGTAGGTGTCCGCGGCATCGAGCGTGATGCGCCAGGCGCGCGGGTCCGCCAGGCCGATGTCCTCCACGGCCATGCGCACGATGCGCCGGGCCAGGTAGCGCGGGTCGGCGCCACCATCGAGCATGCGCACCAGCCAGTACAGCGCTGCATCCGGCGAAGATCCACGCACCGACTTGTGCAGGGCCGAGATCTGGTCGTAGAACTGGTCGCCGCCCTTGTCGAAGCGGCGCACGCTCTGGGCGAGCGTCTTCTGCACGAAAGCCTGGTCGATACCCGGCGGTGCCACACCGCGTGCGACTGCGACCACCTGGTCGACCAGGTTGATCAGCCGGCGCGCATCGCCATCGGCATGGCCCACCAGCAGTTCACGTGCATCGGCGTCGATCGGCGGATGCGGCGACAGTGCGGCCGACGCGCGCTCGACCACCTCGAGCAGTTCGTCGTGCGACAGTGGCTTGAGCACGTAGACCGCGGCCCGCGACAGCAGCGCCGCATTCATCTCGAACGACGGGTTCTCGGTGGTCGCGCCGATGAAGGTGACCAGCCCCGACTCGACATGCGGCAGGAAGGCATCCTGCTGCGACTTGTTGAAGCGATGCACCTCGTCGACGAACAACAGCGTGCGCCGGCCGGCGGTGGCCGAGGCCTGCGCATGCTCGACCGCGTCCCGGATGTCCTTGACACCCGACAGTACGGCCGACAGCGCGATGAAGTCGGCATCGACCGATGCGGCGATCAGCCGCGCGAGCGTGGTCTTGCCGACCCCGGGCGGCCCCCAGAGGATCATCGAATGCATCCGGCCCGAGGCCAGCGCCGAGGACAGTGGCATGCCGGGACCGACCAGGTGGCGCTGGCCGATCACCTCCGACAGCGACGCCGGGCGCAGCCGTTCGGCGAGCGGGGCATGCGCCGGCGCAGGACCGGCCAGGCTACCCTGCGGCGTACTGCGCGCCCCCTGTCCGGTGCTGGTGTATCCCGGCGCGGACGGTGCGCCACCGAACAGGTCGGCGGTCATCGCCGGTCAATCTGCCTTGATCCCGGCGGCCTTCACCAGCTTCGTGTAGGTCTCGATCTCGGAGCGTATCAGCGCGCCGAACTGCTCCGGCGTGCCCACCGCTGCATCCTGCCCCTGCTGCAGCATCGTTTCCGCCATCGCCGGCAGCTTCATCGTGGCAGCGAGATCGGCGTGCAACTTGCGGATGATCGCCTGCGGTGTCTTCGCCGGGACCACGATGCCCTGCCAGTTCGAGACCTCGAAGCCCTTCACCGTCTCGGCCACCGCCGGCACGTCGGGCAGCGCGGGCGCGCGCTTCGCGCTGGTCACCGCGATCGCGCGCACCTTGCCGGCCCTCACCTGCGCCAGGGCCGGCGGCATGGTGCTGAAGATCAGGTCGACGCGGCCAGCCATCAGGTCGACCAGCGCCGGGCTGGCACCCTTGTATGGCACGTGCAGGATGTCGGTGGCGGTGGCGCGCAGGAACAGCTCCGCGGTCATGTGCAGCGACGAGCCGGCGCCTGCCGATGCGTAGCTGAGCTTGCCCGGGCTCGCCTTGGCCAGCGCGACCAGGTCCGACACCGTCTTCACCGGCAGCGACGGGCTGACCGCGATCAGCATCGGAGAGGTCACCAGCAGCGCCACCGGCGCGAAGTCGCGCAGCGGCGAATACGCGAGGTCGCGCTTGAGCGCAGGGTTGTGCGCGAGCATGCCGACGCTGCCGAGCAGCATCGTGTAGCCGTCCGGCACCGCCTGCGCCGCGATGGTCACGCCGACCACGCCGCCGGCGCCCGGACGATTGTCGACGACGACCTGCTGGCCGACCGTCTCGGACAGACGCTGCGCGACCGCACGACCGACGATGTCGTTGCCGCCGCCGGGCGGGAACGGCACGATCATGCGCATCGGCTTCTCCGGGAATGCGATGGCCTGTACGCGCTGCGCGTGCAGTTCAGCGCAGGCCATCGAGAGGCCGGCCATCAGTACGCCAGCGGCGGCCGCCTGCCCCTGCATCCTTAGCTCCATTGTCGGGTGTCCTCCGTGCATCCGGCGCGATCGCACCGGCCAATGGGGAGATGGTAGTCCCTGGCGAAACACTGCGCGTACCACCGAACGCCACGAGAAAGATGACTTGAAGCTTACGACAGTCCTAGAATGGCGACGCGGGCGGTGAGGCTGCAACAGCGGCCGATCCGGATCGCACCGACCAACGATGTCAAAAATGTGGGGGAGATGACCATGATGCCTGCCCGCTCCAGCTGGGCCGTGATTGTTGCCGTATCCGTGCTGTCTGGCTGTGCTACCAGTCCTGAACTGGTGAGCTGCCTCGACCCGAATCGCAGGGTCGCCGTCGAACTGACCGGCTTCAAGGTCACGCCGCCGCCGAAGACCAAGGAAGGCGAGAAGCCCGGCAAGCCCGGCCGCCAGAACGTCACCATGACCGTCCAGGTGCAGGGCAGCAGCGCCTGGGATGTCGGCAGCGCAGTGCTCAAGCCCGAAGGCCGGGCGGAACTCGACGAGATGCTGAAGGAAGTCGCCTCCGGCGCTGGCAAGGACACGCGGCCGACGACCGTCGAAGTGGTGATCGTCACCGGACATAACGACCGCCTCGAAGAGCGCAAAACCCCGGGCCTGAGCGAGCAGCGCGCGAAGGTTGTCACCGACTACCTCACCAGCAAGGGCATCAGCTCCAAGGTGATCTTCTGGGAAGGCCGCGGCGCACGCGATCCGGTCGCCGTCACGAAGTTCTGCGACGCCTGATCGCGGGGTGCACTGGCGCGCTGCCGAGACGGCGCGCCAGTGCAGGCGGCCACGTCCGCGCCGCCGACGCGGCCGCCTTCATTCGCGCTCGGTCACCTGTCGCGGATCACCTGCCCTGGATCACTTGTCCTCGAGCACGTCCGCGCCCTTCGGCGGGGTGAACCGGAACAACTGGGGCGCCAGCTTCGGATTGCGCTGCAGGTCCTCGAAACGGATCATCGTGCGGCTGCCCAGCGCATCGTTGAGTTCCATCGCGGCAAGCACGTCCTGCGCGAACCCGAGCCGGACGCTCGCGAAGCTGCTCTCGTTGCCCTTCGGCACCGCCTCCAGCCAGTCCAGGCCGTCCTGCGCGGGTTGCGCGGTGACGGTGAACGCTTTCTCGATCTCGTTGCTGCCGGCGAGCAGGGCCGCCGGCGTGCCGGTGATCGCCCGGTCGAGGCGGCGTACCGTCACCTGGTTGAGGTCGCGGTCCCAGATCCAGATCCGCTGGCCATCGCCAACCAGCAGTTGGGAGTAGGGCTTTTCGTACTCCCAGCGGAAGCGGCCGGGACGCTGGAACTGCATCTGGCCAGTGGCTTCCTGTACCCGCCTGCCCTTGCGGTCGACGACCGTCTGGGTGAATCGGGCCTGCGCGGACTGGGTGCCCTCGATGAAGCCGCGCAGCCGGGCCGCCGCCGCCAGGGAAGGTACAGGGGCCGGCGCGGATACCGGGCTGCCAGCGGCCGCACTACCTGCAGGCGGCTGCGGTTGCTGCGGTTGCTGCGCTCGGGCGAGCATCGGCAGGGGCAGCACGGCGAGTGTCGCCAGTGCCGCCTGCAGCACCTGCCGCCTGCGCAGCGGGCTGCCTGAGCGATCGGGATCGTTCAAAGCTTGCGTATCCGTTCGGTATCGACCACCCGTCCGCCACGCATCTGGATGATGGTGGTGAACGGATCGGTCGTGGTCGGCAGGTAATACCAGGACTCCTGCACCAGGCCGCGGTTGACTTCATTGCCGCGATGGTCCGGCGGACCGGCACGGCCCAGCAATTCGCCTTCGCTCATGCCGCGGCGGATCAGGATGTAGGTCTCGAACGGCAGCCCACGCGGCCCGGCCTGCTGCGGCGTACGTTCCGCTCCTGGAGACGGCGGCGGCGGTGGCGGTGGCGCCACCCGCGTCGCGGGCGGTAGGACCGACACCGATGCGGGCTTCGCGCTGTCGATGCTGCCCGACAGCGGCTTGAGGTCGACCGGCTTCGAGGCACGGCCCGACGGCGGCGTCTGGCTGAACGAGGGCGTCCCGTTCTCGTCGACCGAGCGGAACACCTCGCTGCCGCTGCGACCGGAGGCGGCGGGCGGCAGCGGCTGTGCGACAAGCGGCTGGCTGTCGCTGCCCGGTCCGGTGCGCTCGGGACGCGACTGCGACTGCGACTGGGACTGGGACTGCGCCTGCGTGACCGTGCACGGAAAGGCCAGGACCGCTGCCATGGATGCAACAACGGTGGCTGCGACGGCCCTGCGTGGCCACGCAAGCCCCCACGCGGCACTCATCGTTCACCGCCCGCGGCGGGCACCAGCACTTCGCGGTTGCCGTTGGTCTGCATCGACGACACCAGCCCGGCGCGCTCCATCTGCTCGATCAACCGCGCGGACCGGTTGTAGCCGATGCGCAGGTGGCGCTGCACCAGGGAGATCGACGGACGGCGCGTCTTGAGCACGATGGCGACCGCTTCGTCGTACAACGCATCGGTCTCGGCATCCGCAGAGGCCGCAGCGCCCTCGCCGGCCGCGCCGCCCTCCTCGAGCGAATCACCGGCCAGTACCGCCGGGTCGTACTGCGGGGCGCCGAGCTTCTTCAGGTAGTCGACGACCCGGTGCACTTCATCGTCGGACACGAACGCACCGTGCACCCGAAGCGGATAGCCGGTGCCCGGTGGCAGGTAGAGCATGTCGCCCTGGCCGAGCAGTGCCTCGGCACCCATCTGGTCGAGGATGGTGCGCGAGTCGATCTTGCTCGATACCTGGAAGGCGATGCGCGTCGGGATGTTGGCCTTGATCAGGCCGGTGATCACGTCGACCGACGGCCGCTGGGTGGCGAGGATCAGGTGCACGCCGGCCGCACGCGCCTTCTGTGCGAGTCGGGCGATCAGCTCCTCGACCTTCTTGCCGACCACCATCATCAGGTCGGCCAGTTCGTCGATCACCACCACGATCAGCGGCAGCGGCAGCAGCGGATCGGGCGGAGGGACCGTGGAGCGGATCGACTCCGGGTCCTCGCCGCTGCCCAGGCGCGAGCTGATCATCGCCGCCTCGGCTTCCTTCGCAGCGGCGGCCTCGATCGGGTCGACCAGGGGCGTGCCGGCCTTCTCGGCTTCGCGGATCTTCGCGTTCAGGCCGGCCACGTTGCGCACGCCGAGCGCGGACATCAGCTTGTAGCGGCGGTCCATCTCGGCCACGCACCAGTTGAGCGCGACCGCCGCCTTGGTCATGTCGGTCACCACCGGCGCCAGCAGGTGCGGGATGCCCTCGTAGATCGACAGTTCGAGCATCTTCGGGTCGATCATGATCATGCGCACTTCGTCGGCGGTCGACTTGTAGACCAGCGACAGGATCATCGCGTTGATGCCGACCGACTTGCCCGACCCGGTGGTACCGGCGACCAGCAGGTGCGGCATCTTCGCCAGGTCGGCCACCATCGGCTTGCCACCGATGTCCTTGCCGAGCGCGACCGTCAGCGAGGACGGGTTGTCGGCATACACCTGGGAGGACAGGATCTCGGACAGCCTCACCATCTGCCGCCTCGGGTTCGGAATCTCGAGACCCATGCAGGTCTTCCCCGGGATAGTCTCGATCACCCGGATGCTGGCCACGGACAGCGCGCGCGCCAGGTCGCGCATCAGGCTGACCACCTGGCTGCCCTTCACGCCGGTGGCCGGTTCCACCTCGTAGCGCGTGATGACCGGGCCGGGATAGGCCGCGACCACCTTCACCTCGACCCCGAAGTCGGCGAGCTTCTTCTCGATCAGCCGGGAGGTGAACTCGAGCGTGTCGTTGCCGACCACCTCGACCTGGGCCTCGGCCTCGTCGAGCAGGTCGAGCGGTGGCAGCGGCGAGTCGGGCAGGTCGGCGAACAGCTGGGTCTGCTTGGCCTTGATCTTCTCCTTCTCGACGCGCACCGACGGCACGATCTCGACCTTCGGCGGCTCGATCCGGATCGGCTCATGTTGCTCGAAGCGCTTGCGTTCGACCTCGACGACCTCTTCCCGTTCGACTGCCGCCTGCGCGCCGATCTTCCGGTCCTGCCGTTCGTACCACTTCGCCAGCGCCCACTCGAAGCCGTGCTCGACGGCGGCGCCGGTGTTCTCGACCAGCGCCATCAGCGACAGGTTGGCGAACAGGCTGAAGCCGACCGTCATCATCACGAGGAACATCAGGGTCGAGCCGGTGAAGCCCAGCGCCGAGGACACCGCACCGCTGAATACCAGCCCGATCATGCCGCCGGGCGCAAGCGGCAGCGCCGCGGTATGGCTGTACAACCGCAGCGCCTCGAGGGAACAGCTGCCTACCAGCAGCAGCAGGAAGCCGACCACCGCCACCGCCAGGTGCGCACGCTCGAGTTTGAACAGTTCATCCAGCCGGCGGTACACCCACCAGATCAGGTACAGGCAGAACGCCAGCCACCACCAGGCAGAGATCCCGAACAGCCAGAGCAGCAGGTCGGACACCCATGCGCCCACCGCACCGCCGGCGTTCCGGATGTCGCTCACCTGTGCGCTGTGCGACCAGCCAGGATCGGCCCGGTCGAAGGTATAGAGCACCATGGCCAGGTAGATCACCGCCGCCACCAGGCCGAGCCACCACGACTCGCGCAGCAGCCCGGCGATGCGGCCCGGCGTCAGCGTGAGGGCGGAAGGTTCAGGGGCCTTGCGTGCGGCTTGGGACAAGCGACCGGTCTCCGGGGAAGCGGGCAGCCCGCCCACCAAGTATACCGGCGCTCAAGCAGCCCCCGCCCGATGCATCCCCTGCACAGTTTCTTCGCCAAAAACCCGGGTAAAAATCCGGGTCAGACACGGTTTTCGCAGACAAACAATCCGGGTCAGACACGCATTTCGGAAATGCGTGTCTGACCCGGATTTTCGGTCGGGGCGGCGGTCGGCGGTGCCGGTCAGCGGGCGGACTCAGCCAGGTTTTCGTGAAGCACGATGACCGAGCCGCTGAAGCTGACATGCTCCATCTCGACCAGGTCCTTCATCACACGGCTGACCATCTCGCGCGAGGCGCCGATCATCCGGGCGATGTCCTGCTTGGTCAGCCGGCGCTTGATGATCATCTTGCCGTCGACGGTCTCCTCGGCCATGTCGAGCAGCACGCGTGCGACGCGGCCGTAGACGTCCATCAGCGCGAGGCTCTCGATCTTCTTGTCGGCCTCGCGCAGGCGGCGCACGAGTTCCTTCATGAACGCCAGCGCCATGTCGAAGTTCTGCGACAGGAAACGCTTGAAATCGTCCTTGTTGATCACGACGAACTCGGACGTCTCCATCGTCTCGATGTTGGCCGAACGGGGATGGTCGTCCACCAGCGACATCTCGCCGAAGAACTCCCCGGGCCCGAGCATCGACAGGATGACCTCCTTGCCCTCTTCGTCGCTGATGCCGACCTTGATCCGGCCCGAGGCGATGATGTAGAGCGAATCGGTGTCGTCACCCTGCGACATGATCACCGCGCTCTTCGGGAACTTCTTCTGACGCGCAGTCGATGCGAGTTCTTCCAGGTGTGCTTCGGGCAGGGCCGCGAAGAACGGCACCTGGCGCAGCGTTTCAAGGACGGCGGGGGAAACGGGCACTAAGAACCTCGGTCACGGGATCGTCTGGTCTGGTGCGGTATGCCTGCCGTCCCTTTCGCCGCCATCGGGAATACCGACTGGAACACATGGCGAGGGATTCGGGGCAGCGTTTGAGTCTTGCCTCGGGTTCTACCACCCGTCGATCATCAAGTACAGCGTCAGGCGGAAGAATCGCGTCCGACACCACAAGGCAGTTCGTCACAATCGACACCTTACATCTGACTAACGGCCAGTCAGGCTGGCACTTTAGCCGCGCGCGGCAGAGACGTCCCGAAACCATCGACCGCCAGCCCGGAACCGCCAGACGGCCGCTGTAACACCCTGAATTTCCAGCAAGATCACGATCCGCCCGGGCGTGCCCGCCTGCCCGGCGTGTACAATCGCGGTCTGCCATTTCGGGAGTGCTCCATGTCCGCCAAGCCTGTCCGCCACATCCGGCTGCTGATCCTCGGTTCCGGCCCCGCCGGCTACACCGCCGCCGTGTACGCCGCGCGCGCCAACCTGAAGCCCGTCGTGATCTCCGGCTATGCTCAGGGTGGCCAGCTGATGACCACCACCGACGTTGACAACTGGCCGGCCGATGCCGACGGCGTCCAGGGCCCGGACCTGATGGACCGCTTCACCCGCCACGCCGAGCGCTTCGGCACCGAGATCCTGTTCGACCAGATCAACAAGGTCGACCTGCAGCAGCGCCCGCTCTGGCTGGAGGGTGACAACGGCATCTACACCTGCGATGCGCTGATCGTCGCCACCGGCGCGTCGGCCAAGTACCTCGGCATCGAATCCGAGCAGGCAATGCTCGGCCGCGGCGTGTCCGGCTGCGCCACCTGCGACGGCTTCTTCTTCAAGGGCCAGGATGTCGCGGTCGTCGGCGGCGGCAACACCGCGGTCGAGGAAGCGCTGTACCTGTCGAATATCGCGAAGACGGTCACGATGATCCACCGCCGCGACCGCTTCCGCTCCGAGAAGATCCTGATCGACCGCGTGATGGACAAGGCGAAGAACGGCAACATCCGTATCGAATGGAACCACGAGGTCGACGAGGTGCTGGGCGACGACAAGGGCGTGACCGGCGTGCGCATCCGTTCGACCGAGACCACCGAGAAGAAGGACCTCGTGGTGCACGGCGTGTTCATCGCGATCGGCCATACGCCGAACACCGGGATCTTCGAAGGCCAGCTCGAGATGAAGGGCGGCTACATCGTCACCCGCAGCGGCACCGAAGGCAATGCCACCGCCACCTCGGTGCCGGGCGTGTTCGCGGCCGGCGACGTGCAGGACCATGTCTATCGGCAGGCGATCACCAGCGCCGGCACCGGTTGCATGGCCGCGCTCGACGCAGAGCGCTATCTCGACGCCTTGCCGCAGGCATAGCGGCCCGCACTGCCGCTGGCCGATGGACGACCGGTTCAGGCGGCTGCGCGCGGTAAGCATCGGTACGCGCACCGGCCAGGGCCGCGGCAGCCGCGCCAGCGAGCGACCGCCGCCGCTGGTGCCGGTGGTGCAACCAGCGGTGGACGCGTCCGACGCAGACCTTTTCCGCGCGGCCGTGGTCGATGCACAGCCATTGCCCGACCCGGGCCGGGTGCTGCCGCCCCCGCCGCGTGTCCGCCCGCTGCCGCTGCAGCGCTGGGCGGACGATCGCGCGGCACTGGCCGACAGCCTGAGCGACCACGTCACCTGGGAATTGGACATCCAGACCGGCGAGCAGCTCGCGTTCAAGCGCGATGGCGTGTCGCCGCTGGTGTTCCGCAAGCTGCGGCGCGGCCACTGGATCCTGCAGGGCGAGATCGACCTGCACGGCCTTACTCGGGAAGAGGCCCGGGTGCACCTGGCCGCCTTCCTGTCGGAGTGCGCACGCCGCGGCACACGCTGCATCCGGGTGATCCACGGCAAGGGCCTGCGCTCGCGCAACAAGGAGCCGGTACTCAAGGCCAAGGTCGCGCACTGGCTGGCCCAGCGCGACGAGGTGCTCGCCTTCTGCGAAGCCACGCCGCGCGACGGCGGCAGCGGCGCGATGTTCGTGTTGCTGAAAGCGCGCGAGCGCGGCTGAGAAGCCGGTCGCGCGCGGCCGTCAGATCGCTGCTTCGCCGGTCTCGCCGGTACGGATGCGGATCGCCTGCTCCACGTCGTAGACGAAGATCTTGCCGTCACCGATCTTGCCGGTGCGCGCGGACTTGCTGATCGCCTCGATCGCGGCGTCGAGCAGCCCGTCGGGCACGACCACCTCGATCTTCACCTTCGGCAGGAAGTCGATCGCGTACTCGGCCCCGCGGTAGAGTTCGGTGTGCCCCTTCTGGCGGCCGAATCCCTTGACCTCGCCCACGGTCAGTCCGCTCGCACCCACTTCGGACAGGGCCTCGCGGACCTCTTCGAGCTTGAAGGGCTTGATGATCGCTTCGATCTTCTTCATCGATGGCTCCTGTCGTCGGATGGGAAGGCTGCGTCGGTTCCGGAAACTTCAGTGCCGGAAACGGTTGGTGATCGGGTAGCGCCAGTCCTTGCCATACCCGCGCGGGGTGATCCGTATGCCCACCGGCGACTGCCGGCGCTTGTATTCGGCCAGCCGGATCAGGCGCACCGCCTGCTCGACGGCCGCGCGGTCGAAGCCGGCAGCGACGATCTCGTCGGGCGACTGGTCGCGCTCGACATAGGCCTCGATGATGCCATCGAGCACGTCGTACTCGGGGAGGCTGTCCTGGTCGGTCTGGTCGGGCCGCAGTTCGGCACTCGGGGGACGGTCGATGATCCGCTGCGGGATCACCTCGCCGTTGCGGTTGCGCCAGCGCGACAGCCGGTACACCAGGGTCTTGGAAACGTCCTTCAGCACCGCGAAGCCACCGGCCATGTCGCCATAGAGCGTGGCATAGCCGGCGCTCATCTCGCTCTTGTTGCCGGTGGTGAGCACGATCGACCCGAACTTGTTGGACAGCGCCATCAGCAGCGTGCCGCGGATCCGTGCCTGCAGGTTCTCTTCGGTGGTGTCGGGACGGGTACCCCTGAGCTCCGGCTCGAGGGTCTCGAGGAATGCGTCGAACACCGGCTTGATCGCCAGTTCGCTGTATCGCACGCCGAGTATCTCGACCATCCTGCGCGAATCATCGACGCTCATCCCGGCGGTGTACTGCGAGGGCATCATCACCGCATGCAGCTTGCCGGCGCCGATCGCGTCGACCGCGATCGCAAGGGTGAGCGCGGAGTCGATACCGCCGGACAGGCCCAGCAGCGCGCCGGGGAAGCCGTTCTTGCCGAGGTAGTCGCGCACGCCCAGGCACAGCGCGCCGTAGACCTCCTCTTCCAGTTCCAGCTCGGGCGAGCAAGGCCCGTTCGCCAGCTGCGCGCCGTCGAATTCGACCACGCCCAGCTGCTCTTCGAACCACGGCATCTGGAGCGCGAGTTCGCCGCCGGCGCCGATGGCGAACGACGCGCCGTCGAAGACCAGTTCGTCCTGGCCGCAGACATGGTTCACGAACACCACCGGCAGGCCGGTCTCGGCGACCCGCTTGCGCACCACGTCGTAGCGCGCCCGCTGCTTCTGCACGTGGTAGGGCGAGGCGTTGAGCACCAGCAGGCACTGCGCGCCCGCCTCGCGTGCGGCCAGCGGCGCCGGCGCCGGGCCCGATTCGCTCGCCACCGCATGTTCGCCATGCAGGAAAGGCCGCGGCTCACCATGCGCCCTGCCCTGCGGTCCCCAGACGTCCTCGCAGATGTTGATGCCGAAGCGCACGCCTTCATGCTCGAACACGCAGGGCGCGGTATCCGCGTCGAAGTAGCGTTGCTCGTCGAACACGGTGTAGTTGGGCAGGTTGCGCTTGTGATAACGCGCGATCACCTGGCCACCACGCAGCACCGAGGCGGCGTTGTAGCGGCGCCCGCCGAACGCGCGCGGATGGCCGATCACGATCGTGATGCCGGGCGCCTCGCGCGCGACACGCTCGACTGCCTCGTCGCAGTAGCGGTAGAAGTCTTCCCGCAGCAGCAGGTCTTCGGGCGGATAACCGCAGATGGCCAGTTCCGGCGTCACCAGCAGCGTCGCGCCGGCCTGCAGGGCCTCGTGCGCCGCGCCGACAATCTTCGCCGCATTGCCCGCGAGATCGCCCAGGGTTAGATTGAGTTGTGCCAGCGCTATCTTCACGAAGGGAACTATATCATCCAGCCCACGCCTGAAAGACCCCGGTCGATGCTGCCGCAGCAGGTCGAGGTGCACGACTCGATCGCAGGCATCGATGCACACGCCTGGAACCGGCTAGCCGGCGAACAGCTGTTCCTGCGCCACGAGTTCCTGCATGCGCTCGAGGCCACCGGCTGCGCGGCGCCGGCCGCCGGCTGGACGCCGCGCTTCCTCAGCGTACACCGGGACGGAGCGCTCACCGGTGCGATGCCGCTCTACCTGAAGGACCATTCCTACGGCGAGTATGTGTTCGACTGGGCCTGGGCCGATGCCTACGGGCGCGCCGGCATGCGCTACTTCCCGAAGCTGCTGTGTGCGGTCCCGTTCACGCCAGTGGGCGGAGCGCGTCTGCTGGCTGCCACCGACGCCGACCGTTCCGTACTGGTCGCCGGCGCGCTGGCGCTCGCGGAGCGACTGGAGGTGTCGTCGCTGCACCTGCTGTATCCCGGCCCGGCCGACCGCGCCGCCCTCTCGGCCGCCGGCCTGATGGCGCGCCAGGGCGTGCAGTTCCACTGGCACAACCGGGGCTGCGCACCGGCCGGGCAGCTGGTACCGGGCGCAGCTAGCGACGAAGCCGGCGCGGGCGACGGCAGCCGCTACCCCGACTTCGATGCCTTCCTTGCCACGATGAACCACGACAAGCGCAAGAAGGTGAAGCAGGAGCGGCGCAAGGTGCGCGAGGCCGGCATCACGTACCGATGGAAGCGCGGCACCGACATCACCGAGGGCGACTGGGCGTTCTTCTACCGCTGCTATGCCGACACCTACCGGCGCCATGGCCACACGCCCTACCTGTCGCTCGAGTTCTTCCTGCGCGTCGCACAGGCCCTGCCCGATCATTTCGTGCTGATCCTCGGCGAGCGCAGCGACGCCGGACGGGTGCAGCCGGTCGCCTGTGCGCTGGACGTGCATTCGGGCGACCGGGTGTACGGACGCTACTGGGGCGGCACCGAATGGCATTCCGGGCTGCATTTCGAGACCTGCTACTACCAGTCGATCGAGTACTGCATCGCCAACGGGGTCTCGGTGTTCGAAGGTGGCGCCCAGGGCGAACACAAGCTCGCCCGCGGCCTGACACCGGTAGTCACCCATTCGGCGCACTGGCTGGCGCATCCGCAGTTCGCGCGTGCGGTCGAGGACTTCCTCGCGCGGGAAGCACGCGGCATCGCCCACTATGTCGACGAACTGAACGAACACGCCCCGTTCCGCGCAGCAGGTGCCCCGCCCGGCGCGGACACATGACCGCGCCGGCGATGCAATAATCCGGCTCCCTGCGATTGGTCGAGACGATGAACTTCTGCAGCCACTGCGGTGCACCCGTGAGCCTGAAGGTACCAGCCGGCGATTCGCTGCCGCGCTTCGTCTGCGACGCCTGCAGCACAATCCACTACCAGAATCCGAAGATGGTGGTGGGCTGCATCCCGGAGTGGGAGGACCGCATCCTGCTCTGCCGCCGGGCGATCGAACCGCGGCGTGGCTACTGGACGGTGCCAGCCGGGTTCATGGAGAACGGCGAGACCACGATGCAGGGCGCCGCGCGCGAGACGCTGGAAGAGGCCAACGCACGGGTCGAACTGCTGCACCTGTACGCGATGTACAACATCCCGCACATCAGCCAGGTCTATCTGCTGTTCCGCGCGCGGCTGCTCGACCTGGACTTCGGCGCGGGCGAAGAATCCCTG
The DNA here is from genome assembly GCA_947458265.1 of Betaproteobacteria bacterium. Taxonomy (GTDB): domain Bacteria; phylum Pseudomonadota; class Gammaproteobacteria; order Burkholderiales; family CAIKXV01; genus CAIKXV01. The sequence goes on from CANGYF010000019.1 coordinate 37,050, forward strand.
GAGGTGAAGCTGTTCTCCGAGGCGGACATCCCGTGGCAGGAGATCGCCTTCGCGACGGTGCGCAACACGCTGACGCACTATTTCGAGGACCGACGTCGCGGCAGCTACGGCATGCACATCGGAACGATAGAGCCGCAGGCCCGGCCCGCCTAGGCCTGCGTCCGCGGCCCGGACGACGACCGCACGGCGGACACGCACAGCGTCCGCCGCACGGCAGCGCCGACTACATGCGCAGCAGTTTCTTCGCGTTGCCGTTCAGGATCTTGATCCGGTCTTCCGTCGACAGCGGAACGTCCTTCATCCACTCGGTGCCGGGTGCGTTCTCGCAGTACGGGTAGTCGATGCCGAACAGGATACGGTCGATGCCCATCTCCATCACGGTGCACAGCAGCGCGGAATGCGAGAAAGCGCCGCTGGTGGTGAGCCAGAAGTTGTTGCGGAAAGTCTCGCGGAAGTACAGCGGGGTGTTGCCCGAGCGCGACATGGTCATGTCGATGCGCCAGAGCAGGAACGGCAGGCCCTCGCCGAGGTGGCCGCAGATGATCTTCAGCTTCGGGTAGCTCTCGAACACCCGCGACAGCACAAGGCGCAGGCACTGGGTGCCGGTCTCGATGCCGAAGCCCCAGCCGGCGTTGGTGATCGACGGGAACTCCTGCACGTAGTCCTTGTAGTAGGCCTCGATCACCGCCGGGTGCGGGCGCGACGGATGGAGGTAGATCGGCACGTCGAGCTGTTCCGCGCGCTCGAAGATCGGCCAGAAGCGCTTGTCGTCGATGAACAGGCCGTTGGTCAGGCCATGGATCATCGCCCCCTTCATGCCGAGCTTCGTCACGCAGCGCTCCAACTCGTCGGCGGCTGCCTTCGGGTCGATCGCCGGCAGCGTGGCGAAGCCGGCGAAGCGCGACGGGTTGCGGTCGATGATCTGCTTCAGGCGGTCATTGACCCGCTGCGCGATCGGCACCGCGGTGGCGGCATCCAGGCGGTGCGTGCCCGGCGCGGCATGCGACAGGACCTGGATATCCACGCCGGCCTCGTCCATCAGGCGGATACGCTCGTCGTCCATGTCGAGCAGGCGCTTGCCCATCTTCGGCTGCGCCTCGTAGCCTTCGAACAGGCCCGACAGTTCGGCGTCGAAATAGTGCTCCTCAAGCGCGATGACCTGCGGGCGCTGGGTCGTTGATCCGGGTGTCGACATGAAGGCTGCTCCTCGTGTGGAAATCGGTGACGGCGCGAACATTACACCCACTGCGCCGTCGGTGCGCGGCGGCGGTGCGTCATCCGCCGCGGCGCGGTGCGATCGGTGTCAGCACGATCGCCACGACGAGGCTGGCGCCTGCCATCGCCAGCGCCGATCCGAACCCGCCTGTCCAGGCCACCAGGCGCTCGGCCACCAGCGGTCCGGCTACCTGGCCGAGCGCGAACCAGGTGGTCATCACCGCAAACAGCCGGGTGGCATGGACCGGCTCCACCTGCCGCGCCACGCGCAGCGCCGTCAGCGTGATCAGCACGAAGGTGCCACCGACCAGCACGGCGGACAGCGCGATGGCCAGGGGATGCGCGGACAGGGCCGGCGCCGCGACCCCGACCGCCTGCGCGACCAGCGCGGCGCGCAACTGTCGGTCGTCCGGCGCGCGCAGCCGCAGCGTGAGCAGCGTGGAGGCGGCCGCCGCGATGCCGGCCAGCGGCCAGAAACCGGCGTACAGCCAGGACGCCGCGCCCGACCCGGCCAGCGCCTCGCGTGCCATCAGCGGAAGGAAGGTGGCCGGCACGATGTAGGCAAGCCCGGCCAGCCCGTAGGCCACCACCAGCCGCCGTGCGGGCGTCCCGAACCGGGTACGCTCCGCGGCCGCGGCGGGCACGGCACCACCGGCACGTGGTCGATAGAAGCGCCAGACGCCGATCGTGGCCAGGGCCGAGGCGACACCGATCAGGATCCAGGACGCCCGTGCGCTGGCGCCCGCCATCACCATCGCCATGCAGGCGAGCCCGGTAATGGCGATGCCGCAGCCGATGCCGGTGAACACGAACGCGCCCCAGCGCGGCTCTCCGGCCTCGGCCAGACGATTGAACATCCAGGTGGCGGCGAAGATCAGCACCCAGGCGCTGGTCAGCCCGGTGAGGAAGCGCAGCACGAACCAGAGCCAGAGGCTGTCCGTGAAGCCCATCGCCAGGGTGCCCAGCGTGACGCCGACCAGGCCGGCACGGATGGCCCGGTGGGTGGCGGTGGTCATCGCCATCGCCAGCGCCGACCCGGCGAGATAACCGAGGTAGTTGGCCGAAGCGAGCGCGGCCCCGGCCGCGAGCGACAGGCCGCTGTCGGCCTGCATCATCGGCAGCAGCGGCGTGAAGGCGAAGCGGCCGATGGCCATCGCCACCGCCAGGGTGAACATGCCCGCCACCGCGAGCGCGGCGGGGCCTGGCCCGGCTGCCCGCAGGGTCCGGTCGCGATGACTGTCGATGCCGGAGGTTGCCAAGTGCAGGATTCCGGGACGCACTCCCGGCGATTGCCTACAATCGAGGGATATCGAGGTCGAGGAGGCCGGGACCCCGCAAGTGTACGGAGCTTCGGCCGCTTCCGCCCACCTGCGCGTCCGGGCGCCCGGTCCTGTCCCGCGCAGCAAACGTGTACCCGGAGGAAACGCGATGAAGTCCGAGAAGCCGTCCACCAAAGCCACATTCCAGTGGGACGACCCGCTGCGTTTCGACGATCTGCTGTCCGACGAAGAGCGGATGATCCGCGACTCGGCACGCGAGTACTGCCAGGGCCGACTGATGCCGCGGGTGCTGATGGCCAACCGCAACGAAACCTTCGACCGCGAGATCTTCAACGAGATGGGCGAGATGGGTTTCCTCGGCGCCACGCTCGACGGCTACGGCTGTGCCGGCGTCAACTACGTGAGCTACGGACTCATCTCGCGCGAGGTCGAGCGTGTCGACTCCGGCTACCGGTCGGCGTTCTCGGTGCAGTCCTCGCTGGCGATGTATCCGATCCATGCCTACGGCAGCGATGCCCAGAAAGAGAAGTTCCTGCCGCGCATGCAGAAGGGCGAATGGGTCGGCTGCTTCGGCCTGACCGAGCCCGACCACGGCTCCGACCCCGCCGGCATGACCACGCGCGGGCGCAAGGTCGATGGCGGCTACATCCTGAACGGCGCCAAGAACTGGATCACCAACTCGCCGATCGCCGATGTCGCGGTGGTCTGGGGCAAGGACGACGGTGGCGTGATCCGCGGCTACCTGGTCGAGAAGGGCATGAAGGGTTTCAGCGCGCCGAAGATCGAAGGCAAGTTCAGCCTTCGCGCGTCGATCACCGGCATGCTGTCGTTCCAGGACGTGTTCATCCCCGACGAGAACGTGCTGCCCGGCGTCACCGGTCTGAAGGGGCCGTTCAGCTGCCTGAACCGCGCACGCTACGGCATCGCCTGGGGCGCGCTCGGCGCGGCCGAGTTCTGCTGGCATGCGGCGCGCCAGTACACGATGGACCGCAAGCAGTTCGGCCGGCCGCTCGCCGCCAACCAGCTGATCCAGAAGAAGCTCGCCGACATGCAGACCGAGATCACGCTCGGCCTGCATTCGGTGCTGCAACTCGGCCGACTGATGGATGCGCACCTGCTCACGCCCGAGATGGTGTCGCTGCTCAAGCGCAACTCGTGCGGCAAGGCGCTCGAGATCGCGCGCACCGCACGCGACATGCATGGCGGCAACGGCATCGCCGACGAATACCACGTGATCCGCCACGTGATGAACCTCGAGGCGGTGAACACCTACGAGGGTACGCACGACATCCATGCGCTGATCCTCGGGCGTGCGCAGACCGGGATTCCCGCGTTCGGCGGTTGAGGCGCGAGGCAGTCCGGTGAGCGCAGGGCCGCTCGAATGCGGGCGGGCCATGGCGGGCACGCTGCGGCCCGTTCAGCGGAGCGCGCGCCTGCGCGGCGCCGTCGCGGCGCTGGCCTTCGCCGGGCTTGCCGCGCAGCCGGCCACGGCACCGGCTGCGGACGCAGCGACAGCCGTGCGGGCGGCGCAGGTCGTGCAGGCGGCACAGGCCACGGCTGTACCGATCGGCCGCGGTCGCCTGGTGCTGCAGGCTGCCGACCTGCAGGTCACGGTGTTCACCTACCGGCCCGCGACCGTTGCGCAGCTGCCCGGCAGCCCGGCGGCGCTCGCACCCCGGCGCGGACCACTGCTGCTGGTGCTGCACGACGAGGGCGGCGAGGCGCAGCGCTACCGCGACTTTGCGATCCCGATCGCCGAAGCGCATGGCTACACGATCGCCGCGCCGCAGCTCGACGCCGGGCGGTTCGCGGCCTGGCGCTATGCATGGGCTGGCGTGGCCCGGCGCACCTTCCCGAACAATGGCGTGGTGATCGAGCCCGAGCCGCCGGCGCTGCGGCTCGATGCGGTGCTGTCGTCGCTGGTCGGCCAGCTGCGCATCGATGGCGGCGATCCGGTCCCGCATGCCCTGCTCGGCCACGGCGCGGGGGCCGAGGCCCTGGTGCGATGGGCCGCGTTCGCGCCGACCGAAGCGATGCACGTGGTCGCGGCCAACCCGCGCACCACGCTGATGCCCAACCGTTCGCTGGACTTCCCTTGGGGCTTCGGCCAACTGCCCGGGTCGATGGCCAGCGAGCCGGCGATCCGCGCCTACCTCGCCCAGCCGCTGACGCTGCTGCTCGGCACGAGCGGTGCAGACCGCGCACCCGGCGGGCCTGCAGGTGATTCGCTGCTGGCACGCGGCCGCAACCTCGCCAGTGCCGGCCGGCAGGCCGCGCTGGAAAGCGGCCGGCCGGTGTACTGGCGTACCGTGGAGGTTATCGATGCCGGCGACGACCCGGCGCGCCTCTTTGCCTCGCCCGCGCTGCTGCAGGCACTCCTGCCGTTCGTCGGCGATGAATGAATAGGGAACATACGATGCGCGGTCCGCTCGAAGGCTGCAGGGTGCTCGATCTGTCGCGGGTGCTCGCAGGCCCCTGGTGCAGCCAGAACCTCGCCGACCTCGGTGCCGAGGTGATCAAGGTCGAACGGCCCGGTGCCGGAGACGACACCCGAGGCTGGGGCCCACCGTTCGCGAAGGACGCAGCCGGCCAGCCGACCGGAGAATCCGCCTACTTCCTGTCGACCAACCGTGGCAAGCGTTCGATCACGCTCGACATCTCGACCCCTGAGGGACAGGCCATCGCCAGGGAACTGGCGGCGAAGTCGGACATCCTGCTCGAGAACTACAAGGTCGGCGGGCTGGCGAAGTACGGACTCGACTATGCCTCGCTGTCGGTGTCGTGCCCGCGTCTCATCTACTGCTCGATCACCGGCTTCGGCCAGACCGGTCCGTACCGCGAACGCGCCGGCTACGACTTCCTGATGCAGGGCATGGGCGGCCTGATGAGCATCACCGGTGAACCCGACGACGTGCCCGGCGGCGGGCCGCTCAAGGCCGGCGTCGCCGTCACCGACATCATGACCGGGCAGTACGCGACGATCTCGGTGCTCGCCGCGCTGCAGGCACGGCACACGACCGGCGCCGGCCAGTACATCGACCTGGCCCTGTTCGACGTGCAGGTGGCCTACCTGTCGAACCAGGCGATGCACTACCTGGTGTCGGGCGACAACCCGCCGCGCATCGGCAACGGGCATCCGAGCATCGTGCCTTACCAGACCTTCCGCGCGAAGGACGGCAGCATCATCATCGCCACCGGCAACGATGGCCAGTACCGCAGGCTGTGCACGGTGCTGGGCGTACCCGCGCTTGCCGACGACCCGCGCTTCCTGAGCAATGCAGACCGGGTGCGCAACCGATCGGTTCTGGCACCACTGCTGGCTGCACCGATCGCCTGCGAGTCGATGGATCACTGGATCGCGGCACTCGAAGGTGCAGGCGTGCCCTGCGGGCCGATCAACACCATGGACCGGGTGTTCGCCGATCCGCAGGCGCGCGCGCGCGGGCTGGCGATGAAGCTGCCGCATCCAGTCGCGGGCGAGGTGCCGACCATCGCGAGTCCGATGCGTCTTTCGGCAACGCCGGTCGAGCATCGCCGTCCGCCCCTGCTCGGCGAGCACACGGACCAGGTGCTCGGCGAACTCCTCGGGCGCTCGGCCGGAGAGATCGAGGAGCTCCGCCGCCGCGGCATCGTCTGAAGCTGCGGCGGCGTCTCAAGCCGCAGCGTCGTGCGACGGCGCGGCAGGCGGTGCAGCGTTACTTCGGTGCGAAGAAGCGCACGCCGTAGTTGCAGGGGTTGACCTTGCAGTCTTCCATCAACACGCGCAGCGTGAAGCGGCCGGTCCATTTCGGACGCGCGTTGACGATCGGGATGTCGTCGGTGGAGGTGTCCTGCGAGATCTCGTTGCCCCGCTCGTCGAGCAGGATCAGGTCGAGGTCGCGGCAGTCGTTGTCGCATACGCCGTGGATGCGGTAGTCGATTTCCTTGACGAGGAAGATCGTCCAGTCGGTACGCTGGCCGTTGCGCAGCGAACCGGTGAGGTCGCGCGAAGCCTGGGCCATGTTGCGCCCTTCCATGGTCGCGCTCAGGCGGGTGAGCTGGGCATCGATCGCGGATTGCTGGGCGACGGCCGGAGTCATGCCGGCGGCGACGAGGCCGACGGTTGCGAGAATTCGGATCAGTCCTTTGGTAAGCACGGGTGGCCTTTGTATTCCGGGTGGGTGAATGAGCGAGCAAAAACGTGCTCACTCTCGGCAAGGGACCCCGGCTTATTGAAACCGGGATGACATTCCCACCCCAGCTTACCCGCTCCGTGCCTCAGAAACGGTAGTACACGGAGAAATGCAGCTTCACATGGCCGCTCGGGGTACCCGGCGTACCGACCGGCCCCGGCAAGCCGTCGAGGACGTAAGCGAGGTCGGTCGCCACGTCGAGCCTGCGCTGCCAGTTCCAGCGCACACCGATGCCGGCGCTGGACGCGGCCTGTCCACCCGTGATGGCGCCGGCAACGGGTACGGGTGCCGCACGCTGGTAGGCATAGCCATGATCGACGAACAGCACCGGGCGCAGGCTACCGGCGAACGCGGGACCGATACCTTCGAACGTCGCCGAATAGCCGCGTTCGCCCGCATACTCGCGCTCGCGCAGGCCGCGCACCGAAGCCGAACCACCGAGTCCGAACTGCTCGCCGGCGATCAGGTAGTCGCCGCTGAGTTGTCCGCGCAGGCGGGTGGACAGCACCCAGGTGCCCCAGGTGTAGTTCGCATCGAAGCCCAGGCGCCAGGCGTTCCAGTCGTCGGTCGCGCCCGCACGCGCCGCCGCGAACGAACCCGCATCGCTGCCACTGACATTGACCGCATACTCGACATAGCCGCTGGCGCCACCCCACTCGCGTTCACCGCGCGCCTGGTAGCGCAGGGACAACGGCCGGGTGGTGACCGGCGTGCTGGGCAGCACCACGCCGAGCGTGCCCACGGTGTTCTCGAACGAGCGTACGTCGTAGGCTGCAGACAGCAGTTGCGTGATGTCGGACACGCGCGGCAGGGTGTAAGTGACGCGGGCACCGTAGAAGGTGCCACGGCCGCTGACGTTGAACGGCAGGCCACCGACCGGTATCGATCCGGTATCGATATCCGAACGCACGTAGTAGGCCGACACCTGGCTGCTCAGTTCATAGATCGGCAGGCTGTAGTACCCGGCGTACTGCTTCACCGCGTCGAGGTTCTCGGGCGACGTGGTGTAGGCGAACGTACCGGCATGGTCGCGGTCGAACAGGTTGCCGTTCTGGTAGCCGAGCGTGAGCCGGGTGTAACCGGTGTTCTGGTTGACCAGGTTGTACTCGTCGCGCGAGTTGCCGACGATGCTGGTGAAGAACTGGCTCGGCTTCACGTCGCGCACCGCCACCTCTGCATCGAGGGCATCGGTGGAGGTGCTCTCGCGCACGGTGACGGTCAGCCGCTTGGCCGGATGCTCGTTGGCCAGCGACAGTTGCCGCGCAAGCTCGCCGACGTCGGGCGAGACCCCGGGCTTGAGCGCCGGCAGGCTGCGCAGCACGTTGGCCGCGCTGAAGTGCTGGTTGCCCGAGACGTTGACCGCGCCGAGCGAGAAGTGCAGCACCTCGAGCCTCACGACACCGCCTTCCGGACGCTGGGCCGGGACGATCACGCGATGGAAGGCGAAGCCGCGTTCGCGCATCGTGTTCTCGAGCGCCACCGCTGCAGCCTCGAGTGTCGCCAGGCTGCGGTGCTCGCCCAGGTAGGGCTTGAGTATCGTGCCTGTCTCGTTGGCATCGAGCGGATTCGTGCCGCCGACCTCGAAGCGCGACACGACCAGCAGCACCCCGGCATCAGCGGTGGCAACTGCAGTGGCAGGCTGGCCTTCGGGCAATCCGGCCGCGCCGTACAGCGCCGGCGAACCGATCGAGGCGATCGACAGGGCAATCAGGCAAACGCGCTTGCGGCGACTCATCTTACCTCGCAGGCCGTGCTGCCGGCTTCACTGCCCAGGCCGATCAGCGACAGGACCCGTACCTTCGAACCAGGGATGTCCGGCCTCGGGAACGGATCGTTGAAAAGGAACGCGGGCAGGCTGGCGAAACGCACCGGACGCTTGCTGTCCGCACCCAGGAAGCCCGATTCGAGCGGTCCCAGATCGATCACGCCATCAGGCCCGAACAGGCTGACATTGCCATCGCGTACGCCGACATACACTCCGGGCGCGGCATCGTTGAAGCTGGTGAGTGCGAACAACCGGTCGAAGTCGATCGTCAGCTGGTCCGGACGGGGCGCAGTCTCGACCTTGAAGAAATCCGGCACCGCGTCGAGCAGTTGCGCATTCTTCACCGACGGGTCGAACACAGCGGCCCGATTGGGCGGGATCTCCAGCTCGACACCATCGACGAGGAACACGATCGAGCGCGCCCAGACGAAGGCGAAGGTCGACTGCGGCGTACAGCTGGCCGCGACGCAATGCTCCGCCAGCCGCAGGTCGAGGCCGGTGCCGCGGACCCCGATCGTCGCCGTGGTGGTCTGGAAGCGCACCGAGCGCGGATTGCGCGCGGCGATCTGCCCGGTCAGCGCCCGCAGGCTGCCGGCGAGAAGGCGTACGACGAAGCTCTCCTGGTCCGGCTGCTGCGGCCGGAAGCGCACATCCTCGAGCCGCAGGTCCGATGCGGTCGACAGCGTGATGACCGAACGGTCGCGGAACGCGATCACCACCCAGGAGCCGACCGCAGTACGCACCGTCTCGCCGGTGAACAGGGCTGCATCGAGGGCGAGCGGACGCGGCGTCCCGGCAGCGTTCACCGCGACCGCACTGCCGGACATCCCCGCGATGCGTGCGATCACCGCTTCCTGCGGTAGCGGCTTCGGTGCCACCTGCGCGGTGCGCTGCTCCCCACGACATTCGCCCTCGCAGATCCGGGCGTCGAAGTCGGTGCCACGCACGCCGATGGTCGCCGTGCTGGTCTGCAACCGCAGGCGATCCGGCCCCGCCTTGCTCACCAGCCCGGTGATGGCGCGCAACCCGCCGCGCAGCAGCTGCATCGCGATCGCCTCCTCGCCCGGGCGCTGCGAGAACTGCGTCACGGCGAAGCGGGTGTTCGGGCGCAGCGTCATCCGGGTGCCGTCGCGCAGGCCGATCTGGGCGAAGCCCCGTGCACCGGTGGTGATTACCTCGCCCTGCCCGATCGCATCCCCCGAAATCAGGAAGCGGGCCGCCTCGCCGTCGCGCTGGGCGCTGACCACGCCCTGCGCGTAGGTGACCTCACCGACCGAGGCATCGGCCGCCGCGGCCGGCTGCGCCACTGCGGGCGCCGCTGTCTGGGCCTGAGTCTGCGTCTGCGCCTGCGCCGGAACGGCACTGCCGGCAAGCAGCACGGCGAGCGGCAGGCAGAACGCCAGCACTGCGCGCCGGGCAGCCGTCGAACCGCGCTTCATCATCGAAGCCATCCGGTCATCGTTCAGCGGCACAGCGTCAGCCTCCGTCCGAGTGGCATCACGAGCGTTTCCTGCCCTGCGCTGCCTTGCAGCAGCACCTGGTCCGTCTGGCCGACCAGCGTCGTCAGCACGTTGCCGAAGTCGAACGGCAGCGGGTTGTCGGCCTGCACAGGGGGAGGACCACTCGGGGGTGAAAGGATGCTGGCGAGGGGCACCAACACCCCGTTGTTCGCGATGCCGACGTCGACGCCTGGATTCAGGAACGGGTCGACGCCCAGGTTGGTGAAGGTGCAGGTGAACGCGGTGCCGCACGCGAAGTTCACGATGTTCACCGCGCCGTTGCCGAACACGGCATCCGCATTGGCCCCTGTGCCGCCGACCAGGCTGATGCCGCCAGTGGTGCCCAGCGCCATCGCCGGGTCGGGCGTGGTGATCGCTGCATAGGCGTTGTTGCCGCTCCCGCCCTGGATCAGCACGCTGTCCGGCGTAGCGGGCCCGGTCACCACGATGGTCTGCGACCCGCTGCTCTGGATCAGCGCGAAGGCGTTGCTGCCGCTGCCACCGATCACCTGGACCGGCCCGTTGGACAGGATGGTCTGCACCAGGGGATCGAGCGAGGCGCTGCCGCCCGCGCCGCCAGCCACCGTGATGCCGGAGGGCAGCGTACTCGGGGTGAGGATGCTGATCGTCTGGTTGCCAGAAGAGTCGAGCTTGGCCGTTGCCGCGCCGGTCGACCCACCCTGGATGGTGATCGAGCGCGCGAAGATGTCCTGGTTCGTCGCCTTGATCACCGACGGCCCGAGGGCTACCGCATCGCCGATGAAGATGCGGCCATCGCGTACCCCCTGCATCAGTTCTGGATAGTCGGCCTGGATCAGCTGGTTGCCGACCGCCCCGACCTGCGCGCTGCCGGTGCCGAACGCAGCCACCTTCAGGCTGAAGCCGTACGGGGTGCCGTCGGTGGTGTGGATCGACTGGTCGACGCCGGCGGTCACCTCCGCGTTGCCGGTCGCGCCCGGCGCGGTCGTGACTTCAAGCGCGCCCACCGCGGTGAAGGTCTGAGAGCCAGAGGCCGCGATCTTCGCGCTGCCGCTGCCGCCGCTCGCCTGCACCAGCACCGGGCCGGAGGCCGCGCCGAAGGTCTGGTCGCCGCCGGTGTTGGCGATCTGCGCAATGCCGCTGCCGGCCGTTGCCGTGACGATGATGCCGCTGTTGCCGGTGATCGACTGCAGTCCGGAGGTGGTATCGATGGTTGCCGTGCCGCTGCTGCCCGAGGAGAGGACGCTGAGCGTCCCGGACGTGGCGAATACAAACTGCTGCTGCAGGCCGCGGTTTGCGATGCCGACCTTGCCTGTCGAGTGGACATTGTCGACCGTGATCGACGCGCCGTCGATGACCTGGACGCCGCTGCCGGCCTGCAAGATGCCCGAATGGTAGCCGTCAACCAGGGGCGCATCGACCGTGTTCGCGCCGGCGCTGGTCGTGATCTGGATGTTGCCGCCTGCGCTGACCTGCTGGCCGCCGGCGTTGACCACGTTGACGATGCCGGAGGGGGCGTAGGCCGCGCCGCTGCGGATGGTCAGGCTGCCGGTGTAGACCGTCTGGTCACCGGCCCCATTGATGATCAGGGCTCCGGCCGCGTTGGTGGAACCCGCGGCACCGGTGCCTCCTGCCAGCGTCGTGTTGCCGAAGAAGAAGGTCTGGCCGAGAGCCGAGTCGATCTGAGCGACCGTCCCGGCTGCGGTGCCTCCGCTCAGCTGGACGGTACTGGCGGAGATGCTCTGCACGCTGCCGACGGCGGAGATCTTCGCCCACGACTGGGCATCCGTGCCGCCGGTGAGCGTGAGGTTGCCGAGGTTCAGGGTCTGCGGGCCCGCGCTGCGGATTTCCGCCACCGAGTTCGGGCCGGCACCGCCGGTCAGCGTCGTCGGGTTGGTCGCGCCGAGCGTCTGGTCGCCGCCGGCGACGATACGCGCCGACGCCGAGTTCGCGCCTGCAGTTCCCCCACCAGCCAGGGACAGCGATGTCGGGTAGATGAACTGCGGCACGCTGCCGAGGGACAGGATCTGCGCATCGGCACCGCTGCCGGTACCCGCGACCAGGCTGGTGGCGGCCGTTCTGATGTCCTGGCCCGTGCCGCGGATCAGCGCATGGCCGCCGGTGGCGGCGCTGCCGGTCATCGCGAGGCTGCTGGCCGAGGTGACGCGCTGTGCACCGGTGGCGATGATCTCGGCGAACGCATTGGTGCCGCTTCCGGCCGCGATCGCGATCGTGTCGACCGGGTCGATGTTGCAGCAGAAATAGCTCGGGCCGCCGATCACCTGATTGCTCGTGCTGGTGCTGGCAATACGCGCATGGGCTCCGCTGCCGGTGCCGCCGTTCACGTTCAGTACCGCGAATGGCTCCACCAGCTGCTGGCCACCGGTGCTGCGCAGTTCGACCGACGATCCGGCGCCGCTGCCGCCCTGCAGCGTGACCGTGTCGGTGGCGTAAGGGGTACAGCAGCGGAACGGATCGCCGATTCTCTGCGTGCCGCTCCCGCTGTTGTGCACGAGCACCGTGCCATCGCCGCCGATGCCGCCGGTGAGCACGATCGACCCGCGTGCCTCCAGCAACTGCCCGCCGTTGCCGGACTGGCGCACCAGCACCGAGGCCGCTTCCGTGCCGCCGGCGGTACCACCACCGGTCAGCCTGATGTCGCCGGGCGCTCGCAGGACTTGTTGCCCGGCGCCGGTCGATTGGATGGCCACGCCCGCGCCGCTACCCGCATTCAGCAGGATGGAGCCTGCGCCGGTAGAGAATCCGGCGATCAGAGTCTGCGAACCGTCCGTAGAGGTCAGCGTCGCGGTCGAGCTGCCCGTGCTCCCGCCCAGCAGCCGGATATCTTTCGAGCTGACCATGTCCTGGACCCCCCCGGTAACGGCAATCGCGCCGATGGGCTCGAACACGATATCGCTTCCGCCGACGAAGGTGGTCAGGTACTGGGGGCCCGTCGCAGTCAGCGTCGCGCGGCCATCGACCTTCAGTTCGCCGCTCACCGCACCGAAAAACTGGTTGTCATTCACAAGCACCAGCGCGTTGCCGGTGCCATCCAGGTGCAGTCGACCCGCCGATTCCAGCCGCAGCGCTGTCGCGGCGATCGACGAGGCGCCGGTGCCGGCGCCGATGACCCGCATGCCGCCGGCCGTGGTGGTGACCCCCAGAAAGTCGAGCGGCGTCGTCGACGAAACGGTGCCGATCTGGAGTTCACCGGACAGCCGGGCCAGTCCGAATGCCTGGGTCGGCGCGGTGATCAACGGATCGGGCCCGGTCCCGGTGGCATCGATCGACAGGAAGATCGACTTGAGGGCGGTATCCGAGGCGACCGACAACGTGTTCGTGGCGCGCAGCGAGAGATCGGTCGTGCCGGCGAGGTCGGCGTAGATGTCGCCGCCGTCGAGGTTGACCGACGAGGCGCTGACCCGGAATCGCTGGTTGGCGGGGCTGGCGCCGATCGCATTGCCGCCGACGGACCTGACGTTGACGGCGGTGTTCGAGCGGACTTCGCCGGCCGCGGAGGTGCGCCGGACCTGCTGCGCGGCGTTGATCGTCACCGGCGAGCCGCCGCCATCGATGAGGCCCGCAACGTCAACGTTCCCGCCGGAGTTGATGTTGACCTGCCGATCGAGCGCGCTGCCGGCGGCGTCGATCGTGGTCACGCGCACGTCTCCGTTCGGCGCTTCGAGTACCACGCGGCCACCGTTGGTCCGGATCGCCGGCACCTCGATCGTGCCGGCGCTGTCGTTATTGCGATAGCGGAAATCCAGCGCGCCGGCGCTGCCGCTGCTGTCCAGCGTGATGCGTGTACCACCGCCCGTATCGACCAGCGCGAGCGTCTGCGTCGGGCTGAGGCCATCGAGCACGAAGGTGCCGTTGTTCCGGCTGCGGGTGATGTCCAGGTTGACCAGTTCAGGGCCGGGCGCGCTGCCGGCGCCATCGACCAGCGCAATGCGGGAATCCGCGCTGGCGACCAACGTGAGGTCCTTCGTGTTGCGCAGCGTGAGGCGCGCGTTGTCGGCACCGGGGCCGAGCAGGGAGCCGCTGTTGGCCGACAGCAGTACCGTGCCGGCGCGGATGCCGCCCCCACCGCCGGCTGCCTGGGTCTGCTCGATGCCGCTCGCGTTCGTGATCGACACCCGGCCGGTGTCGCCGGCCTCGATGCGGCTGAACAACAGCGGACCCGTGTTGCCGGCGTTGATCGATACGCCCGTTCCATCGGCCGACGTGATCGCACCACCCAGGGTCAGAGGGCCGTTCGCCCCGATCGACAGCACGCCAGCGTTCGCGGCGTCCATCGCGATCGCCCCGACCGTGATCGATCCACCCCGCAGCGAAACGCTGGTCGCGCCGGTGATGGTGCCGAGGTTCAGCGCCGGGTTGTTCGAAGTCGAAGAGCCCACAAGTACGTCGCTACCGGCAATCGCGCCGGCGATCACCGACGTCTGGGATTGCAACGTCACCTGCCCGGGTGCAACCGCCGCAGCGTTGATCGTATCGGTGTTCACCGCGCCATTCGCACCGACGAAGGTGGAGGCGCCGCCCGTGGTTGCGAGGCTGTTCAACGCACCGGTCGTCGCCGTACCGACGGCGGACAGGTAGATGGTATCCGCCTCGATCGTTCCGGTGACGAGGTTGCCGCCCGAGAACATCTGTACGTTCGACACCGGCGCCGCACTGCTGCCGATCGCGCCGGTCGAAATGACGCCCGAGTTGTTGAAGAGCCCGAGGCTGCCCGCGCCGTCGATCGTGCCGGCCGAGATCGCGCGCCGCGTCCTCAGGTTGAAGCTGCCGAGGCCGATGCCGGTGATGTTGCCGACAGTCAGCGTGTTGGGCGCACAGACGAACGAGAAGCCGATGACCTCGCAGGCGCCCTGTCCGGCGGGGACGGAACCGGTGCCGCTACCCGTCAAGAGGCCACCAACCGTGAGGTCGCCGAGGCTCAGGTCGCGGTCGGCCTGGACGGTCAGCAGGCCGCTGCCGAGGTTCACCGGCCCGGCGATGCGCGTGATGTCACCGGTCGCGTTCTGCTGCGTGCGCAGCGTCAGGCCGCTGTTGGTCGCGCTGAAATCGATACCCCCGAACTCGATGCTGCCGGCAGTGCTGGTGAACGAGAGCGTGCCACCGTCCAGCTGCGTCGTGGTCGCCAGGTTGGACAGCGTGAACTTGAAGCCATCCGTGGCGAACAAGAACGGCTGGCCGGCGGACCTGACCCGCGCGAACCCGCCGGCACCGACGCCCGAGGGCGTCGCGGTGACGGTCAGGTTCACCAGCGGGACGGCACCGGTATCTACATTGAACTGGCGGGTGGCACTGACGGTCAACTGCGACGTGGCTGCAGTCACCGCATCCGTGGGCGTGTCGCCGGAACCGATATAGCCGGTGCCGGCGGCGGAGCCGTTGGCGGTGAGCACCACGGTGCCACCAGCGACATCGAACGGCGCCGTGAACCCCACCGTACCGATGCTGCCCGCCTCAAGGGTCAACGCACCGAAGGCTGTAGCCTCCAACGCAACGCCATCGCTGGCAGCCGCAATGGTGCCGTCGATCGCGGTGATGCTCACAGCATCGGCCGAGCTGTTCACCTGGCCGATGGTCACGTTTCCAGAGACGGTGTTCAGGGGGCTCGACGTGATCGAGATCGCACCCGCGCTCGACACGTTGCCAACCGTGACGCTGTCGCGTCCGCTGGCGCTGAACGTGTCACGGTCGAGCGCGATCGTACCAAGCACCAGCGGGCCGCCATTTGCCGTGAACGAAGTGCCCTTCCCGATGGAACCCGTGCCGCGGAGGTAGTTGCTGACGGTGAGGGCGCCGCTCGCCTGCACCGTGACCGGCATGTCCTGAACCACGATGCTGCCCGAGAACGGGGGGAGGCGGCCAGTCTGGTCGCCGGCAGGCACGGTCATCGAATCGACGACCATGTTGCCGTTGACCGTGTTCACCTGGATCAGCGGCGACCCGCTGAACACCAGGTCGTCGAAGCCCGAAGTGGCCGAGAAGCTGGCCACCGTGACCGTACTGTCGGTCGCGCTGGCGGAGATGGCCACCGGGCCGGTCATGCTGCCAGACCAGGTGCTGCCGGTGGTCGCAACGCCGGGCTCGAAGATGAGCTGGTTCGGCCCGCTGCCGGTGAGCTGGATACCGAAGTTTCCGTTCGGCTGGAACGTGAACGAACGGCCGGCATTGACCTGCAGCGGCAGCGCGCTGGTGCCGATGCCGCCGCCGGACAGCCGGCCAGTCGAGAGCGTGACATCGGTTGCCACGACCTGTGATGCAGCGGATCTCGCCGTGATCGAGCCCGCATTCGAACTGATGTTGATTGATTCGCTGATCGAGTTGAACGGCGCGGCGAAGGTGGTCGTGGACGGTGCGGACGCCACCACGTTGCCGACGCTCACGCCCTGGTCTCCGGACAACGTGATCGACGCGCCCGCGCAGGAATAGAGCGAGCAGCCGGTCGCCGTGGCCGTGACCGAGGTCGCGTTCAGCACCGTACTGGAAGACAGGTTGATATTCGCGTTGCTGCCGGAGAACCCGTTGTAGGTCTCGAACGTGTTGGCGGGGGTGAACCCGTTGTTGTTGTTGTTGGCCGCGTTGTCTGCCGTCGCCGTGACCGACGCGGCATTGTCGATGGTGGCGTAGATCGAGCCTGCGGTCGCGGTGAGCGAGACATCGCCAGTCGTGTTCAGCGTGCCGGTGTCGACGCTGCGGCCACTGAGTGCGGCACTGCCGTTGCCACCGGCCCAGCTCGAGATCGACGTGGTGCCACCGGCAGCGGTGACCACCAGCGAGCCGCCTGCGGGGCCCGACCCGGCGATGGTACTGACCGTGCCGAGGTCCACGCTGCCGGACGCCGCGTTTGCGCTGATCGCACCACCGGCGGTCGTGATGCCGCTGGTGCTGGTGGATGTCGCCGAAGTGAGGGTGACGCTGCCACCACCGCTGGTGATCACGCCGGTGTCGATCGACCCCGATGCCGAACTCAGCACGACCGGGCCGGCCGCGTTGAGCGTCGACGCAGACAGGTTGCCGTTGCTGTTCACCGTCAGGCTGCCGGCACTGGCCACGCTGCCCAGCGTGACGCTGCCGGTTCCGGCGGTGGCGCTCACCGCACCCGTGCCGGCAGCGATGGACGGCGCACCGAACGTGGTGATCGAACGGCCGGCGTTCAGCGACACGGCCCCGTTGCTGGTCGTGAGCGTCGAACCGAGTTGCAGGTCGCGCCCCGCCTGCGCGGTCAGCGACTGCCCCGCCCCGGTCAGCGTCACGTTCGAGTTGAAGCGCATGTCGCGCGACGCGTACAGCGTGACGTTGCCGGTGATGGCCGCCAGCGTTGCCGGCGAAACGGTCACCGCATTGTTCGGGAAGTCGGTGCTCTCGTCGATGATCGCCGGATTCAGGCCGCCTGCGGTGTCGATGAACAGGTCGAGCGGATCGAGCAGCAGGCTGCCGAAGCGGCCGTTCGGCGCACCCAGGTCGGCGCCGCCGATGAACAGCAGTTCGCCGCGGCCGGACACCTCTGCACGGCCGCCGTCGCCGCCCTGCGCACCGCCGCGTGCGGACAGCATGCCCAGGAAACGGGTGTTGCCGTCCGCCCAGGCAACGACGGTGCCGCCATCGCCATTGACGGTGGCATCGGCCTTCAACGTGACGCCGGACCCGACGAAGGTGGACGTTGCATTGCGGACCGCTGCATTGCCGCCCTGCCAGTCGCCGCCGACCAGCACGCTGCCGCCGCCGGTCGCACCCGACGCATCGGCCGTCGCGGTGCCGGCGAGCACGACGCGATCACCGGTGATCTCGACCCGGCCACCGTTGCCGGTGCTGCCGGTCGCAGACACGCTGCCTTCGACGCGCGTGGCGCCGGCGGAATCCACCTGCACGCTGCCACCGGTGCGGCCATCGGCACGGGTGCTGCTGCCAGCCGTCAGGGTCGTCTCGCGCGAGCCCTGCAGCACGATCTGCCCGCCCGCGTCGCGCACCAGCGAATTGGCACGGATGTCCCCGCTGTGGCGCAGGCTTCCGGCGAAGGCACGCACGACGCCGCCATCGGCCAGCAGTTGCCCGATGTTGACCACCGAATCGGTCGGCGCCTGGAGTTCGAAGCTGACCCCGCTGGCATTGAGCGAGGTGATGGTCACCGATTTGCCCGCTGCGAGCAGGATCTGCCCGCCGGGCGCCTCGATCAGCCCGGTGTTCTCGATGTTCGGCGACACCAGCATCACCTGCCCGCCGAACCCGGTGCGGATCGAGCCCTGGTTGACGATCCGGCCGTTGCTGGACGCATCGCCCTGGAAGCGCAGCCGGCCGTCGATGAAGTCGCGGTCGAGCATCGGCAGCGTGGAGCCGATGAAGGCAGCGGTGTCTATCACCGCGCCGGGCCCGACGACGATGCCGTTCGGGTTGACCAGGAACACGCGGCCGTTGGACTGCAACCGCCCCATGATCTCCGACATCTGGCTGCCGGTCACCCGGTTCAGCACCGCACTGGCCGCATTCTGCTGGACGAAGCGCACCAGTTCGTTCGGCGCGATCGAGAAGCTCTGCCAGTTGATGATCGCGCCGGGGGCGTTGGTGACCGTCAGGGCGTTGTTCACCGGCGCGCCGATCTGGGCGGATCCCGGGATGACAACCTGTCCGCCGGTGGGCAGCGCATGCAGCCCGCCACTGCCGAAGGCAGCCTGCAGCGCAGCCGCCACCATCAGCGTGTGTCGAACGGTATCCCTCAGCGCGAAACGCCGGTGGTGCCTTGCCATCGTCAACCCCCCGCCGCACAGCCCGGCGCATCGATCCCGGCGGATCGCACCCCGAGTTTGTGACCCGATTTCCGCCGGTCGATCGCCAGCGCCACAGAGTGGCACCCGGGACAGACCCGCCCCCGGCCGTTATTTTGCAGGACTTTCTCGCGATTGTCTGCACCAGGCAAAAGGGATTTGTCGCATTGCGAGAAGGCGTTCATGATTTACGATGCTGTCAGTGTGCCCCCCCCCGACAGCGGCACATGGGACCGTGTCGGCGGACGGTTGGCACCGACCGTCGCGGGCTCAGCCTGCCGCCAGCAGCGTCTCCATCGCCTCCGAAACGTCCAGCAGCCAGGCATCCCGGTCGCAGGCCGCCGCCAGTTGCAGGCTCGCCTGCCTGCGGTCGGCAGGGACGGCAGCGGGCAAAGGCAATGCCAGTGCCGGGTTGCCCGTATGGTTGAACAGCCGGGTGTTGCGGATCAGCAGGCCGGTGAACCCATGGTCCCGGCCGCGCAGGCGCACCTGGCGAGCATCGACCGGGGGTGCCAGCACCGGCAGCGTCGGGCTGAGCAACAGGTCGACCGGATCCAGCAGGCGCTCGACAGCCGTCCTCAGGCGCGCACGTGCGGCCATGGCAGCGTCGTAGGCCACCCGGCTGACGCCGGATCCAGCGAGCAGGGTGTTGCGTACCATCGCGGGCAGCCGGGCCAGTCGCGAGGGGTCGCGCAGCACGTCCTGCCACGCCTGTGCCGCCTCGTGGCAGAAGACCGTTTCATGCACCGCCTCCAGCAGTGGATCGCCAGGCAGTTCGACCGGCAGCATCACCGCACCGGCAGCGGCAAGCCGTTCAAGTGCGGCAGCGACCGTGGCCGAGGTCGCCGGGTCGCAGTCGGCGACCAGCGAGGTCGCGACGCCGATCCGCAACTGTGCCCACTGCAGACCCGCGGGTTTCGCCCTCCGGCGAGCCTGCCCGGCCACCCTCATGCCCTCCGGATCGAGCACCTGCTGCACGCGGCGCACCGTTGCGACATCCCGGGCGATCGGGCCGACATGGTCGAGCGACGTCACCAGCGTGCGCACGCCACGGACCGGGACGCGGCCCCAGGTCGGCTTGAAGCCGACGACGCCGCAGCAGGCGGCCGGGATGCGGATGCTCCCCCCGGTGTCGGTGCCCAGGGCGGCGGGCACCCAACCTGCCGCGACGGCGGCGGCCGATCCGCCGCTGGACCCGCCGACGGTATGGCCGGGTGCCAGCGGATGGCGCACGCGGGCGGTACGCACGCCGAAGCCTGCGTGGTCGGTCTCTCCGACCCCGACAATGATCGCGCCGGCTGCCTCCAGCCGCCGCACCGACTCTGCCGGGTCCACCGGGCGCCATTCGTCGAACAGGTCCAGTCCGCCGCGGCACGCCGCCGGCGGTGTGTCGATCAGGTCCTTGACCACGACCGGCATCCCGGCCAGGGGCAGCGCCTCGCGCAACGGCGCGGCTAGCGCATCCAGCCGGTCCGCCGCCGCGAGCGCGGCCGCGTCCATGCGCGCGCTCAGTGCATGGACCGACGCATCCTCGTGCTCGATGCGCTGCAGCAGCCGTTCGACCTGCCGCCGGGCGCTGCCGCCGGACGTGTCCACCCGCGGGCGATCAGCGGTCGCGCAGCTGGTGCATCAACGGCCTCTGCTGTCCGCTGTCGGTCTCGATCATGGTGCCGGTGATCCGCGCTTTCTTGCCGGAAAGTTGCAGGTCCATCGAGTTCTCCTGTGTCTGGTTTCGCCGGCCGATCGACGGAACGCGACACCATCTCACAAGGGGATAAGGCTATACTGCTGCATGGTAATAATCAATCTGGAAAAACAGATGCCTGCTCGCAAGACCACCGCCCCGACTCGGGCAAAAGCCCCGCGCGCCGCCGCACCGCGGCCAAAGGAACTGCTGCCCCTCGCCCCTGCCAAGCGCATCCGCGGCACGGCCAGTTCACGCAAGGTCCTGCAGGTCCTGACCTCGTTCACGCCCGACCGACCGGTCGTCACCGTCGACGCCATCGCCAAGGGCGTCAAGGTCCCGCTGTCGACAGCCTACCGCTACATCGCGCTGCTGCGCGAGGTGGGGCTGGTCACCGATGACGGCCACGGCGGATACCACCTGTCGCCTCGCATGGTCGAGCTGGCACGCGCCTCTCGTGCAGCGTTCAGCTTCATCGAGGTGGCCCTGCCCGTGATGGAGAAGCTGCGCGATGCCTCCGGCGAAAGCGTCATCCTGGTGCGCCGGGTCGGCGACGCGGCCATCTGCATCGAGCGCGCCGAGTCGGCGCAGCGCATGCGGCTGTCGTTCGAGGTCGGAGCATCCTACCCGCTGCATCGCGGTGCATCGCCCAAGCTGCTGCTGGCCTACATGGTCGACCGTGAACGCAACGACTATATCGCGCGCGCACGCAAGATCGACGCCGACCTTCGGCGAAGGTCCGGCCCGTTCAACGAAGAACTGACGAACATCGTGCGCCAGGGCTGGTCCGAGAGCTCGGAAGAGATCACCCCTGGCGTCTGGGCGGCTGCGGCTCCAGTGGTCGAGGGCACTCGGCTGGCGGCAGCATTGTCGGTCGCGGGTCCGGCGTTCCGCCTCACCGAACGGCAGCGCACCCGTATCATCGCCCTGACCCGGCGTGCGGCAGACGAGATCAGCGAACAACTGGTCGCGATCGGGCGTTGAGGTGCGGTAACGTGCGGTAACGTGCGGCAGATCTGGGCGCACGCACTGCTGGAAGAGGCGCCCGACCCGACACCGGACGACGTGCGCCATGCGATCTCCGGCAACCTGTGCCGCTGCACCGGCCACATACCGATCGTCGAGGCCATCCTCGACGAAGCGCGCCGGCTGCGCGCGGGCACGACGGCTTGAGCGCCCCGCGCGGACCACACATCCTCCCTGGAACACCACCATGCCGATCGATGTCCACGCACACTATGTCCCGCTCGAGATCCTCGAGCCGCTGTCCATCCGCGCCGCAGACTTCGGCGTGTCCGTGGTTGAGTCCTCGCCCGGCTGCCATTGCCTTCGCTTCGCGCACGGCCTGCAGGTACGGCCGTTCTTCAGCAAGCTGGTCGAGCCGATCCCCGAGCGGCTGGCGAGCATGGACCGCACCGGAATCGACCGCCAGGTGCTGTCGGCGTGGGCGGACATCTTCGCCTATGCGCTGCCGCAGGCCCAGGGCATGCGCTGGCACCGGCTGCTGAACGATTCGCTGGCGCGGCTGTGCGCGCGTGAACCCGCGCGCTTCTCGTGGCTCGCTTCCGGTGCACTGCCGGATGCGGCCGGCGCCGCGCGCGAACTCGAGCGCGCAGTGCGCGAGGATGGCGCGGTCGGCGGCGTAGTCGCCGCGAACATCGAGGGCACCAACCTTGGCGACCTCGACCTCGACGCCTACTGGGACTGTGCACAGTCGCTCGGCGTGCCGGTGTTCATCCATCCGGCTGCCCCTGCGCCGAACGCACGCACCTCGCGCCATGCGCTGAACCAGATCGTGCAGTACACCTACGACACCACGCTGTGCGTCGGCTCGCTGATCGGTGCCGGCGTGCTCGACCGGTTCCCGAAGCTGGAGCTGATCCTGTCGCACGGCGGCGGCGCCCTGCCCTGGCTGATCGGCCGCTTCGACTGCATGCACGGCCGCATGGACCGAAGGCAGCAGCAGGACGTGGCAGCCATGGCACCCTCGTCGTACTTGACGCGGCTGTCCTACGACACGATCCTCCATGAACCTGCGGCACTGCGCTACCTGATCGACCGGGTCGGCGCGGATCGCGTGGTGCTGGGCAGCGACGACTCCTTCCCGCCCGCCGACCAAGACCCGATGGCGACGCTGCGCGCGACCGGCATCGCCGCCGGCGACATCGAACTGATCGCGGAGGGCAATCCGCGCCGGCTGTTCCGGTTCTGACCAGAGAGTCCCTCGGTATACCCACCCCGCCTGAAACCAAACAGACAGACAGAGACGACTATGGAAATCAAAGGCGAACGAATCATCCCGGCGAAACGACCGGTTGTCTGGGCTGCGTTGAATGATCCGGGCGTGCTGCAGCGCTCGATCCCAGGCTGCGAGACGATCGAGAAGGTTTCCGACACCGAGCTCAACGCGACGCTGACGCTGAAGGTCGGCCCGGTGAAGGCCAGGTTCAAGGGCAACGTGAAGCTGGTCGACCTGATGCCTCCGGAGCAGTACACGATCGTCGGCGAAGGCCAGGGCGGGGTCGCCGGCTTCGGCAAGATGAAGGCGACGGTCACGCTGGCGGAAGTCGAGGGCGGCACCCGCCTCAACTACGTGGCCGACGCGCAGGTCGGCGGCAAGCTGGCACAGGTCGGCTCGCGCCTGATCGAAGGCACGGCCACCAAGCTGGCGCAGGAGTTCTTCGACGCCTTCGAGAAGAACGTCGTGCCGACCGCTGGCGCAGAGGCGGGCGACGAGACGCTGCCTTTGGCCGCGGCGGCTGCACCGGCGCCGGTGGCTGCCGACCCGGCAACGGCAGCCGCGGAAGCGCCGCCTGCCGCACCCGTGCCACCCACGGCTGAAGACCCGCTCGGCGCGATGCCGCGTTGGGTGTGGGCGGTGGGCGCGGCGGTGGCGCTCGCGATCGCGGTGTTCCTGACCAGCATGCGCGGCTGACCGCGCGTCCGTACAAACTCGAGGAGCCTGCAATGCCCTACGCGACCGCAGCCGATGGCGTGAAGCTGTATTACGAAGAAGCCGGTTCAGGCACCCCGATCGTCTTCGTGCACGAGTTCGGCGACAACTACCGCAGCTGGGAACAGCAGGTCGGGTTCTTCTCGCGCCGCTACCGCTGCATCGTGTACGCCGCGCGCGGCTACCCGCCGTCGGACATCCCTGCCGAGGTCGAACGCTATTCGCAGCGCCAGGCCTGCGACGACATCGCAGCCGTAATGGACCACCTCGGCCTGGTGAAGGCGCACATCGTCGGCATCTCGATGGGCGGCTTCGCCACCCTGCACTTCGGCCTGAACCATGCTTCGCGCGCGCTGTCGCTGACTGCGGCAGCGGCCGGCTACGGTGCCGAGAAGGCCTTCGAGGGCGAGATGCGTGCGCAGGCGGAAGTGGCGGCAGGCAAGTTCGAGTCGATGGGGCCGGAGAAGTTCGCCGAGATCTACGGCGAGGCGGCCGCGCGCGTGCAGTTCCAGAACAAGGACCCGCGCGGCTGGCGCGCCTTCATCGACCGGCTGAAGCAGCATTCGCAGGTCGGCGCGGCGGCGACCATGCGCGGCGTGCAGGCCCGACGCCCCTCCCTCTACGACCTCGAGGACGGCTTGCGCGACATGCAGGTGCCGACGCTGCTGGTAGTCGGCGACGAGGACGACCACTGCATCCAGCCCGGCATTTACCTCAAGCGCATCCTTCCAGCCTGTGGCCTGGTCGTGCTGCCGAAGACAGGGCATGCGGTGAACCTGGAAGAGCCGGCACTGTTCAACCAGTTCGTCGCCGAGTTCCTCGCGCAGGTCGAGAACAACGCCTGGAAGGTACGCGACCCGCGCGCGATCCCGGGCGCACTGCTCAAGACCTGAGTCTGCCGCGGGTCGGCCAGCCGACCCGCACCATCCCGCGCGTCACTGGCCCTTGATGCCGGTGCTCGCGATGACCTGGCGCCAGCGCTGCAGGTCGACCTTCATGAAGGCCTGGAACTCGTCCGGACCCATGCCGACGGGCTCCAGCCCATGCGCGGCGAACTGCTGCTTCAGTTCGGCGGTCTCCATCGCGCCGATGATGGTCCGGTGCACGCGGTCGACGATCGGACGCGGCGTGCCTGCGGGCGCCATCATGCCGAACCAGGCAGTGAAGTCGAAGCCCGGGATCATCGACTCGGCGACGGTGGGTACCGCCGGCAGGCTCGGCACGCGCCGGATCGAGGTCACCGCGAGCGGCCGGATCCTGCCGCTGTCGATGTACGGCCGCAGTGCCGGGATTGCGTAGATCATCACCGGCAGATGGCCGCCGACGAAGTCGTTGATCGCCCGTCCCTGCTCCTTGTACGACACATGGGTGATCTTCGCGCCGGCCCGCGAGAACAGGAACTCGCCGGACAGATGCGTCGTGGTACCCGTGCCGGCACTCGTGTAGTTCATCGTCGGGTCGCGCCGTGCGAGTGCCACGAGTTCCGTCACCGTCTTCACGGGCAGCGATGCATGCGCGGCAATCAGCCCGGGCGCGTTGGTGATCAGCGTGATCGCCTGGAAGTCGCGCACCGGGTCGTACGGGACATTGGCCATCATCAGCGTGCCGGTGCCATGGCTGGCCACGGTACCGAGCACCAGCGTGTGGCCGTCTGGCGTCGCCCGTGCCGCCTCGGCGCCACCGATGGTGCCGGCCGCACCCGGGCGGTTCTCGACGAGCACGCCATCGCCGAGATCCTTGGACAGTCGGGCGCCGACCAGCCGGGCGACCATGTCGGCAGTGGAACCGGCACCGAATGGCACGATCAGCCGGATCGGCCGCGCTGGCCACGTCTGGGCTGCGGCGTCGCGCGTGGCCGGAGGCAGAGGTGCCAGCAGCGCGAGAAGGACCGCAACAGCAGCAGCAGCGGCATACCGCCGCGAAGGAAGGTTGAAGTGCATTGCGCGCTCCGCGCGGGGATCGTGGTGTTGAGGCCGGGGCGGCACTGCGGGGTATGGCAGTGCCGCCGGGTGTCATTGCACTGCCTTCATTGGGCGTCGCCTAACTGACCCCGGAAGCGTGAAGTGTGATCACAGAAGGCGGTCGGGTCAAGAGGTGTGATCACAGCAGGCGGTCGGGTCAAGGTCTGCAGCGCTCCGGCGGCCACCTCACGGTGCCATGAGCAGGCGCCGTGCGTTCGCCTTGGCGCCGGGCAAGCCTCCTTGACACATCGGCGACGGCTGAGCATAGTGAAAGCCATGGATGCACTGACCCGCGCCGTGCGCGAATCCACCGATTTCCCGTCGATCAGCGCCCTTCGGGCGGTCAAGGGTGCATCGGTCCCCGCTCGGCGCGGCAGCAGCACGCGGCCGGGCACCGATGCCGTACGGCAGCGCGGAGAACTGCAGCTGCAGGTGGCAAGGCTGCTGCGCGTTGCGCTGATGACCGGTCAGTTCGTACCTGGCCAGACCCTGTCGCTGCGGCAGCTGGCGGCCAAGCTCGGCACCAGCCCGATGCCGGTGCGTGCCGTCCTCGGGCAGATGATCGCCTCCGGCGTGCTCGAGACCCAGCCTAACGGTTCGGTCGCCGTAGCCCGGATGACCGAAGCGAGGTTCACCGAACTCACCCGGGTACGCAAGGCGCTCGAGGGCATGGCCGCCGAAATGGCCTGCCGCAATGCCACGCCGGAGCTGATCTCCGAACTCGAGAAGATCAACGCCCGGCTGTATCGATCGATCGCCAGCCGCGACATCCTGGCCTGCCTGCGCCTGAACCAGGCCTTCCACTTCACGCTCTACTCGGCGTCGGCCTCCGAGATCCTGCCCAATCTGATCGAAGCGCTGTGGCTGCGCGCGGGTCCGTTCATGTACTTCTCGCTGACCGTACCCGAAACGCCGTGGAATGCCACCGGGCACAAGGCCGTCATCGACTGCCTGCGCAAGGGCAATGCGCGCGCGACCCGTCTCGCGATCGAGCGCGAAATCGCCGGTTCTGCCACCTTGCTCCTGAAGCGCTCCGATGCCTTCTGCACCGCCAGCGGGGCGGGTGCCGCTGCCGCCGAGGTACCGTCAAGCCGCAAGCGCGTGCCGCGGCGCTGAAGGGCCGCACAGTGGCGGCGATGGAACGGCTCGTCGGGCAGCCGCTGCTCGAGGAATTCGTATACGACCGTGACGGCCAGATGCTCTCCGGCACCTTCGCCGACTACCTGATCGCCACCGCCACCGGGTTCCCGCGGGTCGATGCGATCAGCGTCACCCTCGCCCTGCCGGTGCACAACCGACTGGCGCGTGCGCTGCGAGAAAGTCGGTTATCGCGCGGTTGAACAGCGCAGGCTGTTCGACGTTCGACAGATGAGATGCATCCGGGATGATCACCAGTTGCGAGCCCGGCAGGTTGCGGTGGATCTCGCGCGCCATCTCCGGCGGCGTACCGTGGTCCTGGTCGCCGACCATCACCAGCACCGGGCAACGGATCTCGTGCAGGCGGTGGGCCAGGTCGACCCGCGAGATCGCCTCGCAGCAGCCAGCGAACCCGTCAGGGGGCGTGGCCAGGATGTCGGCGCCGATGCGCGCCATCACGTCCGGCCGTGCGGCACGGAACGGCGCGGTGAACCAGCGCGCGAGCGTGCTCTCGAGCAGCGCCGGCATGCCCTGGGTCTGTGCGACACGGATACGCTCGCCCCACATCTCACGCGCGTTCGGTGGCCGCTTGCTGGTCGTGTCGGCGAGCACCAGGCTCTCGAACACATCGGGATGCGCGAGCGCATAGGTCTCGCCGATCATGCCGCCCATCGACAGCCCGATCCAGTGCGTGCGCTCGATGCCCAGGTGCGCGAACAGCCCGTGCACGTCCTCGGCCAGTTCGTCGAGCGTGTACGGGCCTGGCGGTGCGCTCGACTGTCCATGGCCGCGGGTGTCGAAGCGCAACACCCGGAATCGCGCGGTGAGCACGTCCATCTGGTCGTCCCACATCGACACGTTGCAGCCGAGCGAGTGCGACAGGGTCAGCCACGGACCGGTTCCGCCGGTCCGGTCGTCGATGACGTAGTGGATGTCGATGCCGTTGGTTTGAACCTTCATCATGGGCTCCTGACGTAAGATCGAATGATCTCATGGGAGATGGAGGAGGAAGAAGATGGCATACGATCCGAACGTCCGGCCGGCCGAACGGCTGCCGCGCATACCGCAGGAACAGTGGACCGACGAGCAGCGCAAGGTCGCTGCCGACATCGCCGCGGGTCCCCGTGGAGAGCTTCGCGGGCCGTTCATCGCGCTGCTGCGCAGCCCCGGCATCGCCGGCCCGATGCAGGAACTCGGAGAGTACCTGCGCTACCGGTCGCCGCTCGACCGCCGGCTGGCCGAGATGGCCACGCTGATGGCCGCGCGCCACTGGACGCAGCAGTACGAGTGGAACTCGCACTACCAGCATGCGATGAAGGCCGGGCTGTCGCCCGAGGTGGCGCAGGCCATCGCCGAAGGACGCAGGCCGCCGTCGATGGCGAAGGACGAGACCCTGCTCTACGACATGCTGACCGAGGCGCTGCAGAACAAGTGCGTGAGCGACGTCACCTACGAGGCGGCGAAGGCGTACTTCGGCGAACAGCAGCTGATCGACCTGGTGATCATCGCTGGCTACTACGCGATGCTGGCCATGCTGCTGAACGTCGCGCGTTCAGCCCTGCCGGAAGGACGCCAGCCACAGCTGCCGCCGTTCCCGTGGTGAACTGCGAGGGTGCGTTCGAAGCCATCATGATGATCCCCGAAAGAGTCTGGCAACACCTCGCCCGCGCAGGCCGTCATGCGCTGATGCTGGCCTGCGCCGCAACGCTCGCTGGCTGTGCCAGCCTGTTCGACCGCGACCCGCCCGACCCGCCGCAGGTCGCGCGCAAGGAGACCTTCTTTGCAGTGACCACCGGCAACCGGCTGATCAGCTTCAACGCCGGGCAGCCCGGGCGCCTGCTGTCCTCGGTGCCGCTGTCCGGACTTCGTCCTGGCGAGGAGATCCTGGGCATCGACTACCGAGTGCACCGTGGCGTGCTCTATGCGCTCGGTCGCACCGGCAGCGAGTCGCGCCTGCTCGTGATCGACACCGCGACCGGCCGCGCCACGCAGGTCGGCGGCACGCCGCTGCTCACGCCGCTGGTGGGTACCGAGTTCGGCTTCGACTTCAACCCGACGGTGGATCGCATACGGGTGGTCAGCGACACCGGGCAGAACCTGCGGCTGCATCCGGATACGGGCGCCGTGGTCGATGCGAACCCGGAGGCCCAGGGCCTGCAGATCGACGGACCGCTCGCCTACGACAGGTCGGACATCCATGCCGGCGCACGGCCGATGATCGTCGCTGCCGCCTACACCTACAACAAGAAGAACGAGAAGATCACGACCAACTACGCGATCGATGCAGCGCTGGGCACGCTGGTGATCCAGGGCAGCATCGAGACCGCAGCCACGCCGATCTCGCCGAACACCGGCCGGCTGTTCACGGTGGGCGCCACCGGCGTGGGTCCGATGCAGCATGCGGCGTTCGATATCGCCGACCTGACCGGGGCCGCGTTCCTTTCGGTGACGCGCCCGGGCGCCAGCCGATCGGGCTTCTACCTGGTCGACCTCGACTCCGGCAAGGCGACCTATCTCGGCCGCATCGGCGGCGGGCAGGCGGTGCGCGCGATGTCTTTCGAACCCTGATACGGACACTGAACACCCAGAGGAGGCCTCGATGGCCATTCGTGTATTTGCCAGCAACAGCGTGCGCGGCGTCACCGAGGCGCTGCTGCCGTCCTTCCAGGCCTCCGGCGGCGAGCCGGTCGAGGTGGTGTTCGATGCGGCCAAGGCGCTGCTGCGGCGGATCGCCGCCGGCGAGACGGCGGACGTCGCGCTGCTCGGCACGCCGACCTTGCAGGACCTCGTCGCGCAGGGCGTGATCGACGGCGCCAGCGTGCGTGGGGTCGCCAGTTCCGGCGTCGGGGTCGGCGTCAAGTCGGGCACGCCGCATCCGCGTATCGACACGGTCGAGGCGTTCCGCCAGATGCTGCTGGACGCGGAGTCGATCGCGCACACCACCGAGGGCGCCAGCGGCATGTACTTTTCCGGCCTGATCGACAGCCTCGGGCTGGGCGAGCAGGTGCGGCCGAAGACGCGTACCCGCCCGGGCGGGCTGATCGGGGAAGTGCTGGTGGCCGGAGGCGCGCAGGTCGGTATCCAGCAGATCTCGGAGCTGCGCGCAGTACCGGGCGTCGACCTCGTCGGGCCGCTGCCCGCCGGCGTGCAGAAGATCTTCGGAAACTCGGCCGGGCTGTTCGCCGGCTGTGCGAACCCTGAGGGCGGTGCGGCGCTGATCGCCTTCCTCACCTCGGCCGCCGCCGCCCCGGTCTACGAGGCGCACGGCCTCACCGCGGAATAGGAGAGAGTGACGATGGCCGATACTGCATTCGAAGGCTTCCGCGACTGGGTCGGGCGCCGCCGCGAGGAGCACGACACGATCACCGAATGGCCGGTGCGGGCGATGCATGCGACGCTCGACCGGGAGGCCGGTTCACCGGCAGCCGGCGACGAACTGCCGCCGGCGTGGCACTGGCTGTACTTCCTGGAGGCCCGCCCGGCCTCGCAGATCGCCCGCGACGGGCATCCGGAACGTGGCGACTTCCTGCCGCCGGTGCCGCTCCCGCGGCGGATGTGGGCCGGCGGCCGCATCGAATGGCGGCAGCCGCTGCGGGTCGGCGACCGCGCCGCACGCCTGTCCGAGATCGTGTCGGTCGAACCGAAGAGCGGACGCACCGGCACGCTGGTGTTCGTCACCGTGCGCCATACGATCTCGACCGCCGCCGGCGTGTCGATCGTCGAGGAACACGACATCGTCTACCGCGAGGCCGCGCGACCGGGCGACCCGGTGCCAGCCGCCCGCCCGGGTCCGGCGGGTGCGCCCTGGACGCGCACGCTGGTGCCGGACGAGGTCATGCTGTTCCGCTACTCGGCGCTCACCTTCAACGGCCACCGCATCCATTACGACACGCCCTACGTCACGGGTATCGAAGGCTATCCGGGCCTGATCGTGCACGGTCCCCTGCAGGCAACCCTGCTGCTCGACCTGGCGCAGGCCCATTGCCCGGCCGGGCTGCGGCTGACGCGCTTCGAGTACCGCGCCCTGTCGCCGACCTTCGGCGGACTGCCACTGGCGGTAAACGGTCAGCCGGCAGACGACGGCCGATCGGCGCAGGTCTGGGCCGCTGGCCCCTCCGGCGGACAGACGATGGCCGGGACCGTGAACTACGGCTGATCGCCGGCCGGGCGATTTGCGGGAACTGCTGGCGATGTAGCCGTAAGCATTTGAACAATAATAAATTTCGCGCATAATGAGTTGCCTCCCCGGCAGGCCTTCCCCACTACCGACGACCGCAACCCTGGCGCCCCCGACCGTGCAATCCACGCAGTCCTCCATGGCTGCTCCCGCAACGCCTGCCCGGCCCGCTTCCGCGATCGCCGAGACGCCGGCCGGTCGGCGCGTGACGATCGAGGCGGTCGCAGCCGATCTGCTGGCCGATTCGATCATCGACGCCGAGCAGGCCGGGCTGCTGACCCGGGGCGGCCGGTTCAGCCGTTCCGAGCTGCATCCGCTGGCGATCGTCGCCGACCAGAAGTGGAAGGACCCCCGTCCCGGGCGCAAGCTGCTTGGGCTGGACAACCTGACCGAATGGTTCGCCGAGAAGGCCGGACTGCCGTACCTGAAGATCGATCCGTTCAAGATCGACTTCGCCGGCGTGACGCAGGTGGTGTCGAACGCCTATGCGACCCGCTTCCGCATCCTGCCGGTGGCCGTGACGCCACGCGAGGTGACGCTGGCGGTCTGCGAGCCGTTCATCCAGGAATGGGAACCCGAACTCAGGCACATCCTGAAGCGCGACGTGAAGCGGGTGATCGCCAGCCCGGTCGAGATCAGCAACTACCTGGTCGAGTTCTACACCATCGCGAAGTCGGTCAAGGGCGCGTCTGCGGCCCAGGGCGGCGCGATGTCCGACCTCGCCAATTTCGAACAGCTGGTCCAGCTCGGCAAGAAGGGTTCGCTCGACGCCAACGATGCGCACGTGGTGTCGCTCACCGACTGGCTCATGCACTACGCGTTCGAGCAGCGCGCAAGCGACATACACCTTGAGCCGCGGCGAGAGGTGAGCAACATCCGCTTCCGTATCGACGGCGTGATGCACCAGGTCTACCAGGTGCCCACGCCGGTGATGGCGGCGATGACCAGCCGCATCAAGGTGCTCGGGCGGATGGACGTGGTCGAGAAGCGGCGTCCGCAGGACGGGCGGATCAAGACCGTCGCGCCGGACGACCAGGAGATCGAGCTGCGCCTGTCGACCATGCCCACCGCCTTCGGCGAGAAGCTGGTGATGCGCATCTTCGACCCGGAAGTGCTGCTGCGCGACTACAAGGACCTCGGCTTCTCGGACGACGACCTCGCCAGGTGGAACGGCATGGTGACCAAGCCCAACGGCATCGTCCTGGTCACCGGCCCCACCGGATCGGGCAAGACGACCACCCTCTATTCGACGCTGAAGCACCTGGCCAACGAGGAAGTGAACGTCTGCACCGTCGAGGATCCGATCGAGATGGTCGAACCCTCGTTCAACCAGATGCAGGTGCAGCACAACATCGGGCTCGATTTCGCCAGCGGCATCCGCACCCTGCTGCGCCAGGACCCGGACATCATCATGGTCGGCGAGATCCGCGACCAGGAGACCGCCGAGATGGCGATCCAGGCATCGCTCACCGGCCACCTGGTGCTGTCGACGCTGCACACGAACGACGCCCCGTCGGCGATCACGCGCATGCTGGACATCGGGGTTCCGCCGTACCTGCTGCACGCGACCGTGCTCGGCGTGATGGCGCAGCGCCTGGTGCGCACGCTGTGCCCGCACTGCAAGGAGCCTGGCCCGCTGGACGAGGAGGCCTGGAACCTGCTGGTTGCACCCTGGAAGGCACGCAAGCCCGACACGGTCTACTACGCACGCGGCTGCCTCGAATGCAGGATGACCGGCTTCCGCGGCCGCGCCGGCATCTACGAGATGATGGTGCTGTCGCCGAACCTGCGCAGGGTGATCCAGGCCGACTGCGACCTGCTCGAACTGACCGAGCAGGCAGCGCGTGACGGCATGAAGCCGCTGCGCATCAGCGGCGCGATGA
This sequence comes from Betaproteobacteria bacterium, assembly GCA_947458265.1. Taxonomy (GTDB): domain Bacteria; phylum Pseudomonadota; class Gammaproteobacteria; order Burkholderiales; family CAIKXV01; genus CAIKXV01. Next base: position 69,529 of record CANGYF010000019.1, read on the forward strand.
AGGTCGCGGCGGGGCTGACCACGGTCGAGGAAGTGCTGAAGGTGGCACCTCCGCAGGTGGGCGAGAAGGCTGGCGCGCCCCGCAGGTGATCGGCGGCGACGAGCCCGACTGACAGCACATCGCGCAGCACGCGCTGGCTGCGAGCGAGGCGCGGTTCCACGCCGCAGCCGCCGCTGCCCTGAGCCGTATCAGCGGGCGAGCGAACGCATCGCCCGATCCAGGCCTTCCAGGCTCAGCGGGAACATCCGGTCTCCCATCAGCTTGCGCGTCAGGGCGATCGACTCGTGGTACTCCCAGCGCGACTCCGGCTGCGGATTGATCCAGGCCGCGTGGCTGTAGACGTCGAGCAGCCGCTGCAGCCAGGCAGCGCCGGGCTCGTCGTTGTTGTGCTCGACGCTGCCGCCGGCGAGCAGGATCTCGTACGGGCTCATGGTCGCGTCGCCCACGATCACCAGCTTGTAGTCGTTGCCGAACTTGTGCAGCACGTCCATCAGCCGGGTGCGCTCGTCGAAGCGGCGGCGGTTGTCCTTCCACACCGACTCGTAGACGAAGTTGTGGAAGTAGAAATACTCCAGGTGCTTGAACTCGCCGCGCGCGGCCGAGAACAGTTCCTCGACGACACGGATGTAGTCGTCCATCGACCCGCCGACATCCAGGAACAGCAGCACCTTCACCGCATTGTGGCGCTCGGGCACGAGCTTCAGGTCGAGCCAGCCGGCGTTGCGCGCGGTGGAGCGGATCGTGTCGTCGAGGTCCAGTTCCTCGGCGGCACCCTCGCGGGCGAAACGGCGCAGCCGGCGCAGCGCAACCTTGATGTTGCGCGTGCCCAGTTCGACCTCGGAATCGAAGTTGCGGAACTCGCGACGGTCCCAGACCTTCACTGCCCGGCGGTTGCGCGATTCATGCTGGCCGATGCGCACACCCTCGGGGTTGTAGCCGTAGGCGCCGAACGGGCTGGTGCCGGCGGTACCGACCCATTTCGAACCGCCCTGGTGGCGGCCCTTCTGCTCCTCCAGCCTCTGCCGCAGCGTCTCCATCAGCTTGTCCCAGCCGCCGAGGGACTCGATCAGCTTCTTCTCCTCGTCGGTCAGCAGATTCTCGGCCTGCCGACGCAACCACTCCTCCGGGATGGCGGTGCGAAGGTCCGGCGCCTGCGACATCACGCCCTTGAAGTACGCGCCGAACACCCGGTCGAAGCGGTCGAGGTTCGATTCGTCCTTCACCAGCGCGGTGCGCGCGAAGTAGTAGAAATCGTCCATGCTGCCCCAGGCGACATGGCGCTGCAGGCCCTCGACCAGCGTGAGGAACTCGCGCAGCGACACCGGCAGCCCGGCCTTCCTCAGCTCGAACAGGAAATCGATCAGCATGGAACACCCCCGCGGCCCGGGCAGGCAGTGGCGACGGCGGCGGTCGCGGGCGCGCTTGCGCGCGCGTCACGGGCGGTGGCCATCATCCCGGCGTGCCGTCAGCCCTTGCGCCGCGACATGAAGATCAGCCGCTCGAACAGGTGTACGTCCTGCTCGTTCTTCAGCAGCGCGCCATGCAGCGGCGGCAGGATCTTGCCGTTGTCGTTGCTGCGCAGGGCCTCGGCCGGGATGTCTTCCGACATCAGCAGCTTCAGCCAGTCGAGCAGCTCGGAGGTCGACGGCTTCTTCTTCAGGCCCGGCACTTCGCGCAGTTCGAAGAAGGCTTCCATCGCCTCGCGCACCAGCGCCTGCTTGATGCCCGGGAAATGGACATCGACGATCTGCGCCATCGTGTCGCGGTCCGGGAACCGGATGTAGTGGAAGAAGCAGCGGCGCAGGAAGGCGTCGGGCAGCTCCTTCTCGTTGTTGCTCGTGATGATGATCAGCGGCCGGTGCGTCGCGCGCACCAGCTGGCGCGTCTCGTGCACGTAGAACTCCATGCGGTCGAGCTCGCGCAGCAGGTCGTTCGGGAACTCGATGTCCGCCTTGTCGATCTCGTCGATCAGGACCACCGACGGCTCGGCGCACTCGAACGCCTCCCACAGCTTGCCGCGCACGATGTAGTTCGAGATGTCGGCGACCTTCGACTCGCCGAGCTGCGAGTCGCGCAGCCGGGACACCGCGTCGTACTCGTACAGGCCGTGCTGGGCCTTGGTGGTCGACTTCACGTGCCACTCGAACAGCGGGCGGCCGAGCGCCCCGGCGACCTCCTCCGCCAGCATGGTCTTGCCAGTGCCGGGCTCGCCCTTGATCAGCAGCGGACGCTGCAGGGTGACCGCGGCATTGACCGCCATCTTCAGGTCGTCGGTGGCGATGTAGCGTTCGGTACCGGTGAACATGCGGTCTGGCCTTTCGGACGGATGCGGGCGGGAGAACCTGCCGTCGATTATAGGGCCGGGGCTACAATCCCACTCCGGCGGCGCCTGCGATCGGCGCCGCACGATGCCTGCACGCCCCCTCCCGCACGCCCGGTCCCGCCCATGCCCCGCTTCGCAGCGAACCTCTCCTTCCTGTTCCACGAGGTGCCCTTCGAGCAGCGCTTCGCCCGCGCCGCGGCCGCGGGCTTCAAGGGGGTCGAGTACTTCTTTCCCTACGCCCTGCCCGCTGCGCGCATCGCCGGGCTGCTGGAGGACCACGGCCTGTCGCAGGTGCTGTTCAACCTGCCGGCAGGCGACTGGGAAGCCGGCGAGCGCGGCATCGCCACCCATCCCGGACGGGTCGAGGAGTTCCGCGCCAGCGTCGCACGTGCGCTCGACTATGCCTGCGCGCTCGGCTGCCCGCAGGTCAACTGCCTGGCCGGGATCCCGCCCGTCGGTGCCGATCCGGCGCAGGTGCGCGACACCTTCGTCGCCAACCTGCACTACGCGGCGGAACAGGCGCGCAGCGCAGGCGTGCGCATGCTGTCCGAACCGATCAACAACCGCGACATGCCGGGCTTCTACCTGAACCGCTCCGCACAGGCGATCGAACTGTTCGACGAGGCAGGCAGCGACAACCTGTACCTGCAATACGACGTCTACCACATGCAGGTGATGGAGGGCGACCTCGCCCCGACGATCGAGCGGCTGCTGCCGCGCATCGCGCACATGCAGTTCGCCGACACGCCCGGACGGCATGAGCCGGGCAGCGGCGAGATCAACTTCCCCTTCCTGTTCGGCCATGTCGACCGGCTCGGCTACGCAGGCTGGATGAGCGCGGAGTACCGGCCGGCCGCCGGCACCGAGGCCGGCCTCGGATGGCTTCGCGCATGAACGCCGGCACGCGCCGGACCTGAACGACCCTCGGAGGACAGCACAATGGCGAACATCGGATTCGTGGGCCTGGGCATCATGGGCAGGCCGATGGCACTCAACCTGATCAAGGGCGGGCATGTCCTGTTCCTGCACAGTCGCAGCGGCGTGCCGGCGGAACTCACCGCCGCCGGCGGCAAGGCCTGCGTCAATGCAGCCGAGGTAGCCCGCGCAGCCGACATCGTCATCACGATGCTGCCCGACACGCCGGACGTGGAGAAGGTGCTGTTCGGCGAGGACGGCGTCGCCGCCGGCCTCTCCGCGGGCAAGCTGGTGGTCGACATGAGTTCGATCTCGCCGATCGAGACGAAGTGCTTCGCGGCGCGCATCGAGGCGCTGGGCTGCGACTATGTCGATGCGCCGGTGTCCGGTGGCGAGGTCGGCGCGAAGGCCGCCTCGCTCACCATCATGGTCGGGGCGAAGCCTGCAGTGTTCGATCGGGTGAAGCCGCTGTTCGAACTCATGGGGAAGAACATCACCCTGGTCGGCGGCATCGGCGATGGCCAGACCTGCAAGGTGTGCAACCAGATCATCGTCGCGCTCAACATCGAGGCGGTGGGAGAGGCGCTGCTGTTCGCGGCGAAGGCTGGTGCCGACCCGGCCAAGGTGCGCGAGGCGCTGATGGGCGGCTTCGCCGCCTCGCGCGTGCTGGAGGTGCACGGCGAGCGCATGGTCAAGCGCACCTTCGACCCCGGCTTCCGCATCGAGCTGCACCAGAAGGACCTGTCGCTGGCGCTCGCAGGTGCGCGCGCGATGGGCATGAGCCTGCCGAACACCGCGACCGCGCAGGAACTGTTCAGTGCCTGCAGCGGCATGGGCGGGGCGAAGTGGGACCATTCGGCGATGGTGCGGGCGCTGGAAACACTCGCCTCGAAGACGGTCGGCTGAGCGCGCAGATGACTGCGCCGCGCGAGCTGCTGCTGGCGATGTTCCGTGCGGCCGTCTCGGCCGCAGACCCGATGCGTTGCGTCGGCCCGGCGCTGCCGCCGCTGCCCGCGCGCGAAGGCGGCGGGCGCACGATCGTGGTCGGTGCCGGCAAGGCAGCCGCGTCGATGGCGCGCGCGGTCGAAGCCGCCTGGGCAGCCGACCTCGATCGCATCGAAGGACTGGTGATCACCCGCTACGGGCATGCGCTGCCGTGCCGGAAGATAGAGGTGGTCGAGGCCGCGCACCCGGTGCCGGATGCCGCGGGCGTCGCGGCGACCGCCCGCCTGCTCAAGCAGGTGTCGGGACTCAATGAGCGCGACCTGGTGGTCTGCCTGATCTCCGGTGGCGGCTCGGCGCTGCTGTCCTGCCCGCCCGCGTCGGTTCCCCTGGCCGACAAGCAGGCCCTGTCGCGGGCGCTGCTGCAGTCGGGCGCGGACATCGCCGAGATGAACTGCGTGCGCAAGCACCTGTCGCGGGTCAAGGGTGGTCGCCTCGCGCTGGCCTGCCATCCCGCGCGTATCGTCACCCTCGCGATCTCCGACGTGCCCGGCGACGGCCTGGAGACGATCGCCTCCGGCCCGACGGTCGCCGACGGCACGACCCGCGAGGACGCCCTGCGGGTGCTGGCGAAGTACGGCATCGACCAGCCAGCCAGCGCGCTGGCCTTCCTGCGCCTGCCCGAGTCCGAGACGCCGAAGCCGGGCGATCCGCGGCTGGCTGGCGCCACCACCCGGCTGGTCGCCCGTCCACAGGATTCGCTCGAGGCGGCGGCCGCGGTCGCGCGCGCTGCCGGCTATGCGCCGCTGATCCTGGGCGATGCGATCGAGGGGGAAGCACGCGAAGTCGCCCGCGTGCTCGGCGCCACCGCGCTGCAGGTGGTGCGCCATGGCCAGCCGCTGCCGCCGCGCTGCGTGCTGCTGTCCGGCGGCGAGACGACGGTGACGGTGCGCGGGCACGGGCGCGGCGGCCGCAATGTCGAGTTCCTGCTGGCGCTGGCCGGGGTGCTGCGCGGGCAGCCCGGGGTGCATGCGCTGGCCGCGGATACCGACGGCATCGATGGCGCCGGACCGGCGGCCGGCGCGCTGCTCGGCCCGGACAGCTGGTCCCGCGCACGGCAGATGGGCCTCGATGCCGCCGCGATGCTCGCCGACAACGACGGCCACGCGTTCTTCGAGCGCCTCGGCGATTCGGTGACGACCGGCCCGACGCACACCAACGTGAACGACTTCAGAGCGATCCTGGTGGACGGTCCCGAACGCTGAGGCGGGGAACCCGCAGGGCCGGAACCGGGCTTACCATACGGTCGACGCGACCCGAGGACAAGGACGAAAGGCCCATGGATACGCCAGCCGCAGCCAGCATCGACCGCGAAGCACTGGTCTCGCGACTGCAGGCGCTGCTGCCCGACGGATCGGTGCTGCATACCGACGAGGCGCAGCGGCCCTATGAATGCGACGGGCTGACGCTGTTCCGCCAGCTGCCGCTGGCCACCGTGCTGCCGTCGACCGAGTCGGAGCTGCTGGCCGTGGTCGCGGTCTGCCGCGAGGCCGGCGTGCCGATCGTGCCGCGCGGCGCAGGTACCGGCCTGTCCGGCGGCGCGACCCCGCATGCCCAGGGCGTGCTGCTGTCCACCGCGAAGATGAGCGCGATCCTGGCGATCGATCCGGTGGCCCGCACCGCGCGCGTGCAGCCCGGGGTACGCAACCTCGCCATCTCGGAGGCCGCGGCAAGGCACGGGCTCTACTACGCACCCGACCCCTCGAGCCAGATCGCGTGCTCGATCGGCGGCAACGTGGCGGAGAACTCCGGCGGCGTGCACTGCCTGAAGTACGGGCTGACCGTGCACAACGTCCTGCGCGTGCGCGCAGTGACCATCGACGGTGACGTCGTGGAGTTCGGCAGCGGCGCGTTGGACGGCCCCGGCCTCGACCTGCTGGCAGTGCTGGTCGGCAGCGAAGGCATGCTGGCGATCACCACCGAGGTCACGGTGAAGCTGATCCCGCGGCCGCAGGTCGCGCGCTGCATCATGGCGAGCTTCGACGATGTCGGCGTCGCCGGCGATGCGGTGGCGAAGCTGATCGCGGCAGGCATCATCCCCGCCGGTCTGGAGATGATGGACCAGCCGGCCACGCGCATGGTCGAGCCGTTCGCCAATGCCGGGTACGACCTCGATGCCGCGTCGATCCTGCTGTGCGAGGCAGACGGCACGCCGGAGGAAGTCGAGGAGGAGATCGCCCGCATGTCGGAGGTGCTGCGGGCGGCCGGCGCGACCGGGCTGCGCGTCTCCACCTCGGAGGCCGAGCGGCTGCGCTTCTGGGCCGGTCGCAAGAACGCCTTCCCGGCCGCCGGGCGGGTATCGCCCGACTACTACTGCATGGACGGCACCATCCCGCGCCGGCGCCTGGGCGAGATGCTGCGCGCGATCCAGCAGATGGAAGCGAAGTACGAGATGCGCTGCCCGAACGTGTTCCACGCCGGCGACGGCAACCTGCATCCGCTGATCCTGTTCGACGCCAACGACCCGTCCTCGCTCGCCCGCGCCGAGGCGTTCGGCGTCGACATCCTCGAGTTGTGCGTGAAGCTCGGCGGCACGGTCACCGGCGAGCATGGCGTCGGCATCGAGAAGATCAACCAGATGTGCGTGCAGTTCCCGGCAGACGAGCGCGAGCAGTTCTTCGGCGTGAAGCGCGCGTTCGACCCGCACGGGCTGCTCAACCCGGGCAAGTGCATACCGACCCTGCACCGCTGCGCAGAGTACGGGCGGATGAAGGTCCACGGCGGCGAGCTGCCGCACCCCGGGCTGGAGCGGTTCTGAGATGGCCGACGGATTGATCGACCAGGTGCGCGCAGCCGCCGGGCAGGGCCGCCGGCTGCGCATCCGCGGCGGCGGCACGAAGGACTGGTACGGCGAGCAGCCGGCCGACGCCGATGCGGCGACCGTGCTCGACACGCGCGGGCATGCCGGCATCGTCGAGTACGACCCGAGCGAACTGGTGGTGACCGCACGCTGCGGCACGCCGCTCGCCGACCTCGAGGCCACCCTCGCCGCCAGCGGGCAGATGCTCGCCTGCGAGCCGCCGCATTTCGGGTCGGGCGCGACGGTGGGCGGCTGTGTCGCCGCCGGGCTGTCGGGTCCGCGCCGTGCAACGGCCGGCAGCATCCGCGACTTCGTGCTCGGTGCGAAGCTGATCAATGGCCGCGGCCAGCACCTGTCCTTCGGTGGGCGGGTGATCAAGAACGTCGCCGGCTATGACGTCAGCCGGCTGCTGGCCGGCTCGCTCGGCATCCTGGGCGTGATCACCGAGGTGTCGCTGAAGGTGGTGCCGGCACCGGTGGCGGAGACCACGCTGCGCTTCGACGGCATCGCCCAGGCCGAGGCGATCAGGCGCCTGAACCACTGGGCGGGCCAGCCGCTGCCGCTGTCCGCCTCGGCCTGGTCCGGCGACACGCTGCACCTGCGACTGTCCGGGGCCGCGGCAGCGGTACGCTCGGCAACGACCGCACTGGGCGGCGAGGTGCTCGACGCGCCGTCGGCCGCCACGTTCTGGCTCGCGCTGCGCGAGCAGTCGGCCCCCTTCTTCGCCGGCGATGCGCCCCTGTGGCGCCTGTCGGTGCCGTCCTGGACGCCACCGCTGCTGCCGGGCGGTCATTCGCAGGATGCGCCACCGGACATGCTCGTCGAATGGGGTGGGGCGCTGCGCTGGATGCGCTCGACGCTGCCAGCCGAGACCATGCGTGCAGCCGCGCGCGACGCGGGCGGGCATGCGACGCTGTTCCGCCGCGGCAGCCTGTCCGACGCACAGGCCAGTGGCATCGAAGCAGCCGGCTGCTTCTCTCCGCTCGACCCTGCCCTGCTGCGCATCCACCAGCGCCTGAAGGCCGAGTTCGACCCGGCCGGCGTGTTCAACCACGGCCGCCTCTACCCGGGACTCTGAGATGCAGACCAGCCTCGCCGATTTCATCCGCGACACGGCCGAGGGCCGGGAGGCCGAGTCGATCCTTCGCTCGTGCGTGCACTGCGGCTTCTGCACCGCGACCTGCCCGACCTATCAGCTGGTCGGCGACGAACTGGACGGTCCGCGCGGCCGGATCTACCTGATCAAGCAGGTGCTCGAAGGTGCACCCGCTACCTCGAAGACACGCGACCACCTGGACCGCTGCCTCACCTGCCGTTCCTGCGAGACCACCTGCCCGTCGGGCGTGCGCTACGGCCGGCTCGCCGACATCGGCCGCCATGTCGTCGAGGTGCAGGTGCCGCGCACCGGCACCGACCGGCTGCTGCGCCTGGCCCTGCGCACGGTGCTGCCGCGCCCGGCACTGTTCGGCCCCCTGCTGCGCACCGCGCGCACGATCAAGCCCCTGCTGCCGGCAGCGCTCGCACGCAAGGTGCCACCGCCGCGCCGCGCCGGCCCGAGGCCTGCTGCGCGCCATGCACGGCGCATGCTGGTGCTGGAGGGCTGCGTGCAGCCGGCACTCGCGCCGGACATCAACGCCGCGGCGACCCGGGTGCTCGACCGACTCGGCGTGTCGCTGGTGCCGGCCGCGCAGGCTGGCTGCTGTGGCGCGGTGACGCACCACCTGAACGAACCGGCAGGGGCACTCGACCAGATGCGCCGCAACATCGATGCCTGGTGGCCCGCGATCGAGGCCGGCGCCGAGGCGATCGTCGTCACCGCCAGCGGCTGTACCGCGATGGTCAGGGAGTACGCTGCGCTACTCGCCGACGACCCGGCCTATGCGCAGCGTGCAGCCCGCGTGACGGCACTGTCGCGCGACCTGTCCGAGGTCGTCGCGGCCGAACTGTCCCGCCCGGGTGCCGCCCTGCCGCCCCGGCCGGCGCCGGGCCAGCGCGTCGCCTTCCATGC
>CANGYF010000020.1 GCA_947458265.1 Betaproteobacteria bacterium
CGCCGGAGAGCAGCGCGACCGGCGCGCTGCCTTCGGTGAAGGTGGCGTTGACGGTGCCGGCCAGCACCGGCGCATCGTTGCGCGGGTCGACGCTGGTGGCGAGCGCCACTGGCAGCGACCAGGTGCCGGTCTGGCCTACGCTGCCGGAGAGATTCACGCCCGTGGCCGCAGCCTGCGCGCTGTCTGCCAGCCTGAGCGTGAGCGCGCCCGGCGTGCCGTTGTAGTCCGCTGCCGGCAGGAAGCGCAGGCTGGCGGTGGTGGGCAGTACTACCGCCGAGGCATCGCTCACCGCGCCCACATCAGTCCATGCGCCGCCGGTGTTGAACTGCCAGCGGCCTTCGCTGGCTGCGCTCGCGGCATTGCCGACGATCGCGTAGCCACCCAGCGAAGTGGCGGTATTGCCGCCGCCCGTGATGCCGGTGCGGTTGTCGACGGCGTCGCTGTAGCCGAAGCCGAGCGAGGACAGCGCCGCACCGGTCGGGTTCGTGTTGTCCTCGAAGGTCGCCGCCAGCGCGGTGCTCGCCGCCGTCGGACGGTCGTTGATCGGGGATACGGTGGTGGTCAGCGTGACCGCGTTCGAGTCGTCCGAGTAGCGGGTGATGCCACCGGAGAGGGCACCCGACACGTTGACGGTCGAGCCCGTGACGAGCGCCGGGCCGCTGGCGTCCACCAGCCGTACGGTCAGCGCGCCGGGCGTGCCGTGGAAGTCCGCCGCTGGCACGAAGCGCAGACGATCGCCAGGCTGCAGTTGCAGCGCCGAGGTCTGGCTGACCACAGGCAGCGCCGTCCAGTTGCTGCCGTCGCTGGAGTACTGCCATGCGCCCTGCGCGCCGATCGCCGCGTTACCGGCGATGGCAATGCCGGCGAACGCATTGGCCACACTGCCACCGGTCACGGCGCGGTCGATCTGGTCGAAGGCATCCGAGAAGGCTGACCCGAACAGAGTCGACACCGTGTCGCCGGGCGGAGTGGCCCCGGCGCCGCCCGGGGAGTCCTCGTCCACGGCAGGCAGCGTGATTGAAGCGGTCAGCCGTACCGGCGCATCGTTGACCGGGGTGACCGTCACGGTAAAGGTACGCGTCGTGACCAGCGCGGCACTGGTGCCGTCGGCGTAGGCGAAGTCGCCGGGATTCACGGTCGGAGCATCTGTATCGCCGGCAATGCTCGCCGGCCGCGTACCAGTGTTACCCGCATCGTTGTACACCACGGTAACGGTGAAACCGCCGTTCCAGTCCACGGGCCGCGCAGCGCCGACGGGATCAGGAAAGGCCACGGTGAGGGCCTGCAGGCGGCTGTTGAGCTGCGCCTCGGTACCGGTCAGTGTGAGCTCGCGCGTGTTCGTTCCCGCCACGCTGCCACCGCTGCCACCCACGGCGCTGAACACCAGCCCCGACCCGTCAGGCAGCGTGACCGTCGCCGTGAGGTTGGTCGCGCCGTTGTCGTCCGGATCGGCGATCGTGATGCCAGCATTGCCCGCACCGAGGACGAGCGTGGCCGAAGCTTCTGCGACGACGACGTTGTTCGCGCTTATCGAACCCGGGTCGTTGATCGAGGACACGAACACCGACCGCGTGGCACGCACCACGTTGTAGATGTTGTAGGTCGAGACCGTGCTCGAATAGGCGTTGAAGGTGTCGGTGAGCGGCACCGTCGGCAGCAGTGACTGCTGGTTGGTGGCGCCACCGTTCGCGCCACCGGCCAGCGTACCCCCTCCGTTACGCAGCCGATCATCGGCGATGACTTCGATCGAATAGGTCTGGTCGACGTTGGAGTTACCGAGATTGGCAAAGGTGACCTGCAGTCCTGCCAGCCAGGCATTCACCTGGGCCAGCGTGCCGCGCACGGCGACCGGCGCGCCAGAGCCGTTGAGCGTGGCATCAACCGCAGCGCCATGACCGACGGCGCTGGTATCCAGCACGATACCCAGGCCTGCTCCCGCGCTCGCATAGGCCGCTGCTACCAGTGGCGTGCCGACCGGCCCCAGCAGACGCACCAGCACCTGCACCGTACCGTCGGTCTCGCCAGCCGCATAGCCGTCGTCCGCATCCACGTCGGACGCCGCCACGCCGGTGAGGGTGATCGGTGTCGTGCCAGACACGACCAGCGCCGCGCCTGCCATGGCCACGCTCGGCGCGTCGTTGACCGCGGTGATCGTCACTGCGGTCGCGACATCTGCCGGGTTGTTGGCAACACTGCCGGCGCCCACGTCGCCGCCGATGCCGGAGGTCGAGTCGGAGAAGGTGCCGGACACCGTGACATCACCCGCGACCACGTCGTTGAGGTCGTGGTTGACGTTGAGCGCCGTCGTGTAGAACAGCCCGCCCGCGGCATCGTCCGCGGTGTTGGCAAAGTTGCGGCCGTTGAGCAGCGCCTGGATATCGGCGGCGCGGCCGGTCAGTACGATCTGGCGGGTGTTGTCGCCAGTGATCGTGACGGCCTGACCGCCAGAAGGCGTGAGACTGGTGCTGGCCCCAGCCGCACCGATATCCAGCGTGCCGCCTCTGCTCGCCGGCACCGAGAGGGTCACCACCACTGGCGTGCCGAAGGCCGCCGACTCGGGATCGCTCACGGTGAAGGCACCCGCCACGCGGGTGCGCACATCCTCGTCGACGGTCGCGGCCGCTGGTGCAGTGAAGGTGGCCGGATCGTTGGTGTGCGAGGCGTGCAGATCGACGGTGCGCGCCGTGATGTTCGGATCATCGACGGGAACCGTCACCGCCGTGGCCCAGTCGAACACCGTGCCCGGCACCGCGGTGGCCGCGCTGCCCGCCGGCTTCCCCTGGTTGAGTTCACCACCGTTGGCGTCGCTGCCCGAAGTGTCCAGCGCGCCCGCCGCGCTGCGCAAGCGGTCATCGACGATCACCTGCAGCCGATACACCAGGTCACAGTCATTGGCGAAGGTGACGGTAAGGCCGGCCAGCGCGGCATTGACCTGCGCGCGACTGCCCTGGAACTGCACGATGTCGTTGGCACCGGTTCGGGTGGCGGCCCAGCGTCCGCTCGTGTCGGCCGGGGTAGCGATCGCGATGCTCACGCCGCCGCCGGCAAAGCCGGTCGTGTAGTTCGTGATCGGCGCACCGCTCGAGTCGAGCAGGCGCAGCGTGACCTGCACGAAGTCCACCTCGGCGGGACCGATGCCGGCGGTGAGGTCGATGTCGGACACCACGAACCCGGCCACCGGGTTGTTTGCGGCCACCGTGCTATCGATGTTGATCGGACCCGACGGGCCGGCGATGGCCGGCGCGTCGTTGGTGCCGCTGATCGCGAAGTTGAAGCGCCCCGGAGTGGTCGCCGTACCTTGGGCGAAGGACGTGGTCTCGTTCGCCCGCCAGTCGCCGTCGCTCACCACGTAGTCGAAGAAATCGGCGGTGGTCTCAGAGCCGTCGTGCACGTAGGTGATCCGACCGGCGTCGAGGTCCGCCTGCGTGAACACAGAGCCCGCCCCCAGCACCTGGCCGTTCAGGCGCACCGCGCCATTGGCCGGGGCGGTGGTGACGCGGTACTGGCGCTGGTCGGTCGCATTGTCGCTGTCACGATAGGACAGAAAGGCGCCGGTGGCCGGATGCGACGGCGTGCCGCTGCCGGTGACGCCGGTCAGGTCGCCGGTATAGCCGGTCGCGCCCTGGATCGTGATCAACTCGCCTTCGCGCAGCACCCCCTCGCGCTTGCCGGCGAACACCGGCGGGTCGTTCACTGGCAGCACGGTGATGTTGACCGTGATCGTGCCGCCCAGGCTGGGCTGGTTGGTCGGGTTACCCGCCAGCGGGTCGGCCGCGACCACGCCGCGATCGTCGAGCGGCCGGACCTGGAAGCTGTCGGTGTAGCGCTCGGCGCCGAGGTGGTGATAGGTCACGCGCGCGAGGTCGGCAGTCGCCAGCAGGTCGCCCACAGCCACCGGCGTGCCATCGAGCCGCAGTTGCCCGGTCAGCGGGTCCGGCAGGGTGACGACCTCCAGGGTGAGGGTGTTGTCCTGCGCGAAGCCGGTCGTGCGGTCGGTCGGGGTGGCGTTGTCGCCGTCGCCCACGCCGAGGCTGGTGGCGATGCTGCCGCCCTCGGCCACCTTGAGGCTGGCCCCGCTCGCCGTCGGCGTGTCGTTCTGCGGGAGCACGTCGAACGCGAACGTGCGCGGCCCGACCACCCGCTCGCCATCGGACAGGGTGAACTGGAAACTGCCGTCGAACATCTCCCCGCCGTCGTGCCGGTAGCTGATCCGGCCCGCGTCCACGTCCGCCTGGGTGAACGAGCCGGCGAGGATCAGCGAAGTGGTGCCGTTGAGCAGCAACTGGCCGTTCTGCGGCAGGGCATTGATGCGATAGACGAGCTCGGACGCCACGTTGTCGGCATCTGTGGCGCCGAGTTCCGCTGCCGTGAGCACGATCGTCTGCCCCTCGGCGATGCGGTCCGGCCCGAGCCGCAGCGTGCCGCCGACCACCGGAACTGCGTTCACCGGCGCAGCCGTGCCCGGCTGCGCCGCTCCGCCCCCGCCCACTGGCAGGCCGGTGGACTCGATGCGGAAGCTGCGCTGCTCGAGCGTGGTGGTCGTCTCGTTTGCGTACAGCCCACCCTCGCGCTGCGGCGTCGGCCACAGCCGCACGCTGCTGTCGGTCAGCGTGAAATCGAAATCGGTGACGAACGGCCCGGTACTGGTCGCGATGAAGCGGATCTTGCCTGCGTCCAGTTCGCTCTGCTTGAAGGTGAAGCCCACCGGCAGGAAGGTGCCCGGGAAGTCGGTCGAGACCAGGTAGCCGTTGGTGGGCAGGCCGGTCAGCGTATAGGTGAGGCGATCGTCCGGGGAGTCGACGTCCGCCGCCTGGAGCATCGCGCGAGTGAGCGTGACGGCCGGTCCGGCGAGCGCCTGCCCGTTGCCCAGCACGACCCCGGTGTTGACCGGCAGCGTCGGGTCGTCGTTGTTCGGGATGATCGACAGCGAGATGGTCTGGTCGGGCGAGGTGAGGCGCGAGGCGCCACCGGCACCGCCACCATCGTCGGTGACCCGGATCGTGAAGCTGTCGCTGGTTGTCTCGCTGCCGTCATGGCTGTAGGCGAGCCGCGAGGCGTCGAAGTTCGCGATCGTCTGCCCGGCGCTCACCAGGGCGCCGTCGTAGCGCAGCACGCCCCGGACAGGCAGGCTGGTGATGTCCACCGTGAACGGAACGCCCGGCGCCTGGTCCGGGTCGGTGATCGTCAGGCTGCCGCGGCTGCCACCCACCGGCGCCGGCACGCTGCCGCCAGACAGCGGCACGCCGGTCTCGCCCTCGATCAGCGTGATGGTGCCTCCCGCCGCGGGCCGGTCGTTGACCGGGTTGAGGCGGATCGGGACGTCGACACCGGCCACCAGCCCGCCGGCACCATCATCGACGTTGATGCGGAAGCTGTCCTGAGTGACGGCGAGGACCTGACCGCCACCGTGCACGTAGCGCAGGTTGGCGATGTCCGACACTGCCAGTGTCTGGCCCACCGCCACTTCGCGACCGTTCAGCGTGAGCGTGCCCAGCGAAGGCAATGCCGTGATCTTGATGATCACCTGGCGGGTCGTGTTGTCGGCGTCGACCAGTCCCAGGTTGACCTGGTTCGCCCCGAGCCCGGACGCTGGCGTGGCCGCCACGAAGTTCACGCCCCCGCCCTCATCGAGGGTCAGCAGGTTGGCGCCCGCAGGAAAAGCCGGCGGCACCACGCTCGGCACATCGTTCTGCGGCTGGACGGTGATCGCCCTGCCACCGGCGAGCGTCGCCGTGCCACCGGTGGTCTGGTTGGTAACCGACAACGCGAGGGCATCGGAGTCACCAATCTCGGAGGTACCGACATAGCTGTATTGCAACGCAGACAGCGCAGTCTGCAGGTCGGCCGCCGTACCCCGGAAGACGATTGAGGCGGTGCCGCTGCCCGAGACGATCGTCACACCGCCAGGCAACGGGGCAAAGGCGAGCGTGCCCTTGCCCGAGGTGACCGAAGCCGTCGCCTGCAGCACGTCGGCGCCGGTCCCGCCGACCGTGATGCCACCGCCCACCGTGCCACCGGTGTTCTCGCCCACGGCAACGATCCCGGCAGGTGCTGTCAGGTCGGGGGCGGCCAACATCCACCCATATCCCGCCACGGACAGGACGGTCGCCGTCACCTCGCCTGCGCCGGCCTCGAGTACCCAGTCGCCGCCTCGGGCAGCCGCACCCGTGGCGTCGATCGATGCCGCGACATCCGCGCCGGTCATCCGTGCAAGCTGCTCGACCAGCAGCCCGCCATCGGCGGCAATACGGCAGCCATAGAGCAGGATGTCCGCGCCTGGGCGCAGGACAGCGGCCACGGCGGTCCACTGCGACTGGAAAGCCTCGAGGGTCGCCGCATCCAGCGTGTCTCCGCCCAGGGTGAACTGACCCTGGGCGCCGTGGCTGATCAGGTGCAGCGCGCCGATGTCACCGAGAGAGGCCACCGCAGTGGCCAGCTGGTCCATTCCGGACACACCGGGCGCCAGATGCAGCACGGTGGCGCCGTCGGGGATCGCACCCTCGAGGACGGACGCATCGCGTACTGCGGCATCGATCACATAGACGGCCCTGCCCTCGGACGCTCGCGCTGGCGCAGCTGCCGTCTCGAGGGACGGCGCGGCCGGCAGCAGCGGCGCTTCGCCCGCGCTGGCTTCACGTGGCGCATCCGCGCCGGCGGCTGGCGCGTTGGCAGCCTGGAACATGTCGGCCGCGGCCGCAGCGTCGAACATCTGCCGCGGCTCCAGGGCGAACCGGTGCTGCGCCGGGCGCAGGGCATGGCCCATGGGCGACACGCACCCATTCCCGGTCGGGAGGGTGGATTTCTCAGGGCGAACCGAAAACACACTGCCTTTTTTCATTCACTTAGTATAGACGACGCGACAGGTAGCCCGGCTGCCTGCTCATCGTCCGGCTCATGCAGGACGTGGAGGACGATGGGCCCATCGCCGCCGTCGAGATCTTCCCGGCTTCGAGCTGGCGGCGAGTTAAGCTACCCGAACAGGATAAGCCGCGCCGCATCCGGCGCCGCACGCCGGCTTACGCAACAGGAGAGGATCGATGACACCCACCATCTACCGCCATCGCGCGGCCGCCACGGCCATCCTGGCCGCCACGACCACCCTCGCCGTCGTTCTGCCGGTCAGCACCCTGGCGCAGTCATGGCCGACGAAACCCGTGCGGGTAGTGACGCCCTGGGCCGCCGGCGGCCTGACCGACATCGTCGGGCGTATCGTGTTCCAGAAGGTCTCCGAGAACCTCGGCCAGCAGTTCATGGTGGACAACCGCGGCGGCGCGGCCGGCACGATCGGCGCGGACATCGTCGCCAAGTCGCCGGCCGATGGCTACACCCTGATGGTGCATTCGATGGCCCACGTGGTGAATCCGTTCGTCTACGCGAAGCTGCCCTACGACACGCTGAACGATTTCGTCGGCATCGGCACGCTGGTGCGCCAGACCGGGCTGCTGGTGGTGCACCCGTCGCTGCCTGTCAGGACAGTGAAGGACCTGATCGGCCTAGCACGCGCGCGACCCGACCAATTGTTCTACTCGACCGCGGGCAGCGGCAGTTTCTCCCACTTGGCCGTCGCCCTGCTCGGGTCGATGAGTGGCACGCGCATGGTCGACGTGCCCTACAAGGGTGGCGGGCCAGCCACGGCGGCCCTGGTCTCGGGCGAGGCACAACTGTCTGCAGGCACGCCTGCTTCGGTGTCGACCCACCTGGGCACCAACCGGCTGCGGTTGATTGCCGTGACGTCGGACACGCGGCTCACCGCCTTCCCGAATACCCCCACGGTCGCCGAGTCGGGCCAGCCCGGCTACGAGTACTCGGGGTGGGTCGGCGTGTTCGCCCCGGCAGGCTTGCCGAAACCGCTGGTCGATCGCATCAACGCCGAGATCGCCCGCGCGATGGAAGCCCCGGACACGAAGAAGCGCCTGGAGGAGTTCGAGCCCTGGACGATGTCACCGGCCCAGATGGCTGCGCGCATCCGGCAGGACTACGACAAGCACGTCAAGCTGATGAAGGTGGCGGGCATCAAGCCGATGTAGGGTCCGCGCGCAGAGGCTGGCCTGTACGCCTGACGACTGCGATACCCACCTGGCCAAGTTCCATGTATCCACCAACTTTTTGCTGGACACCATCGTCGCCGGCTACCGAGGCGACGGAGGCGGAGGTGCTCTCGAACGAAAGGTTGGGCATCAGTCGCCCAGCAAGAACGCAAAGTCCTGTTGCGATAGCCCGGCTTTCGCACGAGCAACCGCCGCATCGGGCAACTTGACCTTGGTTACCTTGGCGGCTTTGCCTTGCCGCATCTGCCTCACCGACGTGAGCAAGTTTTGCTGAAACTTGTTGAGCTCAGAGGACACCTTCAATCTCCCGCTTCAGCTGTGCCAGGAACGTTGTCGGAAGGTCGTCGAACTTCGCCTTCGTATAGACGATGAGTAGCCAGATCGTCGAGTCGTCCGCGTTGAAGTAGATGATCCTCGCACCACCGCTCTTCCTGCGACCAGAGGCACCCTAACGCACTTTTCGACAGCTGCCGCTGCCGCGAATCAATGCACCAGCCTCGGGATTGAAGGCGACGTACGAAATGAACTGCTCGCGCTCGGTCGCGCTCCACACCTCAGCGGCGGCGACGGCGTGTCGTGGCGGGTCCGTTTCAGCGACAGGTTAAGCATCAGCGATAACGACATAGCTGCCTCTAACAAGTTGGGCGAGTTCTCGTTCAACCGCAGGGACGAGCGGGAGCAGGTACCGTAGTTCGTTCGACACTGCATTCATCACCAGCACCGCTACAGGAAGCGATGTCGTGTTCTGCTGATATGGCAAATTTTTGTCAACGGTAACTAGCGCATCAAAGCGCTGCGCGGCCAGGGCGAGCAATTGACCGTTCTTTACGCCTGCCCAGCCTTCAAGCACAACCGTCGAGACTTCGTGCGAGACGAACGCGCGGCGGAGACGGACCGGAACACACTCGTCAAGCAACAGGCGCATCGGCTGCCAAGCCTTCGCGCGCAGCTTCAAGAACGGCCACGGCCTGCACGCGCGTTATGGACGGAAAGTCCTCGAGAAAGTCTTCAAGGGACGACGCGCCCTCGAGATAGTCGAAGAGGTTCTTCACCGGCACGCGGGTACCTGTGAAACACAGGGCGCCGCTCATGATTTCCGGGTCGCGGCTGACGAGAGATGCATCCATTACGGCCTCCTTTGCCAAAGTCTACCCTCAGGAGCTGGCCCGGCGCTGGATCTGATGCTTAACGTGGAGGTGAGAGGCGGCCGGAGCGCGAAGCGCAGAGGGAACCTGCAAGCGCAGCTTGCAGGGCGTCCGCCTCGACCGCCATGTTAGCCGTCATTTAGCCGTGACTTCCAATAGCCTGGCCGGCGGCGAAACGCAGCGACTGCCAAGACCACGATCTCGCCTTCGAAGGTTGAGTAGACGAGGGAGAACTTGAACTTCCGGTCCAAAATGCGCCGCGTGTTGTACAGGTACTTCGGCCAGCGATCAGGCGACTCAGCTGCCCGAACTTCGCAAGCGAGGACAGCTCTGTCGAAACGCTCGCTGAGTGCGGGGCTCAATGCTAAGTAGTACTCGATTTCGCGCAGAAACTCGGCGCTTGCATCCGGGTGATATCGGACCGCTCTCACCGACGGATCAGGCGTCTGGCTTCGGCATGAACGTCTTCAGAGCTGACCAGAGCGACCGAACCCGATTCCACCTCAGCTACACGGCGCTGGATTTCGCGGTCCCACGCAGCGTCAACTTCAGAGTCAGGCTCTTGGTCCAGCGACGCCAGCAGTTCTTCCGCGAGGCGCGCCCGGTCTTGGACGGACAGGGTCTTCGCTCGCGCCGACAATTCATCGACAAGGGTAGTCATGGCAGTCTCCAACCGTTGTGGCACTTTTTTACCGCTCGTGCGAGCGCTGCGGCATCTATGACGGTTAACGCAGAGTTGAGCGGACGCCGCCAGCGGCGCCCCGCGAGACGGAGAATAAACGAGCGCCGTATCGCGGGGCGCCGCTGGTGGCGTTCCGTTCGAACGTCGGGTTAGCCGTCATTGGCTGCCTCCCGCAGTACTGCCTCTGGGGCTTGACGTTCCGTGGTCTCAGCGCTGCCGTCACTCGCGAAATAGCCGAGGGAATGCGGCGCCGGTGCGGCAACCTTGTTCAACAAACCTGCCGCAACTGCAGCGATCGTGTCCGGGCCTATGCCTCGCGTTTGGCAGTACTTGGACTTAAGCCAATCGCCGAGATTCTTCGTTCCCTTGCTCGAATTGCACCCGATACAGCAAAGAGCGATGTTCTCGAGAGTGACGATCGACTCATCGTTGATGATGTGCTCCCAGGACGCCAAGCCCGCCCGGGGACCCGACATTTCAGCGGCGAAGTCTCGGCTGCAATAGATGCAGCGCAGATCACGCGCGAGAACCGCCAGCGCCAGATCGCGTGGAACCTTCCAGCGTGCAGCCGCGCGGACCAGCAGCGTGTGGTTCATGACGGATAACGTTCGAGGTAACCTGCCCGCGAAGGCAGGACTTGTAAGCCCAGACTGAGACGATAGTACGACTGGCTCAAGCCGGGCTTACAAGGCCTGCCGTAGCGGGTCAGGTTGACCGAGGGGTTAGGCCGCACTTGGCACAGTTGCATGCCTTGCTCTTTTGGCAGCAACTAGACCGAGGCAGCGCAGCGCGCACTTTGACCCTGTAGGCGATTTACTGCGCGGATGAGAGCCTGATAGTCGTCGGAGTACGTTTTCGGTGGCGAGAACGAGGGGATGTATACGTTGTAGCTCTTCTCTCCGACTTCCAGTGTGAGCCAAGCGTTCACCGTCAAGTCTTCTCCCCGCGGGTTATCGATAGTCCATTTCTCTCTTGGAAACTCGAAGAAGTACATGACTTGGCCCTTGTCAGTTACCCATTCAGTCTTTGTCCTAGCTCCGACCGCCCGCGCAATTGGTTCAAGCTCCTTCCTAAGTCTGCGAAGGTACAAGTGAACTCGCAGGTAGCGCACACCTGGAAAAGCCGTGAAGAAGAGTACCCCCGAGAGCAGGGCTAGCCCCACAGCCGTACTAGCCACGAGTTCAACGGCGCTATTCATGGGATTGGAGGTGCGCGTGCGCAGGGAGGCGTTTCTGTGCGGCCTAACGTGATTTAGGGAGACGAAGATGTCGGTTACCACCGCCGACTGTCGCCCTAATTCGGCGTCCGACCGGGTGTTTTTCTCGCTTCACGCCCACAGCTTACGTGAACTAGGCTGGTTGTTTCCATGGATAACCCGCCATGAAAGCCGGCAAGCTGCCGCTCCCGCCGTTGCAGTCCGCCAAGTTGCTGGATCAGGTACGAGAGCGGGTGCGTTATCTGCATTACAGCCCGCGTACCGAGCAGGCCTACGTCTACTGGGCGCGGGTCTTCATCCGTTTCCACGACCGTCGCCATCCCGCCACCATGGGCGGTCCGGAAGTCGAGCTGTTCCTGTCCTGGCTGACGAACAAGCGCAAGGTATCGGCCTCGACACACAAGCAGGCGCTTTCGGCGCTGCTGTTCCTGTACGGCAAGGTGCTCGGCGTGGACCTGCCCTGGATGTCCCGCGTCGATCGGCCACGCGGGCCGAAGCGATTGCCCGTGGTGCTGTCGCCCGACGAACTGACTCAGATCTTCGCCACGATGGAGGGCGAGCACCGCCTGTTCGCGCAACTGCTCTACGGAACCGGCCTGCGTATCAGCGAAGGCCTGCGGCTTCGGGTGAAGGACGTCGACTTCGAGCGCCGCGCGATCGTGGTGCGCGAGGGCAAGGGCGGGAAGGACCGGGTGGTGATGCTGCCGCTGAGCCTGGTGCCGGCGCTGCGGGCCCAGCTCGCACGCGCCGCGGCGCTGTGGCGTGCGGACAACGCGTCCGGGCGCGGCGGCGTCGAGATGCCGGAACGGCTACGACATCCGCACAGTGCAGGAGCTCCTCGGCCATGAGGACGTGTCGACCACGATGATCTACACGCATGTGCTCAACGTCGGCGGCGGCGGGGTGCGCAGCCCGGTGGATGTCTTGCCGGCGCCGTCGACTGCGCATCCAGAGTGAGCCCAGTCCTCTTCAGTCCGGCTTGATCCCGCTCGCCTGCACCACCTTCGTCCAGCGCGCGAAATCCTCGCGGATGAACGTGCCGAACGCCTCGGGCGTGCCGCCCTGCGCTTCGACGCCCATCTGCGCGAAGCGCTCCCTCACCTGCGCCGTGCCCAGGGCCTTGACCGCCGCGGCATGCAGCCGCTGCACGATGGGTGCCGGCAGCGCGGCCGGACCGAGCAGGCCGGTCGCGTTGGCGATATCGAAGTCCTTCAGGCCGGCCTCGGCGAAGCCGGGCACGTCCGGCAGCGAGGCCATCCGGTTGCGCCCGGAGACAACCAGCCCGCGCATCTTGCCGCTGCGGACGTTACCGCTGGCCGTCGATCCCTGGTCAAACAGCATGTCGATCTGGCTACCCATCACATCGGTGGCAGCCAGCGCCGCGCCCTTGTACGGGATGTGCAGGAACTTCACGCCAGTGAGCATCTGGAACAGCTCGCCCACCAGCTGGTTCGACGAGCCGGTGCCGCCGGAGCCCATGGTCAGCGTGCCCGGCTTCTCGCGCGCGAGCTTCAGCAGTTCGGCAACGTTCTGCGCCGGCAGGCCGCTGCGCACCACCAGCACGAACGGTGAGGTCTGCAGGTTGATGATCGGGGTGAAGTCGCGCACCGGGTTGTATGGCGCGTTCGGGTACAGCGCTGGCACGACGCTGAACGTGCTGTTGGATCCGGTGAGCAGAACGTAGCCGTCCGGCGCAGCCTTGGCCACCACCTCGGCACCGACCATGCCGCCGGCGCCGGTGCGGTTCTCGACCACGATCGGCTGGCCGAGCGTGTCCGCCATCGCGGGGGCGACCAGCCGTGCGGTCAGGTCGACGTTGCCGCCGGCGGCGAACGGCACGATCAGGCGAATCGGCTTGGACGGCCAGGCGGGTGCGGGCTGTGCCGATGCGGCCGGGATCGACGCCGTGGACGCGATGGCGGTTGCGACAAGCGCCAGCGCGAGCGCGGGCATGGGCTGCTTCATGGTGACTCCCCCGTTGGACAGCGCGCTGCCGCGCGCTCGATGTACTGCGAGATCTGCTTCGTGGTGCAGGGCCTGGTTACGGCAGGTCTGCGAGCGGGTCCAGGAGCGTGTCTGCGATCCAGTCCGCGATGTAGTCGACGCCGAGCTGCCGGTTGTCGAGCTGCACATGATAGGTACCGCCCTCTTCCTCGGTGAATATCTTCAGGTGCTTGCGTTTCGACCCGATGGCGTCGAAAACCTTGTGTGCAGACGTGACCGGCACGACCTTGTCCTTCTCTCCGTGCACGATCAGGAAGGGCATCGTGATGTCCTTGGCCACCTCGGCGAGGGTAAAGCCGCGCGCCTTCTCGATCGCGGCATCCAGTGTATCGGTGCCCATCACCCAGCGGAAGTGGAACGCCGACTGCGGCGTGGACTTCGGGTCGGCGTCCTGCCGGCGCTTGATCTCGAGCTGCCAGGCATGCAGGTCCCAGTGCAGCGCGGCGAAGGCGACGCCTGCGGCATAGCGCTGGTCGAACGCGGCGACGCGCCCGGCGTAGTAGCCGCCGAAGCTGTACCCCATCACCACCACCTTCGAGCCGTCGACCTCGGGCCGGGCGGCGACCCAGTCAAAGGCAGCACGGCCAGGCACTTCGTAGTCGAAGCGCGCGGAGAGGTCGCGCAGCCGCAGCGACTCGCCCTGCCCCGGCCCGTCGATCGCGAGCGTGTGGAAGCCACGGGCCGCGAATTCGAGCCCGTTGAACAGCACGCTCATCTCCTTGCAGTTGTCCATGCCGTCGAACACGACCACGGTCGGTGCCGGCCCGGTCACGCCCGGCGCCTTCAGGAACCAGGCGGGCAGCGAGCCGCCCTCGTACGGAACCTCGACCCGCTCGATGTTCGGGTAGCGCCGCACCAGCCCCTTGCCCTGGCAGTCGAGCGACTTGCGGCCGAGTTCGCGCTTCTGTTCGCCCGGCTCGACGAAACGTTCGGCCGTGAAGTAGTACATGCCAGCGCGCAGGTAGAAGTTGCCGGCGGTCATCCGGTGACCTGCAGCCTCGGCGGCATCGGCGCGCGCTTCCAGACGCACCGCCATGCGTTCCCACTCTTCACGGAAGGCGTCGGGCTCGGTCTGACGCTCGCGCAGCCGGTCGCAGACCTCGTCGATCTCGCCCATCGCCACGCATCCGTAGGGCGCCATTCCCTTGCAGATCAGCGTTGCGTTCGACCAGGTCATGTTGCCCGGGAATTCCTCGATCCAGCGGCCCATCGCGCGCCCCTTCTCAGTACTGCGGCCGCGGCCGCCTTGCCCCGAGCATAGCTGGTCCGGGCGTCTTCATTCGGCAGTGGCACCGGAGGTCGGACTGGTCGGCACCACTGCCTGCGCTGGCCACATACCGTAGTGGCTTCAGCCGGTTGATCAGGATCAAACGACAAGCCGTGCGGGCGCTTACACTGGTTGCGTCGCCGCAGCACGACAGAACGCAGCACGACAGAAAAGGAATCCGATGGATGACTGGCAGGCGATGCCATGGCTGGGCATCGCCGTCGCAGGCGGAGCGGGGCTGTTGATCGGGCTGGAGCGTGAACGGCGCAAGCAACAGCCTGGGCATGTCGCGTTCGCCGGAGTACGCACCTTCACGATGGCGGCACTGGCCGGCGCGATCGCGCAGGCTCTAGCGCAGCCATGGATGGTCGTGGCGGGTGCGCTGCTGCTCGGCGCGCTGATCACGGTCTCTTACATACGTTCGTCCAGGATAGACACCGGCGCGACGACGGAGCTCGCGCTGTTCGTCACCTACCTGATCGGTATCGCCGCCATCACGCAGCCGATGCTGGCCGCGGGCGTATCGGTCGCGGTGACCGCACTGCTCGCCTCGCGCACGCGCCTGCAGAGGTTCGCCAACGAGGTGCTCAGCCCCGATGAACTGCGCGACGGCCTGATCCTGGCGGCCTCCGCGCTGATCGTCCTTCCGCTCGTACCCTCGGTGCCACTGGAGTGGCTGGGTGGGCTGAACCTGCGGCAGGTCTGGGGCGTCGTGGTGCTGCTGCTCGCCGTGCAGGCAGCAGGCCATGTGGCGCTGCGCATGCTCGGCCCACGGCACGGCCTGGCAGTGTCCGGGTTCGCCTCAGGCTTCATCAGCAGCACCGGCACCATCGCAGCCTACGGACTGAGGGCAAGGCAGGCACCGGAGCAACTGGACGCCTGCGCCGCTGGTGCACTGCTGTCGTGCCTGCCCACGTTCATCCAGCTCGGGATCCTGATCATCGCGCTTCATCCACCAGCGCTGGGGCCGAGCATGCCCATGCTCGCCGCCGGATTGCTGGCGGTGATCGCATCCAGCCTGCCTGGCCTGGTTCGCGGCGCGCCGGCGACTGCGGAGCCAGTGCCCCGCCGCCGGGCGTTCAGTCTGACGGCAACCGTCGGCTTCGCGCTCCTGCTGATCGGGGTGGCCACCGCTACGCGCTGGCTGGACGCCGCGATGGGCGCCGAGGCTTCGCTCGCCGCGATCGCCATCGCCGGATTCGCCGACGTGCATGCAGCCTCGGCATCGGCACTGTCGCTCGCCGCATCGGGCGAAGGATCGGCCAGCCAGTTGCAGCTGATGCTGCTGCTGGCGATCTCGACCAATACCGCAAGCAAGCTGGTAGCAAGCCTCGCCGGCGGCCCGCGCTATGCGCTGCGCGTGATACCCGGCCTGCTGCTGGCGGCGGGTGCGGCATGGGCCATGTCGATCGCCACCGGCCACCTCTGGCGATAGAGCCCTGCCTGCGCGTCAGCGCTGGCAGCGGAAGTCCAGTCCCGGCGCATCGTGCGCCGGCACCAGAGCCTCAATCCTTGCGTCCGATGTCCAGCGCGGGTGCACCATGGTGCTCGCGCGACTGCGTCATCAGCGAGCCGACGACCATGCCCGCGATCGCGAAGCCCAGCCCGATGATCTGCGGCGGCCAGATGCCCTCGGGCGCGACCACCTCCATCGTGATCCACGACAGCAGCCCGAGCACGATCGACAGCACCGCGCCGGCATTGGTCGCGCGCCTCCAGTAGAGGCCGAAAACCAGCGGTGTGAATGCGGCCACCAGCGTCACCTTGTAGGCGTTCTGCACCATCTCGTACATCGTGCTGCGCGAGTTCAGTGCGAACAGCAGCGCACCCATCGCGAAGATGATCAGCACCAGGCGCACGGTCAGCAGCAGCTGGCGGTCGCCCATGTGCTTCACGAAGGGCCGGATCACGTTCTCGGTGAAGATCGACGCCGGCGCGAGCAGCGCACCCGAGGCCGTGGACAGGATCGCCGACAGCAGCGCACCGAAGAACATCGCCTGCGCCCAGAGCGGCGTCTGCGCGAGCACCGCGTCGGGCAGGATGCGCTGGATCTCGCGCGGATCCTCGGAGGCGAACAACTGCACCATCGAGGGGTCGATAGTCATCGCGGCATAAGCGATGAACATCGGCACGAATGCGAAGCAGAAGTACGCACCGGCGCCGATCAGTGAGGCGCGTACGGCGGTGTCCTCGTCCTTCGCCGAGGTGACCCGCTGGAACACGTCCTGCTGCGGGATCGAGCCGAGTGCGAGGGTGAGGAAGGCCGCGATGAACGGCAGCCATTCGGTCCAGTCGCCCTGCGGGAAGAACGCGAACTTGTCGGCATCGATCGCCGCCTGCACGACGGTACCGGCACCGCCCGCCATGTCGGCCATCAGCCAGGCCACTGCAAGCAGTCCGACGAGGATCACCACGGTCTGGAACAGATCGGTCATCGCCACCGACCACATGCCACCCCAGATCGTGTAGCCAGCGACCACCGCGGTGCCGATGATGATGCCGGTCGACAGCGAGATCGCACCATCGGAGAGCACCATCAGCACCAGGCCGAGCGCGGTCAGCTGTGCCGATGTCCAGCCGAGGTAGGACAGGCCGATCGCCAGGCTGGTCACCACCTCGACCGGCTTGTTGTAGCGCTTGCGGTAGAAGTCGCCGATGGTCAGCAGGTTCATCCGGTAGAAAGCGCGTGCGAAGAAGAACGCGACCACCAGCAGGCAGGCCGAGGCGCCGAATGGGTCGGCGGGAATGCCGTTCAGGCCGTCGCGCGCGAAGGTGGCCGACACCGAGAGCACGGTTTCTGCGCCGAACCAGGTCGCGAACACGGTGGCGACACTGATGTAGAGCGGCAGGCTGCGCCCGGCGACCATGAAGTCCTTCGAGTCGTGCACGCGCCGAGAGGCGTACAGCCCGATGGCGATGGTGATCAGCAGGTAGACGATGACGATCGTGACAAGCATGTGGTTCCCGTCCCGTTGAGTAGCGCAGCGACCAGCGCAGGCAACCGGCGTGCCAGTAGCAGCCTCGCGCCTACCAGGCGGATACCAGCTGCCATGCGAACAGCGCCACCAGGCTGGCCGCAATGATACCGAGCAGCAGCGTCTGCCGGCGCTGCTGCCGTATTAGCCGGCGCAGTTCGAACGTGAGTGCATCGTTGCGGCCCGGCTTCAGTGCCTGCGCGATCTGGCGCGGGATCTGCGGCAGCGCGGTGGCCCAGCCCGGGCCCTCCTCCTGCACGCTGCGCACGAAGGCGCGCCAGCCGAGCTGCTCGCTCATCCAGCGTTCGAGATAGGGCTGCGCGGTCTTCCACAGGTCGAGATCGGGATCGAGATCGCGACCGAGCCCCTCGATGTTGAGCAGGGTCTTCTGCAGCAGCACCAGCTGCGGCTGGATCTCGACATGGAACCGGCGCGAGGTCTGGAACAGCCGCAGCAGCACCTTGCCGAACGAGATCTCCTTCAGCGGCTTGTCGAAGATCGGCTCGCACACCGTACGGATCGCGCTCTCGAACTCGTCGATCCGGGTGTCGGCTGGCACCCAGCCAGCCTCCAGGTGGGCCATCGCGACGCGCTTGTAGTCGCGGCGGAAGAAGGCGAGGAAGTTCTGCGCCAGGTAGTTCTTGTCGACGTCGGTGAGGGTGCCGACGATGCCGAAGTCGAGCGCGATGTAGCGGCCGTCCGCACCGACGAAGATGTTGCCCGGGTGCATGTCGCCGTGGAAGAAACCGTCGCGGAACACCTGGGCGAAGAAGATCTCCACGCCGGAGCGCGCGAGCATCGGGATGTCGATGCCGGATTCGCGGATCTCGTCGATGTGCGAGATCGGGATGCCGTGCATCCGCTCCATCACCATCACCTCGGTGGCGCACCAGTCCCAGTAGACCTCGGGCACCACCAGCAGCGGCGAGTCGGTGAAGTTGCGGCGAAGCTGGCTGGCGCTGGCCGCCTCGCGCATCAGGTCGAGCTCGTCGAGCAGGTGCTTCTGGAACTCGTGCACCACCTCGCGCGGGCGCAGCCGCTTGCCGTCGGCCCAGACCGTCTCGATCAGCCCTGCCGCGGCATCGAGCAGCCCGAGGTCGTTCTCGATGATGCGGCCGATGCCCGGGCGCAGGACCTTGACCGCCGCCTCGCGGCCGTCGGGCAGGATCGCGAAATGCACCTGCGCGACCGAGGCGCTGGCCACCGGTACCGGATCGAACGCGGCGAACACCTGGTCCACCGGCTTGCCGTAGACACGCTCCAGCGTCTCAAACACCTGCGCGCTGGGGAACGGCGGCACCTGGTCCTGCAGCCTCGCCAGCTCGTCGGCGATGTCCGGCGGGACCAGGTCGCGCCGGGTGGACAGCATCTGGCCGAACTTCACGAAGATCGGACCGAGCGCCTCCAGTGCCAGGCGCAACCGTTCACCGCGCGGTGCATCGCCGCGGTGGCCGCCGTTCAGGCGCAGCAGCGGCCGCAGCGCCCGGAACCGCTCGTGCCCCAGCACGAAGCTGTCCAGCCCGTAGCGATAGGTGACCTGGAGGATGCGGAAGAGTCGAAGCAGCCGCATCATCGATCAGCAGGGACGCGCGAGCGGCGCGCAGCTTCCAGGCGGGCGATACGGATCTCGAGCCGGTCGGCGTCGTCGCGCAGGTGGTCGATCTCGTCAATGAATGCCGACACCTCGTCGGGCCGCGCGAGCACCGGCTGCTCTTCGGTCAGGAACTGCCGTGACGAGCGCGCGAACGACTGGGCGACGGCGCCGGGCAGGCTGGCCGCAGCCCGCCCGGCACGGCCGATCCGGTGCGCTGCGATGTCGCCGAACAGCCGGCTGAGGTCGGCCTCGGCATCCCAGCGCAGGTTGGCGAACAGGTATTCGATATCGGCAGCGAGGCCGACGTTGCCGGTCACCATCACCGCGCGACGCGCCTGCGGATCGCGCGCCAGCAGCAGCGGCAGCGCGGACGGTGGCACCGCGATCGTGACGGCCGGTTGCCGGTCATCTGCCGCCTCCAGAAGGCCGGTGGCCGTCACCGCGAGTTCGACGGCAGTCGGACCGAGCTCGATCCGGATGGAATCGCCGGCATGCGGCACGAGCCGGGCCGTTGCCCAGGACTGCGCGGCCAGCAGGTGGTTCAGCGCACCGATGATCACCGGTTCGACAGGCAGGCGCATGGGTGCAGGGGTCGATGGAGGGACAGGCTGGAGCATGCCCGAAAATGAAAACGGGCGGATCGCTCCGCCCGTTGTTTCTGCCGCGACCTGCCGCGCCGATCAGGCTTTCGCAGGCGCCTCGGCGGCCGGCACTTCCTGTTCGACCTGCTGGATGCCGGCGATCAGCCAGCTCGAGTTGGCGTTCGACAGGTCCTTCTCGACATGCCAGACCTCGTCCACCGGTTCCGGATTGAACGCATCATCCTCGCGCACCAGGCCGGTGAAGCGGACGCTGGCGATCATCTTCCCGTCTTCGGTCACGACCTGCATGACCTGCGCATCGATCGACACCACCTCGGTGCGCTGGGCCACGTCACCGCGCTCCTGCATCTGCATCGCCACCGCGGCGTAGACCTGCGGCGTGGTGTAGTCGCGGATGTCGTTCAGGTCCTTGGCATCGTTGGCCGCCTGCAGCCGGATGAACGACATCTTGGCGTTGCGCACGAACCCCTGGACATCGAAGTCGGCCGGGATGCGGCCTTCCGCGACCGCCGGTGCAACCGGCATGCGCGGCTCGGAGCCGCCCATCGGCGGCACGCTGGCCGGAACCTGCTGGCCGTTGTTCATCCGGTAGGCCCCCGCCGGTTGCGCCCGCGACCGCATGAAGCGGAACGCCATGAAGGCCGCCAGCGCGAGCAGCGCGAACATCATGAAGTCGCCGGCGCTCAGGCCGTCGAACGCGCCGCCGAAGAACATCGCCGCCAGCAGGCCGCCGGCGAGAAGACCGGCCGCCGGCCCGAGCCAGCCCGGCATCGACTTGCCAGCCGCACCGGCGGCAGCACCGGCCGCAGCGGGGGCAGCCGCCGGCGTTCCGGGCGTCTGCTGACCCTGGGCCTGCGCCGGCGCACCCGGCTTCTGGGGCTGGACCGCGTCGCGCTTCATGCCGACGTTATTGCCGCCGCCGAACCGGCGCTTCTGCGCCTCGGCGTCGAAACTGGCTGCCGTCAGGCTCAGCCCGACCACGCCTGCCACCACCCAAGTCATCAGCTTGTTCATTGATTCTCCATGGAAAAACGGTATTTCGCGGTGCTGCGCGGAGTTCTCGAACCCTTGCCTCGCGGTCCAACGTCAATTGGACAGTCGTCCCACAAAAAAGGTTCCCCAAAAAAAATGGGGTCAGACACGATTTTACAAGACCGCAAGCTGACTTACTCTACAGAATACGTGCGCCCCCGGCTCTTGCGGAATCCGTGTCCAGAATCCGTGTCCGACCCTGATTTTCGTCGGAATCCGTGTCTGACCCCGGTTTTCGACTCGGGGTCAGAGGCGGTAGCCGCGGTGCAGGGCCACCACGCCGGCGCTGAGGTTGAAGTACTCGACACGTTCGAAGCCGGCGTCGGCCATCATCTGCTTCAGCGTCTCCTGGTCGGGATGCTTGGCGATGGATTCGGCGAGGTAGCGGTAGCTGGCGCTGTCGTTGGCGACCACCTTGCCCATCGCCGGCAGCAGCTGCATCGTGTACAGCCGGTACAGCGGGTCGAGCGGCGACCAGACCTTGGAGAACTCGAGCACCAGCAGCCGCCCGCCGGGGCGCAGCACCCGGAACATCTCGGCCAGCGCCCGGTCCTTGTGCGTCATGTTGCGCAGGCCGAAGGCGACGCTGACGCAGTCGAACGTGCGGTCGGGGAACGGCAGCCGCTCGGCATCGCAGCGCACCGCCTCGATCACGCGGCCTTCGTCGAGCATGCGGTCGCGACCGCGCGCCAGCATCGCGGCGTTGATGTCGGTGAGCAGCACCGTGCCGGTGGGACCGACCCGCTCCTGGAACGCGCGCGCCAGGTCGCCGGTGCCGCCGGCGATGTCGAGCACCTTCTGTCCGGGGCGCACGCCGCTCTGTTCGATCGTGAAACGCTTCCAGAGCCGGTGCATGCCGCCCGACATGAGATCGTTCATCAGGTCGTAGCGACCAGCGACCGAATCGAAGACCCCGGCCACGCGCCGTGCCTTCTCCTCCTCGGCCACCGTCTCGAAACCGAAATCGACCTTGCGTGTCATCGCGTTCCTTTCGGACACGGCCTTCAGCGCGCCGGGTCGCGGCTGCTGTTCGCTGCCTCGAGCCGCTGCAGGTAGCGCGCCCACATCGTGTCCTGATTCAACCCGTAATCGTAGAGCAAAGCCCACGAGAAGATGCCGGTGTCGTGCCCGTCCGAGAACACCAGCTTCACTGCATAGCTACCCACCGGGTCGATGTCGGTTATCGACACCGCCCGCTTGCCCACCTGCAGAGTACCCTCGCCCGGGCCATGACCACGCACCTCGGCAGACGGTGAATGAACGCGCAGGAACTCGCTCGGCAGCTCGAAGCGCCGGCCGTCGGAGAAAGCCACCTCGAGCCGGTTCGTCGCCTGGTGCAGCACCAGTTCGGTCGGGACCGGCGCTGCGGCCGGCGGTGTGGAGGGATCGTGCATCGGGAGAGGTGCGCTGCTGCAAAGTGCGAGGAAGCGCATGATACGCGCAGGCAGGGGCGCTGCCGCAGCGTCACCGGATCGTCACACAGCCTTCATACAATCGGATCCGGATTCCCCACCGCAGCAGCCTGCAGGAACATCGATGCCCGCCACCATACTGGTCGTCGAAGACGAACCCGCGATTCAGGAACTGATCGCCTACAACCTGCGCCAGGCCGGGCACGAGCCGCTGCGCGCGGACACCGCCGAGCGGGCGCTCGAACTGGTGCGCGACGCCCTGCCCGACCTGGTGCTGCTCGATTGGATGCTGCCCGGGCAGTCCGGCATCGAGTTTGCGCGGCGGATGAAGGCCGACCGGCGCACCCGCGAGGTGCCGATCATCATGCTTACCGCCCGGGCGGAGGAACAGGACAAGCTGATGGGCCTGGAAACCGGTGCCGACGACTACATCACCAAGCCGTTTTCACCGCGCGAACTCAATGCGCGCATCAAGGCGGTGCTGAGGCGCCGGGCTCCCGAGGCGACCGACGACCGGGTCGAGATCGGCGGACTGCAGATCGATCCGGCCAGCCACAGGGTCACGGCCGGAGACTTGCCGGTGGTGCTAGGGCCGACCGAGTTCCGGCTGCTGCATTACCTGATGACCCATGCCGAGCGGGTGCACTCGCGGGTGCAGTTGCTCGACCAGGTGTGGGGCGACCACGTCTTCGTCGAGGAGCGCACGGTCGATGTCCACATCCGGCGCCTGCGCAAGGCACTGGAGCCGTCAGGGCACGACTCACTGGTGCAGACGGTGCGCGGAAGCGGCTACCGACTGTCCGCGGCTCCGTAGTGCTGGCACACCTCAGGCGCAGCGCAACGTAGAATCGGAGATCCCGGCAAGGGAGGCGATCGAGGAAGGAGCCGAGGTGCGCGGATACTGGCGGGGAGCAGCAGGATGGCTCGCCCTGTGGCTTGCGTTCACGGCCATCGCAGCAGCTGTCTTGGGCCCGTTGACCGCGCTTGTGGGGCTGGTCTGCTGGTTGCTCCTGCTGCATGCACGCCAACTGTGGCACATGGATGCGCTGCTGCGCTGGCTCGACGGCGCACCTGGCACGCCGGTACCGCATGGCTCGGGCATCTGGGCCGAGGCGTTCTCCTACCTGGCCAGGCTGGTGCGACGCCAGCGGCAGGACGAGGCCGACCTGCGGAGCGCGCTCGAACGCTTCCAGAGCGCGACCGCCGCGATGAACGAGTCGGTGATCATCCTCGACGAACTCGACCGCATCGAATGGTGCAATCCGAGCGCGGAGCACTATTTCGAGATAGATGCGCGGCGCGACATCGGACGCCAGCTGACCTACATCGTGCGCCAGCCGCAGTTCGTCGAATACCTCGACGAACAGAACTTCGCCGAACCGTTCGCGCTGCGCGGAGCGCGCGGCGGCGAAACCACGCTGTCGGTGCAACTGGTGCCCTATGGCAACCAGCAGAAGCTGGTGATCAGCCGTGACGTCACGCGCTGGGAGCGGCTGGAGGCCATGCGCCGCGACCTGGTGGCCAACGTCTCGCACGAGCTGCGCACCCCGATCACGGTGCTCGCCGGTTATCTCGAGACGCTGAACGATATGGAAGTCCCGGATCCGATTTTCCAGAAGCGCGCGATGCAGCTGATGACGCAGCAGACCAGCCGCATGCAGAACCTGGTCGAGGACCTGCTGACGCTGTCGCGGCTGGAGAACGCGCGCGGGCCCTCGGCGGAGCAGCCGGTAGACGTGCCGCGGCTGGTGCAAGGACTGCACCACGAAGCGACCGCGCTGTCCGCAGGCCGGCACAAGTTCACGCTGGACGTCGATGCCGAGCTCTGGCTGACCGGGGCCGAGGCCGAACTGCGCAGCGCCTTCCTCAACCTTGTCACCAATGCGATCCGCTACACCCCGGCACGCGGCCGGATCACGATCCGCTGGCGGCCGACGCAGGATGGCGGAGGCGCGTTCTCGGTCGTCGACACCGGCATCGGCATCGCGCCCGAGCACATCCCGCGGCTGACCGAACGCTTCTACCGCGTCGATCGCAGCCGGTCGCGCGAGACCGGCGGCACCGGGCTGGGCCTGGCCATCGTGAAGTACGCGCTGTCGCACCACCAGGCCCGGCTCGAGATTGACAGCGAACCGGAGCAGGGCAGCACGTTCAGCGCGATCTTCCCGGCCCGCCGTGTCTGCACGGCACCGGTGGCTGTGGCTGCGGCGGCCCCCGTAAGGGCCTAGGCCGGCATCGCCTGCGCCAGCGCGCGGGTCACCGCCCGTTCGTAGTCAGCAACCGGCATCGGCAGCGCGACCGCAGTGCCGGCACGGCGCGCGGCCCAGACCGGGTCGGGAAAGTGCGGATCGCTGCGGAAACGCGGGATCACGTGCCAGTGTATGTGTGGGGTCATGTTGCCCAGGCTGGCGAGGTTCACCTTGTCCGGATGCAGGAGGTCGATCAGCACGCGCTCGGTGGCGAACACCGCGTCGAGCAGGCCTGCACGCTGAGTGGCGTCGAGGTCGCTCATCTCGCGCACGTGCGCCTGCCAGATCACGCGCAGGAAGCCGGGATAGTCCCGGTCGTCGACGCGTACGACGCGCAGGCGTGCGTTCGACCAGAGCACCGTTCCGCCCGGCGTCGAACAGAGTTCACAATCGTTGGTATCCGACATCCATCCTCCCGGCGTGGTTCACGACCGAGCAATCATCTCAGAACACGCACTGCCGAAGGCCCCCATGGAACATCCGAAGACGATACGAGAGACGGTCGATTGCCTCGAGGGCCCCGGTCAGCGCGACGGCAGCACGCTCGCACCGATCCGCCTGGGCGTCGGCCTGCGCACCGGCGCCAGCATCGGCCATATGCACTACACCCGCCAGAAAAGCCTCAATCCCCTCTGACCGGACACCTCCGCACGCCAAACCCGTGTCTGACCCTGATTTCCGACAAACCCGGGTCTGACCCGGATTTCGGGGTCAGGGGGTCATTTGCGCTTGGGGGGTGGGAGGTCGGTGCAGGTGCCTTCGGCAGCTTCGGCGGCGAGGCCGATCGATTCGCCCAGCGTGGGATGCGGATGGATCGTCTTGCCGATGTCGACCGAGTCGCAGCCCATCTCGATAGCCAGTGCCACTTCGCCGATCAGGTCGCCCGCATGCGTGCCGACGATGCCGCCGCCGACGATACGATGGGTGGCTGCGTCGAACAGCAGCTTGGTGAAGCCCTCGTCGCGCCCGTTGGCGATCGCGCGGCCGGAAGCCGCCCACGGGAACAGCCCCTTCTCGACCGCGATGCCCTGCTTCTTCGCGTCGTCCTCGGTCAGCCCGACCCAGGCCACCTCCGGATCGGTGTAGGCCACAGCCGGGATCACGCGTGCATCGAAGAAGCTCTTCTCGCCGGCGGCGGCCTCGGCCGCGACATGGCCCTCATGAACCGCCTTGTGCGCGAGCATCGGTTGCCCGACCACGTCGCCGATCGCGAAGATGTTCGGCGCGCTGGTGCGCATCTGGCGGTCGACCGGGATGAAACCACGCGCGTCGACGGTCACGCCGGCTCGCTCGGCCGCGATCTTCCGGCCGTTCGGCGCGCGGCCGACCGAGCTGAGGATCATGTCGTAGCGCTGCGGACCTGCCGGTGCGGCGGCACCTTCGAACGTGGCGTACAGGCCGTCCGACCTGGCCTCTACGCCGACCGTCTTCGTGCCGAGCATGACCTTGTCGAAGCGCTTCTCGTTCATCTTCTGCCAGACGCGCACCAGATCGCGGTCGGCACCGAGCATCAGCGAATCCATCATCTCGACCACGTCCAGGCGTGAACCCAGGGTCGAGTACACCGTGCCCATCTCGAGCCCGATGATGCCGCCGCCGATCACCAGCATCTTCGCCGGGATCGAGCGCAGTTCCAGCGCACCGGTCGAGTCGACGATGCGCGGATCGTCCGGCAGGAACGGCAGCTTCACCGGCTGGCTGCCCACCGCGATGATCGCGCTGGCGAACTTCACGACCGTTCGCGCGTTGCCCGGCGTGTCATCGCTGCCGGTGGTCTCGACCACTTCGACATGGTTCGCGTCGAGGAAGCTGCCCAGCCCGCGTACCACCGTAACCTGCCGCGCCTTGGCCATCATCGACAGGCCGCCGGTGAGCTTGCCCACCACCTTCGACTTGTGCGCGCGCAGCCGGTCGATATCGATCTTCGGCGCATCGAAGGTGATCCCGATGTCACCGAAGTGCTTCACCTCGTCCATCACCGCCGCGACATGCAGCAGGGCCTTGGACGGGATGCAGCCGACGTTCAGGCAGACGCCGCCCAGCGTGGGATAGCGCTCGACCAGCACCACCCGCTTGCCGAGGTCGGCTGCGCGGAACGCCGCCGAATAGCCCCCGGGGCCGGCGCCGAGCACCAGCACGTCGCAATCGAGGTCGGCCTTGCCGGTGAAGGCGGGGGCGGACGACGGGGCCGCCGCGGGAGCCGGAGAAGGGACGGAAGCCGGAGACGGGACGGGGACCGGGGCAGATTTCGCCGCGGGTGCCGAGGCGGCCGGCGAAGGCGCCGCCGACTTGTCCGCCGCCGGAGCCGCCTGTGCCTCGAGCAGCAGGATCAGACTGCCCTCGGACACCTTGTCGCCGACCTTGACCGCAATCTCCCTGACAACGCCCGCCGCCGGCGACGGCACGTCCATCGTCGCCTTGTCGGATTCGAGCGACACCAGCGGATCTTCCGGCCCGACCGTGTCGCCCGGCTTGACCAGGATGTCGATGATCGGCAGGTCCTTGAAGTCCCCGATATCGGGGACCTTCACTTCGATTGCTGGGGGCATCGTGCGTCCGCTCTGGATTCGTACCGCCACGAGCTTACCGCGATCTGCCGACCGCGACAGATCGCCCGCGCCGACCCAGTCAGCCGGCGCATGTACGCGATTCGCGATCCCGCCCGGTATGCTCTCGCCCTCCAACCTGCTGGCGTGCTATCCGCCGCTTCCCTCCACCGATGCACGACACTACCCCCCTGGATCGACAGCCACCACGCGGTGGCGCCGGCACCGCCGCCCGCCGCCTGCTGCAGGCCTGGGGCGTGCTGCGCTCGCTCTGGATCTACCGTATCCGCGGCCGCCACCGGCATCGCGCAATGGACGCGCTGTACCGCCAATTCCTGGCACCGGGCGACCTCGCGTTCGACATCGGCAGCCATGTCGGCGACCGCATCGCCTGCTTCCGCCGGCTCGGCTGCCGGGTCGTCGCGGTCGAGCCGCAGCCGATGCTGGTGCGCGTGCTGCGCGGCCTGCACGGCCGCGACCCTTCGGTCGTGCTGGTCGATTCCGCGATCGGTGCCGCCGAAGGCCAGCTCGACCTGCACCTGAACCTGCCCAACCCGACCGTGGCCACCGGCTCGCCGGCGTTCATCACCGCCGCCGACGGTGCCCCGCGCTGGGAGGGTCAGCGCTGGACCGAGACGGTCACCGTACCGGTGACCACGCTGGACGCGCTGGTGCGCCGCCACGGAATGCCGGCGTTCGTGAAGATCGATGTCGAAGGCCTCGAAGGCGACGTGCTGCAGGGATTGCACGAACCGGTGCCGGCCCTGTCGTTCGAGTTCACGACGATACAGCCGGAGGTCGCACTCGCCTGCATCGAACGCTGCATGCAGGTCGGCCAATACCGGTTCAACGCTGCGCTCGGCGAGAGCCAGTCGCTGCTGCATCCGTCCTGGCTGGACGCCGACAGCATGGCCGCCTGGCTGCGCGCGCTGCCGGCCGAGGCGAACTCGGGCGATGTCTACGCACGCCTGGATACCGGCCGAGACGACGCGAGTCCTGTCTAGCCGCGCACCTGCCCGTCGCCGATCACCACCCACTTCTGGTTGGTGAGTCCTTCCAGGCCCACCGGCCCGCGCGCATGCAGCCGGTCGGTGGAGATGCCGATCTCGGCACCGAGCCCGTACTCGAAGCCGTCGGCGAACCGGGTCGATGCATTCACCATCACCGAGCTCGAATCGACCTCGCGCAGGAACCGGCGCGCCCGCGACAGGTCTTCGGTGACGATGGCATCCGTATGCTGGGAGCCGTAGCGCGCGATGTGCTCGATCGCCTGGTCGAGGCCGTCGACGATGCGCACGGCCAGGATCGCGTCCAGGTACTCGGCATACCAGTCCGCCTCGGTCGCCTCGAGCATGCCTGGTACCAGCGCACGTGCGGCCGCATCTCCGCGCAGCTCGATGCCCTTCTGGCGGTAGACCTCGGCCAGCCGGGGCAGCACGGCGGCGGCGACAGGACGATCGACCAGCAGCGTCTCCATCGTGTTGCAGGTGGACAGCCGCTGCGTCTTCGCGTTATCGGCGATGCGCACCGCCTTGTCGAGGTCGGCTGCAGCATCGATGTAGACGTGGCAGACACCGTCCAGGTGCTTGATCACCGGCACCCGCGCTTCGGCGGAGATGCGTTCGATCAGGCCCTTGCCGCCACGCGGCACGATGACGTCGATGTATTCGGGCATGGTGATCATCTGCCCGACCGCTGCACGGTCGGTCGTCGACAGCACCTGCACCACCTCCTGGGGCAGCCCTGCCTCGCGCAGGCCCTGGTGCACGCAGGCCGCGATCGCCTGGTTCGAGTGCACCGCCTCGGAACCGCCGCGCAGCACCGTCGCGTTGCCCGACTTCAGGCACAGCGATGCGGCCTCCACCGTCACGTTCGGACGCGATTCGTAGATGATGCCGACCACGCCCAGCGGTACCCGCATGTGGCCGACCTGGATGCCCGACGGCCGGAAGCGCAGCCCGGTGATCTCGCCCACCGGATCGGGTAGCGCGGCCACCTCGGCCAGGCCCTGGGCCATCGTCGCGATGGTCTTCGGCGACAGCGTGAGGCGGTCGACCATCGGCGCATCGAGCCCGGCGGCGCGTGCGGCATCCACGTCGCGTGCATTCGCCGCGAGCAGCGCGTTCGAGCCGCGCGTGAGCGCCTCGGCGGCAGCGAGCAGCGCCCGGTTCTTGGTGGCGGTGTCGGCACGGGCAATGGCGCGTGCGGCTGCACGCGCGGCCTTGCCGACCGAAACCATGTAGGTCTGGACATCCATGGCTTCGAAGTCTATCCGGTTTCGGCCTCCGCCCGGGTCAGCCGGGCCGGGCGCCCGCGCGGCGCGGCGCGTTCGCCAGCCCGAGGCACAGCGCCGTGACCAGTTGCCAGGGATCGCGCGTGCCCAGCCCCTTCGATGCACGGTCGATCTCGGCGACCGCGCGCAGGGCACGCCGCGCGCGGCGCGCGTCGATCCGGCCCGCCGCGCGACCGATCGGGCCGGTCCGTGCGCCGAACACACCGGCCTCGCGCAGCGCCGCGTCCTTCGGCCGACCGGCGTCCAGTGCATCGTGCACGCCGACCAGCGCGCGCAGTTCGTGCGCCAGCGTCCAGGTGACCAGCGGCAGTGGCGAGCCCTCGGCACGAAGACCGTCGATCATGCGTACCAGCTGGGTGCGTTCGCCCTCGAGCATCATCGCGCCGAGCGCACGCAGGTCGAACCGGCTGACATCGAGCACCGAGCCGCTGACCTGCTCGAACGACAGCTCGCCGGGCTCGAACGACAGCGCGAGTTTCTCGACTTCCTGGTTTGCCGCCGACAGGTTGCCCTCCACCCGGTCCGCCAGGAACTCGAGCGTCTCGCGCGCGGCCCGCTGCCCGTTCTTCGCCAGGCGCGCCTCGATCCAGCCGACCAGCCGGTCGCGCGGGAACGGATCGGCGACCACCAGCACGCCGGCCGACTCCAGCGCCTTCAGCCACGCCGCCTTCATGCCGGACCAGTCGAGCGCCGGCAGGCTGACCAGCGTCACCGTGTCCGGCGGCAGCCGCTTCGCATACTCTGCGAGCGCCTGGCCACCTTCACGGCCAGGCTTGCCGTTCGGGATGCGTACCTCGACCAGCCGCCGCGAGGCAAACAGCGACAGGGAATCGCCGGCTGCGCGCAGGGCTTCCCAGCGGAAGCCGGACTCGCTGGTGAGCACGGTGCGTTCATCGAAACCGTCCTGCAGCGCGCGCGCGCGCAGTGCGGCCATGGCCTCGTGGCCGAGCAGCGGCTCGTTGGCCACGACCGTGTAGAGGGGACCCATTGATGCCCCAGGCCGCTTCAGCGCGGCGGCGAGGTCATCGGCATCGATACGCACGTGCGCGCAGCCAGCCGGTCAGGACGCGGAGAGCCGCGCCGTCGAGAGCCTGCGGATCAGCTGCTGCACGGCGTCGCCCTGCATGTCGCGCACCAGCAGGATCTCCTCCTGCTCCTTGGCGAGCACCTGCGAATCGTTGAAGGTGATGTCCCGGCGCAGCACGACTTCGCCCGGCGGGATGAACTCACGGCCCTTGCCGTCGTGCACCCGGTAGGACACGCGGTAGACCAGCTGGAACTCGCGCACCCGGCCGGCGCCCGACAGGGACAGGATGCGCCGCTCCTGCGAGATGCCCGCGATCTGCAGGATGGCCTGCGCCTGCTTCGGATCGTCGACGATGAGTACATTCCGATTGGCGAGGATGCTGCGCCTGAGTTCGACCGCGAACGCGGTGTTCTCAGCGCCCTGCAGGGCCATCGTCTCGAACGGGATGTTCGCCGAGCCGCGCAGCCTGAAGCCACAACCCGCGGCCGCGCCTGCGAACGCAAGCAAGGCGATGCGCTGGAGCGCGGTACGACGCGCGCGGCCGGCAGTGCCATCGATCGCGTTGCCGGGCATGCTGTCACGTGCACTGGCGCACGGGTTGGAAACGTCCATCGCTGCCTCCTGGCCGATGCCGCTACTGTAGCGCGAATGCGCAGCCCGCCACCGTCAGGCGACGATGTTGACCAGCCGCCCGGGCACGACCACCACCCGTTTCGGCGGCTTGCCGTCGAGCGCACGCAGTGCCGGCTCGCTGGCCAGCGCCACCTGCTCGATCGCCGCCTTGTCCGCCGATGCCGGCACGCGCACGCTGCCGCGCAGCTTGCCGTTGACCTGCAGCACCAGCTCTATCTCGTCCTGTACCAGAGCCGCCTCGAGGGGCTCGGGCCAGGGCGCATCGAGCACCGCCTGCCCGGCTTCGGTGGCAAGGCCCAGTTCGGTCCACAGCCCGTGCGCGAGGTGCGGCGTGATCGGCGACAGCAGACGCACCAGGATCGACAGCGCCTCTTCCGCCACCTCGGCGGCCAGCGGGTCCGGCAGGTCGCCGCCCGCAGGGACCTTCTCGATCGCATTGAGCATCTTCATCGCCGCGGAGGCGACGGTGTTGAACTGGAACTTGCCGAAATCGAAGTTCGCCTGCTTCAGTACCAGGTGCACCTCGCGCCGCAGGGCAGCGAGCGCCGGCGGCAGTGCGGCCGTGCCGAGCGTGCGCACCGCCGGAAGCCGGGCCTTCATCTCGGTGGCGAAGCGGTGGCCGAAGGCCCAGACGCGGCGCAGGAAGCGGTACGCGCCCTCGACGCTGGAATCGCTCCACTCGAGCGTCTGCTCGGGCGGGCTGGCGAACATCATGTAGAAGCGCGCGGTGTCCGCGCCGTAGGTCTCGATCAGCGACTGCGGATCGACGCCGTTGCGCTTGGACTTGGACATCGTGCCGATGCCGTCGTAGCTCACCGGCTGGCCATCGGCCACCGACTTCGCGCCGGTGACCTTGCCTGCGGCATCGAGCTCGAGTTCGACCTCTTCCGGCGCGAAGTACTGGATGCCGCCCTTTTCGGTGCGCCGGGTGAAGATGTGGTTGAGTACCATGCCCTGAGTGAGCAGGTTGGCGAACGGCTCGTCGTACGACACCAGGCCGAGGTCGCGCATCACCTTCGTCCAGAAGCGCGAGTAGAGCAGGTGAAGGATCGCATGCTCGATGCCGCCGATGTACTGGTCGACCGGCATCCAGTACGCGGCACGATCGTCGACCATCGTCGAGGCGCCCGGGCTGGCGAACCGCGCGTAGTACCAGGACGAGTCGACGAAGGTATCCATCGTGTCGGTCTCGCGCTTCGCTGCCACGCCGCACTTCGGGCAACTGCAGTCGACGAAGTCGGCCCGCTTCGCCAGCGGATTGCCGCTGCCGTCGGGCACGCAGTCCTCCGGCAGCACCACCGGCAACTGGTCGTCCGGCACCGGCACGTCGCCGCAGGACGGACAGTGGATGATCGGGATCGGGCAACCCCAGTAGCGCTGGCGCGATACGCCCCAGTCGCGCAGCCGCCACTGCACCTGCTTGTCGCCGAGGCCCCTGGCCTTCAGGTCGGCGGCGATTGCATCGACCGCCTGCAGGTAACCCAGCCCGTCGTAGCGCCCGGAGTTGACGCAGGTGCCCTGCTCCTTGTCGGCGTACCACTCCTGCCAGGCATCGAGCGAAAACGCCTGGCCCGGCACGGCCACCACCTGCCGGATGTCGATGCCGTATCTCTTCGCGAACGCGAAGTCGCGTTCATCGTGCGCCGGCACGCCCATCACCGCGCCATCGCCGTAGGTCATCAGCACATAGTTGCCGACCCAGACCTCGACCTTGGCACCGGTCAGCGGATGGGTGACGAACAGCCCGGTGGGCATGCCCTTCTTCTCCATCGTGGCCATGTCGGCTTCCATCACCGAGCCATGCCGGCACTCGTCGATGAACGCGGCCAGCGCCGGGTTGTCGCGCGCGGCGCGTGCAGCCAGCGGATGCTCGGCCGCAACGGCGCAGAAGGTGACGCCCATGATGGTGTCGGCACGCGTGGTGTATACCCACAGCTGACCGGCCTGCCCGTCGAGTTCGTAGGGGAACGCAAAGCGCACGCCCTGGCTCCTGCCGATCCAGTTCGCCTGCATCGTGCGCACCCGCTCGGGCCAGCCAGGCAGCGTGTCGAGCGCAGACAGGAGTTCTTCCGCGTACTGGGTGATGCCGAAGTAGTAGCCGGGGATCTCGCGCTTCTCGACGAGCGCGCCGGTACGCCATCCGCGGCCTTCGATCACCTGCTCGTTGGCGAGCACCGTCTGGTCGACCGGGTCCCAGTTCACCACCTGGGTCTTCTTGTAGGCGATGCCCTTCTCGAGCATGCGCAGGAACAGCCACTGGTTCCAGCGGTAGTACTCGGGCTGGCAGGTAGCCAGCTCGCGCGACCAGTCGATCGCCAGGCCGAGCGACTGCAGCTGGCGCTTCATGTAGGCGATGTTGTCGTAGGTCCACTTCGCCGGCGGTACCTTGTTCTGCATCGCCGCATTCTCGGCTGGCAGGCCGAACGCGTCCCAGCCCATCGGCTGCATCACGTTGTACCCGCGCATCCGGTGGTAGCGGGTCAGCACATCGCCGATGGTGTAGTTGCGCACATGGCCCATGTGCAGCTTGCCCGACGGATACGGGAACATCGACAGGCAATAGTATTTCGGGCGACCTTCGGCAGCCGCACCCTCGCGGGCAAGGAACGACTGGTGTTCTGTCCACCAGGCCTGGGCGGCCTGTTCCACGGCTGAGGGTTGGTACTGGGATTGCATGCGGACGCTCTTGCCGAAGGGAGATAAAGCGGTGGATTATAGCGGGCCGGGGCTCGCATCCCCCTGTGCCTGCCGGCGCATCCGCAACGGGCCCCGCGCAATACCGGATACCCGTGGAGAACTGGATGACCCTGCCGTACCCTGCCTGCACCCACCGTCCTTCGACCGGCACGGACGACGAAGGCCCCACCCCCGTCAGGGCTCGCCGCCGGCTGCTGATGCTGCTGCCTTGCCTCTGGCCGGTACCCGGCCTGCTGGCATCCGGGGATGCAGCGGCGCAGTCCTCCGGGGCGCGCGACGATGCCTGGGTGGCGGCGGTGCAGATGCCGGCCTGGATCGAACGCGCCGGCGTGCGCACGCCACTTTCGCCTGGCACGGTGCTGCGCATCGGCGACGTGGTGCTGACCGGCGCCGGTGGCCGGGCGCAGGTGCGCCTGGCCGAGGGCAGCCTGGTGCGGCTGGGCGAATCGGGGCGGCTGGCGTTGAGCGACCTGCGCGTGGCGCGTGGGCCATCAACGGTGCTGTCCGGACTGCTCGACATCGCGCAGGGCGCGTTCCGCTTCACCACCGCCGTCGTGCAACGCGCGAGCAGCGAACGAGACCTGCAGGTCCGCATCGCGACGGTCACCGTTGGCGTACGCGGCACCGATCTCTGGGGCCGCGGCACTGCCGAGCGCGAAATCGTCTGCCTGATCGAAGGCCGTATCACCGTGACCCGCGGCAACGAGGCTCCGATCGAGATGAACGACCCGCTGTCGTTCTTCATTGCCCCGACGGGCGCGCCCGCGCTGCCGGTGGCGCCCGTCGACGCGCAGCAGCTCGCCCAGTGGACGCGCGACACCGATCCGGTCGCCGGTGCCGGTGCCGCAGTGCCGGGCGGTCGCTGGCGGGTCAGCGTTCTGCGCAGCGACGACCAGGAGGAAGCCCTGAAGTCATTCGATGCGCTGCGCGAGGCCGGGTTCGATGCCCGCATCCGAAGCACGCGCAGCGACGCCGGCGCGACCTACGAGGTCCGCATCGGCAACCTGTCGACGCAGGCCGAGGCCCGCGGGCTGGCCAGACGCCTGGCCGGGCAACCCGGCGTGAGCGGCGAACCGCAGGTCGGGCGCTGAGGCAACGACACCCCGCATGCGTGCAGCGCACCATGCGTCTGTCAACAATTGCCTCATGCCACAGCCGCGAGGTGCGTAGAATCGGTGCCGGCTGCTGCCCGAGTGCACTCGGGCACCATGGACTGGCAGCATGCCGCCATGCGCGGCGCGCAGGTTCCGGCCCCCGCTACACCCTGGAAGAAACTGGCGCATAGATGCTCACGAGTTCGAATTTCCTGCGCGGCGATGACGTACAACGGCAAGGCAGGTCTGAGCAGACCCGGCCCCGGGTCCTGATAGTCGAAGACGAAGCGCTGATCGCATGCGACCTCGAGCGGAGGCTCGATCGCCTGGGATTCGAATCCGTCGGGATCGCCGACAACCGGGACGACGCGCTGGAGCTCTTCCGCACGACGTACCCGGACCTCGTGCTGATGGACATCTCCATCAGGGGCCCTGTCGATGGCATCGACACCGCGCGCGCGATGCTCGAGTTCGCGGATACCGCAGTTGTCTTCCTGACAGCCTATGCAGACAATGCAACCGTAGCCCGCGCGTCCGAACTGTCCCCGTACGGCTATATCGCCAAGCCGTTCGACGAACGTACGCTGGGTGCCACTTGCAAGGTGGCTGTCGCCAGGCATGCGACAGACCGTGACCTGCGCGTGCTGGCACACGTCGCCTCGCGCGCGCCGATCGGGCTGATCGTGGCCAAAGTGGTCGGCGACGAGCGGCAGATCGTCTTCGCCAATGATGCGTTCGAGCGTATCACCGGCGTGACGGTCGACAGCGTCCTGGGCCACAGGCCCGGCTTCCTCGCCGAAGAGTC
Source organism: Betaproteobacteria bacterium (assembly GCA_947458265.1). Classification (GTDB taxonomy): domain Bacteria; phylum Pseudomonadota; class Gammaproteobacteria; order Burkholderiales; family CAIKXV01; genus CAIKXV01. The sequence continues at coordinate 35,322 of CANGYF010000020.1, forward strand.
GAGCGCAGCGTGCGTTGCACGCCTCGCTGCGGCCGTCGACAACCTCACCGAAGCGCGGGAGACGATTCAGGGCTGGCGTCCGGACGGGCAACCGATGTGGAGCCTCATCAGCGTGTCTCCGGTCGTCGGTCCGACCGTACGAGCCAGCCACCTGGTCATCCTGTACGCCGACGTCACCGGCGAGCGGCAGGCCATGGACGCGGTTGCCGAGCTCCAGCACACCGAACTGGTCGGCCGCTTCTCGGCCGCCATCTGCAACGACTTCAACAACTTCCTCTCGGTCGTGCTGTCGTACGCAAACCTCGTTTTGCATGCGGTGAACGATCCCGACGTCCAGCACGATGTCGGGCAGATCGTGATGGCAGCCGGCAAGGGCATGTCGCTGACACGGCAACTGCTCGACTTCGCGCGCTTCGACGAAAAGCCGGTGGCTGCGCATACCGACCTGTCGATCGCGATCCGGGATGCGCGCACGAGGCTGAAGGTGATTGCCGGACCTGCATGCCGGGTACGGTTCGAACTGCCCGAAGATCCGATCTGGATCCGGCTGTCCACCGAATCGATCGAACAGATCCTCCTGAACCTTGTCGCCAACGCACGGGATTCGATGCCCGATGGCGGAGCGATCTTCATCACCGCCTTCTGGCCAGGCGAGCCGTCCAAGAGGCCGGGGGCTGGTGCAAACATCCGGATCGAGGTCAGCGACACCGGCTCCGGCATCGATCCAGCCATCCTGGATCGTGTATTCGAACCCTTCTTCACCACCAAGCCCCGCGATCTCGGCAGCGGCCTGGGGCTGGCACGCTGCCGCATGCTGGTCGAACGCGCGGGCGGCAGCATCCGCCTGCTCGGCGCCGAGGGCGGCGGAACGAAAGCCGTGATCGAACTGCCGACCGTCGAGGAGCCGGCAACGGACACGGCAGGCTCGTCGCTGCAGCTGGCGGCCGTGAACGCGCACGGGGCTTCATGCCTGCTGATCGTGCCAGACGAATCCCTCCGCGCGGCCTATGCGCGTGCGCTTTCGATGGTGGGATTCGCGGTGACCGAAGCGTCGTCTGGACAGGCTGCGATCGAGATGATCGACGTGCTCGGCAACACGCTCGACCTGCTGGTCTGCACCGCGTTCCTGCCACCGGGACCGGTCGAGAAGGGGCTCGAGGTTGCTGCGCGAGCACGCATCGCCTCGCCGGCATGCCGTGCGATCGTCGCCACCGGGGTCACGGATCGGTTTGATGCCCCGCCCGGGGACCATGTCCGCCTCGTGGACATGCCGCTGAGCGGCTGGACGCTTGCCCGCCACGCGCTGGAGTTGCTGGGCGCCAGCTCGAACGGTCCGAAGCCTGGCTACGGTGCAGCCAGGATGGCTGAACCAGGTGGCGCGTCCGAGGCAGAGGCCGCTGCTGCGCTGGCCTTGCCGGGCGAGAGCCGCACAGGCGTGCCGTCGGAGGCGCTCGCCGTCGCGACCGCCGAAATCGAAGCCGTCGGCCGGGCCTTCGAGGAAAGCCTCGCTTGCCTGCACGTACTGTTCCAGCCCATCGTGCACGCCAACGACGGCTCGCCTTACGGCCACGAGGCGCTGATGCGCAGCCTCGGGCCGCTCAAGCGGCCCTCCGAACTGCTCGCCGCGAGCGAGCGCCTGGACCGGGTCGAGGATCTCGGCCGTACCGTCCGGCGATGCATCGCCGAGGCCATTTCGAATGACCCTGGCCTGAACCACTGGATCTTCGTGAACCTTCATCCGAAGGAGTTCAGGTCGGGCCTCCTCACGGGACTCGATGAGCCGCTGCTGCCCTTCGCGTCGCGGATCGTATGGGAAGTGACGGAGCGCGACCAGCTGTCCTATTCGAACGAAATCGCGAACACCCAGCAGGCGCTGAAAGCGGCCGGCTATCGGGTGGCTATCGACGACCTGGGCGAAGGTTACGCAAGCCTCTCCTGGCTGGTCAGGTTCGTACCCGACATCGCGAAGCTCGACCTGTCCCTCGTGCGCGGCATCGACCAGTCGCAGATCAAGCGCGACCTCGTGCGCGCGATCGTGGACGCATGCCACAGAAGCGGCACGCTCGTGGTGGCCGAAGGAGTCGAGACGCTCGAGGAGGCGGCGGTGCTGCGCGACCTCAACTGCGACCTGCTGCAGAGCCATCTCTTTGCGCGGCCGGCGCCGCCGTTCGCCGACTTTGGATAACCAATCAGGAGAGTGAACTTGCACGACCAGCCAGGCGACGGGAACCACGGAATGCATGTTGTCCACCTCCCGGACAGCGACCTGCCGGCATTGCGGCGCGGTCTCGCCTCCCTGGTGGAAGCCGGCGCGCAGTCCGTGCAGTTCCTCGGCGCGATAGACGACCAATGGACACCGGAGGGACTCGACCCGATCATCGCCGGGCTTGGAATACCGATGTTCGGAGGACTGTTCCCCGGCGTGCTCTTCGAAGGCAAGGCCTGCAAGCGCGGCGCGGTGCTGATCGGACACCCGGTCCGCACGCGCGTCGTGGCGATCGACATCTCCGGGACTGACGCGCCCCCGCAGGACTGGACGCAGCACCTCGACGGCCTGCACACCATCATCGCGTACCTTGACGCCACCTGCTCCAGCGGACACCTGATGCGTGCGTTGTTCGATGCCAGGGGCACGAATGCGACCTGGTGCGGTGGCGGTGCTGGCGGACTCGACTTCGTCCGCCGCCCGGCGTTGATCACGCCGGAGGGCCTGCGCGCCGGCGTAGCCGTGCTCGCCGGCCTCGACACGACCACGCAGCTGGGCGTGACTCATGGATGGAAGCCGTTCGGCGATCCCCTGCTGGTCACGGAGTCGCGGGGTAACGACATCGTCACGCTCGACTGGCGCCCGGCGCTCGAGGTCTATCGTGAAGCGGTGGAACACCACTCCGGGACGCGCTTCGAGCAGCGGGACTTCTTCGAGCTTGCAAGCCGCTTCCCGCTGATGATCGAGCGCTTCGGCGCTGAAGGCGTCGTGCGCGATCCGCTGTCGAAGCTCGACGACGGCGCAATACGGTGCGCTGGCGACATTCCCGAGCATTCGACCGTGCGGGTAGCCACCGGCGGCTTCGAGGACATGATCGAAGCCGCCGCGCGTGCCAAGGAGCAGGCTACCGCATCCGTCGCGCCAGCCGCCGGCACCGTCGCCCTCACCATCGACTGCATCTCGCGCGCGTTGCTGCTCGGCGACCGTCTTTCGGACGAGCTGGACGTAATGCGCGTCCCCGGAGTACCCCAGGCAGGGGCCCTGACGATCGGGGAAATCGCGAGCAGTTCGAACCACTTCCTCCAGGTGCACAACAAGACCACCGTACTGGCGATGATCGCCCCCGGCAGCGGCGCCTCATGAACGAGCTGGCATTCCAGCTCATGAGTCTGCAGTACGAGCTGGCGATGAAGATCGGCGGTACGCTCGACCGTGGCGACATGTTGCAGTCGGTGCTGGAGACCCTGATCAGGCGTCTGGACGCCCGAGCAGCGGCCGTCTTCGACTTCGAGGGCGCCGACGCACAGCCGAGGCTGATAGCCGCCTTGCCCAGCGGCTGGAAAAACGGCGCGATGCACGGGGATAGGTTGACCACGCCGGGTAGTACCGGGGCCGCGCCGGCGGTGTGCGCCGAACGCCTCGGCGACGGTGCCTTCCGGTACGTGTTCAAGCTGCCCGACTTCGGGCAGCTTGAACTGGAACGGGACGCGGGCCCGCTGGAACCCAGCGCGCTGCGTGCACTCGAGCCTTTGATGGCCCAGCTGGGACGCTCGGCGCGCGCCTGCACCGACCACGCCGAGGTGGAGACGATGCAGCGACGCTTCAGCGCCCTCGTCGCGACCGTGCCCGAGGCGATCTTCGAGGCACGCATCGACACCGAAGGTGGCATCGCGTTCGATTACGTGAGCCCCCGGGCGCAAGACCTGCTTGGCATCGAGCCGCGGACGCTGCTCGCGCTCCCGGAAACGCTGCTGCATCGGATCGAGGAAAAGGACCGGACGGCGCTCGTCGGCGTGCTCGCGCGCGCAGCGGCGACCGGCGAAGCGTTCGATCGGCGCGTGAGGCTGGATGCGCAGGGCCTCGAGCCGCGCTGGCTCCTGATCGCCGGCAGGCCACGGCACAGCGATGCATCCGGCAGCGTGCGCTGGAGCGGCATCATCCAGGATGTCACGGCGCGTGAACTCTACTCTGAATCGCGACGCCAGCAGGCGCGCGACCAGTTCGACTCGGTGCTGTCGGCGATCGACGATGCAGTCGTCGGTTCGGACCTCTCCGGCTGCATCACGTACTGGAACAAGGGCGCGGAACGGATGCTGGGCCATCCGGCGGCCGCGGTGATCGGCCAGCCGCTTTCGGTGATCGTGCCCGAGCGCCTGCGCGGCGCGCAGTCGAGTGGCTTCGCCCCGAACGTTGCCACCGACGAGCGACGCGCGTTCGGGCGTCCGACCGAGATGCATATGCTGCATGCCGAGGGCCACGAGGTCCCGGTGGAATTCATCCTGAGCAGGTCTGGGGATGCCGGCCACGTGCGCTTCTTCGCGGTGCTGCGCGACCTCACGGCCCGCAAGGAAGCCGAGCAGCGCCTCGCCTTCGCGCTGGAAGTGCAGCAGGCGATAGCCGAAAGCTCGACGCTGCTGCTGAGCGCGGAACTGGCCGGTATTGATGCGCTGCTCGAGTCCACCCTCGGACGCCTGGGGCAGTTGACACGTTCCGACCGGGTCTACATCTTCCGCTTCGTCGACGGCCTCCTCTACAACACGCACGAGTGGTGCAGGCAAGGCGTGCAGCCGCACAAGGAATCGCTCCAGGCACTCGCCCCCGGAGACTTCCCGTTTTTCATGGCGCCGCTGCGGGCCGGGCGGACCCTCGTGATCCCGTCGGTGCAGGCGCTATCGGCGGAGGCCGCCGCGGAGCGCGCGACACTGGAGGCGCAGGACGTCGAGAGTCTGATCGCGGTCCCGGTCATCTTCGAGGGGGCGTTCCGGGGCTTGCTCGGCCTGGACAACCCGACCACTTCGAGCGTCGCGACGCTCGAAGACCTGGCGACCCCGCTGCGCGTGTTCTCCGAAGTGATCGCTGGCGTCCTGCAACGCGCCGCCGGGGAGCGCGAACTGCGCGCGCTGCACCTTCGGATATCCGGGCGCGTGGCCGAACAGCGGGCGATGCTCCGGATGTCCGCAGACCTTGCTGCCACCCGATCGCGCGACGGCTTCTACGGCATCCTGAACCAGCACCTGGGCGATGCACTCCCTGCCGCGAACCTCACGCTCATGACCCTGTCGCAAGGCGGCAGGACGGTCCGTATCCGGCCGCTGGTCACCTTGGCAAATTTCCAGACAAGGCCGTACCGCGCATCGCTCGAAGCCAGTAGTTCGGCACTCGAGGTCGACACCGAATCCCTGGCCGGCCGGTCCGAATGGCAGGCACTCGTGCGAGGCGAGACGGTTTCCACGGAAGGCGGCACGGCGGTACCGTTCCCTGACCTGATTGATCAGGACGCGCGCCAGGAATCCAGCCACTTCGTGGTCGTGCCGTTGATCGGCCCCGATGGCGTGCTGGGCTGCTTCAAGGCACGTTTTTCCGGCGAACAGCCGCTGCTGCCGCAGACCACCGACTGGGTCGAGCAGGTCGGCGCACTGCTCGGCGCACACATAGCAGCGCACGAAGCGCGCGAGGCGCTGCAGGACCTCAACGCGAACCTCGAGGCCCGGGTGGCGTCGCGTTCGGCAGCATTCCAGGCCAGCGAGGAGCGATTCACCACCCTGTTCGACCGCGCGCCGCAGGCCATGCTGCTGCTCGACCACGCGGGAGTCGTCACCCGGTCCAATGCACGGGCCCGTGCGCTGTTCAGGATCGGGGAAGACGCACCGGCCGACCTGTCGTTCCATGCGCTGCTGCCCGCGCATGGCGCCGACGCCGGCACGCCCACGCTGGTGGCCGCACAGCGGCTCGATGGCACGTCCTTCCAGGCAGAGACCAGCCTCGTCACCGTCTACCAGGACGGGCGTCCCGTCGACATCGTCGGCGTGGCCGACGTGACCGAGCGCATCGAGGCACAGGATGCCATCGTGCGTTCGCTGCAGGAGAAGGAGACGCTGATCAAGGAGATTCACCACCGGGTCAAGAACAACCTCCAGATCATCTCCAGCCTGCTGATGCTGCAGAGCGATCGCATGCCCTCCGACGCCGGACGGGAACTTCTCGCGGAGAGCGTGCTCCGGGTACGCTCGATGGCGCTGATCCACGAACAACTGTACGGCGTCGAGTCGCTGGACCGCATCGACCTGGGAGAGTACGCGCGTACCCTCGCCCAGGGCCTCTGCGCGACCCTGGCCCCGACGGTCCGGGTACGCGTCGATGCGGGCGTGACCGACATCACGATCAACGAAGCCATTCCCCTCGGGCTGATTCTGAACGAACTGCTCACCAACGCCTTCAAGTACGGCATTGCGGGACCGGGGAGGCCTGACCGGGTCCGGCGCACCGGCGACGATTGCGACGTCCAGGTGGAGGTCTTCGCCGATGATTCCGAGGTAAGGATGGCGGTGACCGACTCCGGGGACGGACTGCCCGCCAGCGTCGATACAGCGAAAGCATCCTCGCTCGGACTGACCCTGATCCGCGCGCTGGCGCGCCAGTTGCGCGGCCGTCTGACGCACGACGTCGATGGCGGTACGAGGTTCATTATCACCTGCCCGCGTTGGACACCGGATTGACGCCGGCCCGGCATGCCGACCCGTATAATCCGCGGCGCCATGCAAAGCAGACTGCTCGAAAACCTGAACCCGGAACAACTCGCCGCAGTCACGCTGCCGCGCGAGTCCGCGATGATCCTGGCCGGTGCAGGCAGCGGCAAGACGCGCGTGCTCACGACGCGCATTGCCTGGCTGATCGAGACGCGGCAGGTCAATCCGCTCGGGCTGCTCGCGGTCACCTTCACCAACAAGGCCGCGCGCGAGATGCTGACCCGCATCTCGGGCATGCTGCCGATCAACACCCGCGGCATGTGGGTAGGCACCTTCCACGGCCTTGCCAACCGCATGCTGCGCGCCCACCACCGGGACGCCGGCCTGCCGCAGACCTTCCAGATCATGGACACCGCCGACCAGGTGGCGATGGTCAAGCGGATGATGAAGGCCAACGGCGTCGACGAAGAACGCTTCAAGCCGCGCGACACCGCCTGGTTCATCAGCGCCCAGAAGGACGCCGGGTTGCGGCCCGGCTCGGTCGAGGCGTTCGACGACCACACCCGGCAACTGGTCGAGATCTACCGGATGTACGAGGCGCAGTGCCAGCGCGAGGGCGTCACCGACTTCGCCGAACTGATCCTGCGCAGCTATGAACTGCTGGCGAAGAACGAGGCGATCCGCGAACACTACCGGGCGCGCTTCGCGCACATCCTGGTCGACGAGTTCCAGGACACCAACCGGCTGCAGTTCGACTGGCTGAAGCTGATCGCAGGCAGCCAGAACGCGGTGTTCGCGGTGGGCGACGACGACCAGTCGGTGTACAGCTTCCGCGGCGCGAAGGTCGCGAACATGCGCGACTTCGAGCGCGAGTTCAACGCCGGCACGATCATCAAGCTCGAACAGAACTACCGCTCGCACGGCAACATCCTCGAAGCCGCCAATGTGCTCATCGGGCACAACCAGCAGCGGCTGGGCAAGAACCTGTGGACTTCAGAGTCGCAGGGCGAGCCGATCCGCCTGTTCGAGGCACAGACCGACTTCGAGGAGGCGCAGTTCATCGTCGAGCAGGTGCGCGACCTCAAGGCGACCGGCGTGCCGCTGGTCGAGGTCGCGCTGCTCTACCGTTCGAACGCACAGTCGCGGGTGCTCGAACATGCGCTGTTCTCGGCCGGCCTGCCCTACCGCGTGTACGGCGGCCTGCGCTTCTTCGAGCGCCAGGAGATCAAGCATGCACTGGCCTACCTGCGGCTGGTCGCCAACCCGGACGACGATGCCGCGCTGCTGCGGGTGATCAACTTTCCGACGCGCGGCATCGGTGCGCGTTCGATCGAGCAATTGCAGGACGCCGCGCGTGCCGGCGGCACCAGCCTGTGGCAGGCCGCCTGCTCACGCGGCGGTTCGAAAGGCGGCGCCTCGGATGCCCCGAAGAAGGGCATAGAAGGCTTCGTGCTGCTGGTCGACCGGCTGCGCAACGAGTGCAGCGGCATCACCCTGCCCGAGATGATCGAGGCGGTGATCGAACGCTCCGGGCTGCGCACGCACTACGAGGCCGAGCGCGAAGGCGCCGACCGCATCGCCAACCTCGACGAACTGGTCAACGCAGCCGCGCAGTTCTCGGACGACCCGATGCGCATGCTCGAGATGGAGGCCGATGCCGAGTCCTTCGCCTCGCAGGGCCCGACCGCGCTGGCCGCCGCGAGGCAGGCAGCGGGCACGCTGGACGCGGACGCCGTCGAGGCGGAAGCCGATGCCGCGATGATGGCTGCGGGCTTCGAGGACATGGCCGGCATGGGGCCGGGCGGCTTCGACGGTGACGGTGAAGGTGACGGCGCCGGCGACGGCGGGACGCCTGCGAATGCCGGCGGTGGTGTGGAGTCAGTCGAGCCAGCCGACCAGTTGCTCATCCAGTTCCTGTCCCACGCCTCGCTGGAAGCCGGGGATAACCAGGCCAACGCCGGCGACGACGCACTGCAGCTGATGACGGTGCATGCGGCCAAGGGCCTCGAGTTCCACGCCGTGTTCGCCAGCGGCCTCGAGGAAGGCCTGTTTCCGCACGAGAACAGCCTGGATGATGCCGGCGGCGTCGAGGAGGAACGGCGGCTGATGTACGTGGCAGTCACGCGCGCCCGTCGCCGGCTGTACCTCACCTTTGCCCAGAGCCGGATGCTGCACGGCCAGACGCGCTACAACGTCGCCTCGCGCTTCCTGCGCGAGATCCCGGTCAAGCTGCTCAAGCGGCTGTCGCCGACCTACGAACGGGGCGGCGGCTCGACCAGCTTCGACCGGCCACGTACGCCGTCGAGCTACGCCCCCGTGCAGGTGCAGGCCGCGCCCAAGGTCGAGGCCGCGGGCATGCCGTTCCGCATCGGCCAGAACGTGCGCCACGCGAAGTTCGGCAATGGCGTGATCATCGATGCCGAGGGTCGCGGCACGGATGCGCGGGTACAGGTCAACTTCGGCCGCGAGGGCGTGAAGTGGCTGGCGCTGGCTTACGCGAAGCTGGACGCTGCGTAGGGGGTAGGTAGGGCGCGCTGTGCAGGATCGAGGCGAGGGGGCACCTGGCTCCGCTCATGTCCCCCGCCGCCGGGCGCGGCTGCGCCCGGCGGCTCCTCCTTTACTTCGCTCCGCCAGGTGCCCCCTCACCTCGATCAGCGCAGGCGCTGTGTAGAGGGAGGAACCGTGCGACGGTCCGGCGACAAGAAAACGCGGTGCCTTCGCACCAGCCCATCCTCTCCTCTCAACAAGGCACGCTGGTGGAGCAGACGCGCGGATGGGGCTGCCGGCGGAGTGAGGTAAAGGAGGAGCCCCCGGGCGCGCCCGCGCCCGGGGGCGGGGGACACGAACGGAGCCGGCAGCCCCATCCGCGCGTCAAGGCACCGAATCGCCCCCCCTACTCCACCGTCTCCACCGTATCCACCACTGCCTCCTCCACCGGCTCGAAGACATCCACGTACGACGTGTAGAACGTGATGAATCCGACCGGCGCGATCACCGCCACCACTGCCCCGAGGAGGGCCATCGCCAGGATCGGGCCGATGGCCGGCACCATCGCCAGCAGGCTGACGGCCATCCGCACCAGCGCCATCAACAGGATCAGGGCGGCGAAACACACGAGGAAGGCGCGCCAGTTGCGCAGCGCGGCGCCCAGGCTCGCCAGCAGCGCGGGAAAGGCCTTCTGGCCGTGGAAGTAGACCAGCAGCGGCGCGAACCAGGTAGCGAGCAGCAGCGGCACCAGCAGCGCCAGGCCGACGAGGCCTGCGAATGCCATCGCCCCGGTCACCGCTACCGGTCCGCCCGGTGCAGCGCCCGGGTCGGCACCGGCCACGCCACCGGCCGACATGCCCTGGGCGATGCCGGCGCCACCGATCGCCATCATCACGCCGACGATCATCAACTGGCCGACGAGGTACATGCCGCCGATCGCAACCAGGTCGCCGGTGGAGGATCGGAAGCCGCCGAAGAACTGTGCAGGCACGATCGGCTCGCCGCGGTCGGCTGCCTGCGCCGCGAGTGCGATGCCGACGCTGAACACCGGGAACACCAGTCCGAACACCAGCGGGCCGACGACCTTGAGCAGGCTGCTCATCACCATCGCGGACAGCAGCGCGAGCAGGAACAGCACCCACGCGCCCGGGTTGCGACGGAACAGGGCATGGGCGTTCACCAGCCACTGGGCGCCCCTCAGCGCGCGCAGCACGCGCGGCTCGGGCATCGGTGGGATCGTACGAGTCTCGTCGGCAGCCATGGATCGCTCAGGCGCCCGGGAGCGCGATGCGCCCAGGGGATGCGACATGCCAGGCCAGCAGGTCGCGGAAATGCGCGGGATCGTGGGCATGCACGATCTCGCCGGGCCGCGGCAGGTGGAAGTCGAACAGGCGGGACACCCAGAAGCGCAGCGCGCCCGCGCGCAGCACGGCCGGCCAGGCCAGCTTCTCGGAGTCGCCGAACGCACGCACCAGCGAATAGCCGTCGAGAAGGGCGGCGGCGGCATGCGCATCGAGGCCGGCCGAGGGATCGGCGAGGTCGGCCCGGCACCAGTCATTCACCGCGACCGCGACATCGAACAGCAGGACATCGGTGCAGGCGAAGTAGAAGTCGATGACGCCGCCGACCTCGCCGCTATCGACGTCGAACAGCACGTTGTCCCGGAACAGGTCGGCATGGATCGGCCCGCGCGGCAGTCGGTCGAAGCGATGGCTGGCCTGGAAGGCGATCTCGTCCTCGAGCATGCGCCGCTCTGCCGCGGGCAGGAAACCTTCCAGCCTCGGCGCGGTCGCGGTCCACCAGCGTGGACCGCGTGGATTGGCCATCGTCGCCGGATAGTCGGCGCCGGCCACATGCATCGCGCCGAGCATGCGCCCGAGCGCATGGCACTGGCGCACCGAGGGCGTGCTGACCGAGCGTCCCGACAGACGTGCCACGACGGCTGCGGGCTTGCCGTTCAGTTCGCCGAGCCAGCGCCCATCCGTGTCGGGCATGGGCCTGGGCGTCGGCACGCCTCGGTCGGCCAGATGAGCCATCAGGCCGAGGTAGAACGGCAGTTCGGCAGCGGTGAGCTTCTCGAACAGTGTCAGCACGTATCGGCCACCGGTGGCGCCGACGTCGCGGCCGGAACCGTCGGTGGTCAGGAAGTAGTTCGTGTTCTCGATGCCGCTCTGGATGCCTTCCAGGTCGGCCAGGGCGCCGAGCGCATAGCGCCCCAGCCAGGCAGATGCCTGGTCGGGCGTGACGGTGGTGAATACGGCCATGGTCCCGGGTGGTCCCTCATTCGTCCGGGGCTACCAGCTGCGGATGACCCACATCGGTACCCGCACGCCGCTGTCGAAGCTGGCGGTACGCGCGAAGTTGCCGTCGCCGAAGTAGTCGACGAGGTAGTACGGCGTGCTGCCACCCACGGGCGTGATCCGCATCATGTAGAGCTGGCCGGCGATCCGGAACTCTTCGACTGTCTCCTTCTCGCGGCGGATGATGCGCACTTCGGGCTCGACGCCAGGCGCCAACTGCAGCGTGGCCGGTGGCGGCGGCGGGATGTCCGGCAATGGCTCGAGGTTCGGCGGACGCTGCTGGGCGGCGGCCGGGAAGGTCGTCAGGACAGCGCTGCCAGTCGCCAGCAGCAGGGCTGCCAGGGCGGCGCGCACCGTCGGACGCGGCCGCGCCGGTGCCGGCGAAGTGCAGGGGGTCGAGGCGTTCGGAAGGCTTCGCATGGCAGGCTCAGGGTTCTGCAAACCGTCATTCTAGGGAACCTCGGGCCGCGCCGCCATCGGAACGCGTTGCGCGCTTGCCGCACCGCACCGCGTTCTCCTAGGCAAAAAGCTCCGAAAAGCCCTATTCTTCCCTTGTAGCATGGTTACACTTGAGCACAGTCCTCCGTAGCGACGGTACCGGTCGCCCTCCGGAAGGCTCACACCAACTCCATGGAGATACCCTGAATGGCTGCCAAGAAGCCCGCCAAGAAAGCCGCTAAGAAGGTTGCAAAGAAGGCCGTCAAGAAAGTCGCCGCCAAGAAGGCCGCGCCGACGAAGGCGGCCAAGAAAGTCGCGCCGAAGAAGGTCGCGAAGAAGGCTGCGAAGAAGGCCGCGAAGAAAGTCGCGAAGAAGGTTGCGCGCAAGCCCAACGCTGCGTTCATGGCCGCACTGAAGCCGAGCGCATTGCTCGCAGCGATCGTCGGCGACAAGCCGCTGTCGCGCCCGGAAGTGACCAAGAAGGTCTGGGCCTACATCAAGAAGAATGGCCTGCAGGACAGCGTCAACCGCCGCAACATCAACGCCGACGCCAAGCTCGGTCCGATCTTCGGTGGCAAGAAGCAGGTCTCGATGTTCGACCTGACCAAGCTGGTCTCGCAGCAGCTTTCTGCCTGAGATTCACTGCGCATGCTGCGGCGTCCGTTGCGGACGCCGCAGACGTGAACGGGGGTCGAACGGGGGTCATGCCTGACCCCCGTTTCTTTTCCCCCTACAGATTCAGCTGTATCTCGCGCTCTTCGGCTGATGGCGCAAACCCGCGCGCTTCGTAATGGTCGAAGATGGCCGTGGTGATCTTCGTGGGATCGTCGATCACCTGCACCAGGTTCATGTCGTCAGGGCTGATCATGCCTTCGGCCACCAGCCGGTCGCGGAACCAGTCGATCAGCCCGCTCCAGAACGGCGTGTGCACCAGGATGATCGGCATGCGGCGCGTCTTGCCGGTCTGCACCAGTGTCAGCGCCTCGAACAGTTCGTCCAGGGTACCGAAGCCGCCAGGCAACACGACGTAGGCGACGGCGAACTTCACGAACGCGACCTTGCGCGCGAAGAAGTGCCGGAATGTCTGGCTCACGTCCTGGTACGGATTGGCGCCCTGCTCGTGCGGCAGCAGGATGTTCAGGCCGACGCTGGGGCTGCGCCCGAAGTAGGCGCCCTTGTTGGCCGCCTCCATGATGCCCGGACCGCCGCCGGAGATCACCGCGAAGCCGGCATCGGACAGGTTGCGTGCGATGGTCTCGGCAAGCAGGTAGTACGCGCTGTCGGGCGGCGTGCGGGCACTGCCGAACAGGCTGACGGCGGGCGCGATGTTGGTCAGGCGTTCGGTCGACTCGATGAACTCTGACATAATCTCGAGCACCCGCCAGGCCTCGCGCGAGGACTCCACCCGCCGGGCGAGTTCCGGCTCCACCGAGGGTGTGAGCTGGACCGGCATCTTTTCCCGCATTGGTCGCTCCTTGAAGACTCTGCTGCTGGTCGACGCCTCGTCGTACCTCTATCGCGCATTCCATGCCCTTCCCGACCTGCGCAACAAGTCGGGCGAGCCCACCGGCGCCATCTACGGCGTGATCAACATGCTGCGCCGATTGCAGCGCGAAGTGCCGGCGGATTATAGGGCGTGCGTCTTCGACGCCAAGGGAAAGACCTTCCGCGACGACTGGTACCCCGAGTACAAGGCGACGCGTTCGGCGATGCCCGACGACCTCGCGCTGCAGATCGAGCCGATCCACGAGGCGATCCGGGCACTGGGCTGGCCGATCGTGATGGTCGACGGCGTCGAGGCAGACGACGTGATCGGCACGCTGGCCGCGCGTGCGCGCACGCATGCAATGCGCACCGTGGTGTCCACCGGCGACAAGGACCTCGCGCAGCTGGTCGACGATTCGACCACGCTGGTCAACACGATGAGCAACGAGACACTCGACCCGGCGGCGGTGCAGGCAAAGTTCGGCGTGCCGCCGGACCGGATCGTCGACTACCTCTCGCTGGTCGGCGATACGGTCGACAACGTGCCGGGCGTGGCCAAGGTGGGACCGAAGACCGCAGTGAAATGGCTGGGCCAGTACGGCTCGCTCGATGGCGTGGTCGCCAATGCCGCCAGCATCGGCGGCGTGGTTGGCGAGAACCTGCGCAAGGCGCTCGACTGGCTGCCGATGGGACGCCGGCTGGTGACGGTCAAGTGCGATGTCGAGCTGCCGGTCGGGCCGGAAGGGCTCGTACCAGCGGAGCCGGACGATGCGAAGCTGGCCGAACTGTTCGAGCGCTTCGAGTTCAAGAGCTGGCTGGCCGAGGTGAAGGCCACCCGGCATCCAGAGGCCAACGGCGGCAACCTCAAGGGATCGGACATCGCGGCGGGCACGCACGCGTCGCCAGCACGGCAATGGACGACGGATGCCTCCGACGCGCCGCCGCCGGCACCGGCCGCGATCGAGCGGCACTACGAATGCGTGACCACCGACGCCGCGCTCGACGCGTGGATCGCGCGCATCGAGGCCGCAGCGCTGACAGCGGTGGACACCGAGACCACCAGCCTCGAGCCGATGAACGCCGAACTGGTCGGCATCTCGCTGTCGACGGCACCGGGGGTCGCCTGCTACATCCCGGTGGGCCACCGCTACCCGGGCGCCCCCGACCAGCTCGGCAGGGACCATGTCCTGTCACGGCTGCGCCACTGGCTGGAAGGCGAGTCCTTCCCGAAGGTCGGGCAGAACCTGAAGTACGACGCACACATCTTCGAGAACCATGGCGTGCGCATCGCGGGCATCGTGCACGACACGCTGCTGCAATCCTACGTGCTCGAGAGCCACCGCCGGCACGACATGGACGACCTGGCGCTGCGCCACCTTGGCGAGACGACGATCACCTACGAGCAGGTCGCCGGCAAGGGCGCGAAGCAGATCGGCTTCGCCGAGGTGTCGATCGAACGCGCCACCGAGTACGCAGCCGAGGACGCCGACATCACGCTGCGGCTGCACCATGTGCTCTATCCACAGGTCGCAGCGATCGAACCGATGGACCGGCTGTACCGCGAGATCGAGATCCCGGTCGCGCGCGTGCTGCAGGGCATGGAGCGCAACGGCGTGCTGGTCGATGCGCAACTGCTCAACCGACAGAGCAACGAACTCGGCAGCAAGCTGATCGAGATCGAGCGGCGCGCGCACGAGGCAGCAGGTCAGCCGTTCAACCTCAACTCGCCGAAGCAGATCCAGGAGATCCTGTTCGGCAAGCTGGCCATGCCAGTGATCCGCAAGACACCGAGCGGCACGCCGTCGACCGACGAGGACGTGCTGACCGAACTGGCGCTCGACTATCCCCTGCCCAAGCTGCTGCTCGAGCATCGTTCGCTGTCCAAGCTCAAGTCGACCTACACCGACAAGCTGCCGAAGATGGTGAACCCGCGCACCGGGCGCGTGCACACCAACTATGCGCAGGCGGTGGCGGTGACAGGGCGCCTGTCGTCGAACGATCCCAACCTGCAGAACATCCCGGTGCGCACGGCAGAGGGGCGGCGCATCCGCGAAGCGTTCATCGCACCGCCGGGCAGCGTGATCGTGTCGGCCGACTATTCGCAGATCGAACTGCGCATCATGGCGCACCTGTCCGGCGACGACGGACTGCTCAGGGCATTCGCCGCGGGCGAGGACATCCACCGCGCGACGGCTGGCGAGATCTTCACGACCGAGCCGGCGGACGTGAGCAGCGAGCAGCGCCGCTATGCGAAGGTGATCAACTTCGGGCTGATCTATGGCATGTCGGCGTTCGGGCTGGCGGCGCAGCTGGGCATCGAACGCTCGGCCGCGCAGCAGTACATCGACCGCTACTTCATGCGCTACCCCGGCGTCGCCGACTACATGCGGCGCACCCGCGCCGCCGCGCACGATGCCGGCTATGTCGAGACCGTGTTCGGCCGCAGGCTCTACCTGCCCGACATACGCAGCACGAACCAGGGTCGCCGCCAGGGTGCCGAGCGCGCGGCGATCAACGCGCCGATGCAGGGCACTGCCGCCGACCTGATCAAGCTCGCGATGATCGCCGTCGACCGCCACCTGCGCGAAGCGAACATGGCTACCCGCATCATCATGCAGGTCCACGACGAACTGGTGCTCGAGGTCCCCGACGCCGAGCGCACCGAGATGGCCGAAGCCCTGCCCCGCCTGATGAACGGCGTAGCGAAGCTCGCGGTGCCGCTGCTGGTCGAGGTCGGCACCGGCCCCAACTGGGAAACCGCCCACTAAATCCGGGTCAGAGACGATTTTCCATAAATCGTCTCTGACCCGGATTAGTGACCCGGATTACGCCCAGGGTAACGGGACTCGGAGGGAGGCTGCGAGGGCGGTGAGGTCGCGGCGGACGCCGGCGGGTAACGCGATGCCTGCCGGCGCCTGCGCGGCACGCTTGGCTTCGCCGCGTTCGCCCGGCAACAGCACGGGTGACGCGCCGTTGGGAGGCAATGCATGGATGGTGGCGGCCAGGGCCTCGATGTCGCGGCGATAGACGTCCGGATCGACGATGCGCTCGATGTCCAGCGCCATCACGAAGGCGTTCTGCACATGGGGATGCTTCGATCCGCCCGCAGCGGCCAGCGCGGGCGCGAGGATCGGGTTGGCAGTGAGCAGGCTGGCGATCACCTCGAACATCAGCGCCAGGCCTGAACCCTTGGCGCCGCCGACCGGTAGCGGCACCTTCGCCAGCGCGGGATCGGTCGTAGGCTGGCCATGGGCATCGAGCGCCCAGTCGGCCGGGATCGGCTCGCCTTTCGCCTTCGCCTGCCGCAGCTTGCCCATCGCCACCACCGCTGAGGCCATGTCGAACACGATCGGCGGATGGCCATCGCCTCGAGGCGCGGCGATCGACAGTGGCGCGGTACCCAACGCCGCCCGGCCGGCGCCGTGATAGGCCATCAGCGGCACCGATGCGGCCGCAGCGACGCCGAGCATGCCTGCACGCGCGATGCGCTCAGTATGGAAGCCTACCGCACCGGTATGCGTGGTCGCGCGCAGCAGCGCAACCGATGACCCGGCGCTGCGCGCGCGCTCGATCACCGCATCGACCGCGTGCCGCATGCCCAGCGCGCCAGCACAGCGGTCGCCCTCGATCACCTGCAGCGCGGGGAGGTCGACGACCGTGCGGATGGACGGCGCCGGATTCATCTCGCCACTGGCAAGCCACCCGGCGTATTGCGGCAGGCGCGACACACCGTGCGAATGGACGCCGCGCAGGTCTGCCCAGACAAGCAGGTCTGCGACGCAGGCCGCATCGGCGGCGGACATGCCAGCGGCCGACAGAAGCCCGGATGCGAAGCGGTGAAGCGCTTTCCAATCGACCGGGAGCGCGGTGGAAGCAGGCGCAGGAGCAGGAACCATGGCGGGACTTTCGTTCATCGGCGAGCCGCCATTGTCGCCTGCAACGGGTGCGGACGGCCCCGACGTTCGTACCGCTCAGCGAACCAACGACTGCCCCGGCTTGATACGGCTGAACACCACCGGCCGCGTGCCGTAATCGAACCGGCCGCCATCGATGCGCACCGTGGTGTAGCGCGAGTTTTCGAGGTCGCGCACGTCCGGGAAATCGTTCCGGTAGTGCGCGCCGCGCGAATCCTCGCGCTGCTCGGCGGCGCCGCGGATCGCCTGGCTGACCAGAACCAGGTTCTTCAGGTTGAGCCAGTCGTGCCAGGTCAGGTTGAAGCCGCGCTGGCCATCGGCCACGCCGGTCGCATCCAGGCGTGCATCGAGTTCCTCCAGGCCGCTGCTCGCGCGCGCCAGGCTGGCCGCATCGCGGAAGATGCCGACGTCGTCCCACATCAGGTCGTGCAGCCGGGTCCGGATGTCCGAAAGACCGGTCGCCGGCCCCTTCGTGCCGGCATCGAACGGCCGCATGACCCGCGCCGCGCCCAGCGCGATCGCCTCCTCGTCCGGCTCGTGGTACACGCCGTTGGCTGCGACCCAGGCGCCCATGGTGTCGCCGGCGATGCCGCCGTACACGGTGGAGTTGGCGACACCGTTGCCGCCCAGCCGGTTCGCGCCATGCACGCCGCCGGTGTCCTCGCCCGCCGCGAACAGCCCCGGCAGGTCGGTCGAGCAGTCGGTGCGGAACACCACGCCACCCATCATGTAGTGCGCGGTCGGTACCACCTCGACAAGCCCGGAGACCAGGTCGAAGCCGCAGTCGGCGCAGCGCTCGACCATGCCGGGGAATTCCTTCTTCACCATCGCCGGATCGAGGTGGCGCATCGTGATGTACACGCCACCGTTCGGTCCGACATTGCCCCTGAGCATCTGGTCGTACATGCCGCGGCTGACGATGTCGCGCGTCGCACGTTCGTTGCGCGGGTCGTACTCGCCCATGAAGCGTTCGCCCTGCCCGTTCAGCAGGTAGCCGCCGACGCCGCGCAGCCCTTCCTCGATGATGGTACCGGTGATGCGCGTGCCGGCACCGGCCACCAGGCCGGTCGGGTGGAACTGCACCATCTCCATGTCGCGCAGGGTCAGCCCGGCACGCAGCGCCATCGCCATGCCGTCGCAGCTCTTGTCGCCGGAGGGCGTGTGGTACTTGTACATCGTCGGACCGCCGCCAGTGGCGAGCAGCACCGCCTGCGCCTGCACGAACACCAGCTCGCCGCTGCGGATGTCGATCATCAGCACGCCGGCGATCGCATCGCCCCGCCGGTTGCGGATGATCTCGACCGCACGGTGTTCCTCGAGCCGCTTGATGCCGCGCGCCCAGGTCTGCTCGGCCAGCCGGTTGATGATCTCGATGCCGGTCAGGTCGCCCTTGTGCACGGTGCGGTCGAAGGTCTGCCCGGCAAACGCCTTCTGGTGCACCGTGCCGTCCGGGTTGCGGTCGAAGAAGCAGCCGAGTTCGTTCTCGAGTTCATGGATGCGCTCGATCGCCACCTCGACCAGTTGCCAGGCAAGGTCCTGGTCGGGCAGCCACTTGCCGCCTTCGATGGTATCCATGAAGTGGCGCTCGACCGAGTCTTCCTTCGCCAGCGCGACGTTGTAGCCGCCCTGCACCATGCGCGTGCAGCCGCTCTTGCCAAGCAGCCCCTTCACGGCAACGGTGATGTCGGCCTTCGGGTTCTTCTGGTGCGCATGCAGCGCAGCGAACAGCCCGGCACCGCCGGAGCCGAGGATCAGGATGTCGGTCTTGATGCGTCGCATGTCTGGTTCAACCCGTCGGTTCAGCTTTTCACGCCCAGCGAGGCCAGCACGGCCGCGCGCCGGTCGCGCGCCTGCGCGTTCACTTCGGTGTAGAGGCTGGCGCCATGGCTGTCCATGCTGACCAGCAGCGGCCCGAAGCCCTTGATACGAAACTTCCACAGCGACTCGGGATTGAGGTCGTGCAGGTCTACGTCCTCGATCTGCTCGATCCAGGTGGTCTCGAGTGCCGCCGCGCCGCCGATCACTGCAAGGTATACCCCACCCAGGTCGCGGAACGCATCCAGCGAGCCCTGCCGAAGCCCCCCCTTGCCGATCACGATGCGCACGCCGTACTGCTCCATCAGCGGGCGGGTGAAGCGCTCCATCCGGTCCGAGGTGGTGGTGCCGACGCATACCGGCTCGTAGCCGACCGGCGCGGCGGCCGTCTCGCCGACCCAGCGGACGTTGGGCGCGGTGTGCACCACCGCATGCCCGCGCAGGTCGAACTTCGTGGTGCGGCCCCGGTCGAACATGTGGATCTGCGTCGCATCGCGGATGCCGTACAGCGTGTCGTGAAGCGTGACCGTATCGTTCACCTTCAGCGCGCGTACCTGCGCCTCGCTCACCGGCATGTGGAAATCGTAATGCGCCATGGTCCCTGCTCCTTGCCGTCAAGCCCCGGTCACGAATCGCGACCCAGCATGCCGCGCTTGAGGTTGTCGCTGACCGGTCGCTCGCCCAGCCAGATGCGCATCAGCGCGCGGTAGAAGTCCTCGCCGGCGATCGGCTCGCCACGCGGTCGCCCGTCGACCACCACCCGCGTGACGCCGACGGGCAACCAGTCGATCGCGATGCGGGTGCCGCGCCCCACCTTGCCGATGTCCTGCATCACCCGGTCGAGCATCGACATCCGGGGCCGGAAACGCTCGACCTCGGCCGGCGCGTGGTTCTCGGTGATTCCCTCGGCGAGCGCCGAGGAGAGTTGCTCGGCAGTGATTTCGCGCAGCACGTTCATCTCGATGCGCTTGGCACCCGGCATGGCGATCGCCGACTCGGCGGAACGCCGCGGCTCGGGCAGGTAGAGCCCGATCGCGTACACCTGGAAGCCGAACAGCCGATGCAGCGCGAACCCGTTCAACTGCAGTTCGGCCGGGATTTCAGGGGTGCGCAACACCCGGTCGAAGCGAACGCCGGCGACCTCGGCCACGGCGGCCACGCCATCGGCAGCCGGCACCCCGAGGGCTGCGACTCCAACGAGCGCGAAGACCGCACGCCGCCGCGGCCACACCTCAGAAGCCCCAGGCAAGGCCATCGGGCGTCCAGGTCGCGCGCGCGCGGCGTGCCGAGTGGCACTGCATGTTGACCGCCACCGGGTTCATCGTGATGTGCGTCGCCGCGAGTTCGATGTGCACCGCGAACGAGGTCGCATCACCGCCCAGCCCCTGCGGGCCGACGCCGAGCCGGTTCACCGCCTCGGTGAGCTGCTGCTCCAGCTTCGCGCCCTCGGCATCGCTGCAGCGGGTGCCAAGCGCGCGCGTGGCCGCCACCTTGGACAGGTGAACGCACAGGTCGCCGGTGCCGCCCACGCCGACGCCAACGATGGTCGGCGGACAGGTCTTGCCGCCGGCATTGAGCACGCAGTCGATGACGAAGGTCTTGATCGCGTCGATGCCGTCGGCCGGGATCGCCATGTGCAGGAAGGTGTTGTTCTCCGACCCGCTGCCCTTGGGGATCATCTCGATGGACAGGCGGTCCTGCGCATCGACGAAGTCGATGTTGATCACCGGCACCAGCGGCCCGCACGACGTCTGCTCGTTCACGCGGGTCAGCGGATGCACGACCGAGGAACGCAGCGGGTACTCGGTGGTCGCCCGCTCGCAACCCTTGCGGATCGCCTGCTTCAGCGCGAACCCGTCGAGCTGGACATTACGCCCGATCTCGACGTTGTAGATCGGCAGGCCGGTGTCCTGGCAGAGCAGGTTGTCTGTGGACTCCGCAACGGTGATGTTGCGGATCATCGTCGCCAGCACCGACTGCCCGGTCGCGTTCGTCTCGCGCTTCACCAGGCCGGTGAAGCCTTCCTTGATGTCCGGCGGGAGCACCTTGAGCGCCCGGATATAGAGCTCCTTGGCGGCGTCTTCCACCTGCTTGAGGTCGATCTGCATGCAGTTCCCGTGCGCGCGTGGGTACGCAGTGAGTCCGTACGCGGTAAGTCCGTGACCGGCGAATCAGTTCGCGGTGATCTTCCGCTCGCGGATGATCCGGCCCCAGCGGGCGATCTCCGAACGGATGTACTTGTTGAATTCATCGGGACCATTGCCGACGGCTTCCATCCCCAGGCCCAGGACACGATCGCGGAAGGTGCCGCCTGCCGTGACCTTCGCGATGTCCTCTGCCACCCGGTTGACCAGCGGCGCGGGCGTGCCGGTCACCACTGCGACGCCGAACCAGCCGAGGTTCTCGAAGCCGGTGATGCCGGCTTCAGACACCGTCGGCACGTCGGGCAGCGACGGCGAACGCTTCGGACCGGTGACTGCCAGCGCACGCAGCTTGCGGTCGCGCAGGAAGTTGATCGCAGCGCCGAGGTTCGGTGCTGCCCAGTCGATCTGGCCGCCCATCAGGTCGGTGATCGCGACCACTTCGCCCTTGTAGGGAACGTGGACGGAATCCATCTTTGCGAAGAACTCGAAGCTCTCCGCCGCGAGGTGCACCTGGCTGCCGACGCCGGCCGACCCGTAGCTCAGCTTGCCGGGGGCGGCGCGCACCGCGGTGACGAGGTCCATCAGCGTGTTGAACTTCGAGTTCGGCCCGACCGCGATCACCATCGGACCGCTCGCCACCAGCGACACGCCGGTCAGGTCGCGGCCCGGGTCATGGCTCATCTTGCGGTACATGTGCTGGTTGGCCGACAGCACGCTGCCCGATGCGAACAGCTGGGTATAGCCATCCGGGTTCGAACGGGCGACGATCTCGCTGGCGATCGTGCCGCCGGCGCCGGCGCGGTTCTCGACCAGCACGCTCTGGCCCCAGCGCTCGTTCAGTCCCTGCGCCAGAAGGCGCGCGACGACGTCGGTCGCACCACCGGCCACGAACGGCACGATCATGCGTACCGGCTTCACGGGAAAGGCCGGCGCCTGCGCCTGCGCCGCGGTTGCACTGCCCAGCGCCACAGTCGCGGCCGCAGCCGCGACGATCTTGATCGTCCACCGTTTCATGTTGTCCTCCTGGGGCACTTGCCATTTCGGGGTCTGACACGCGGCTGCATCATGCCGCCTGTCTGCGGAATCCGCCAGCCCCGGGCGACTGCCGCCCGGGCGTATTTTCTCAGCCGATGTTGAGCGCGAACAGCAGGCCGGCTCCGATGCTGGCCGCCACCGACACCGCGAACAGCGACTTCTGCCAGTCGCGCCATGGCAGGAACTCGAGCATCAGCAGCCGCAGGCCGCCGGCCAGGTGCGCTGCAAGCGCGATGACCAGCCCGAACTCGGCCACCTTCACCGCCGGGTTCGCGGTCCAGTCGATGAAGCCGTCGAGCGCAGCCTCGCCCGACAGTGCCTGGCCCAGTGCCCAGAAATGCAGCGGGATGAATGCCGCCAGCAGCAGCCCGGATACCCGGTGCACGATGAACGCCCACCAGGCGGGATGGTTGCGGTTGCGCCACGCCTTCGCGCTCACGGAGCCCCCCCGGGCGCATACACGCCCCAGACAGCACGCAGGCCGAAAAGGAGGAAGAACACGCCGATCGCCAGCACCGTGACCTCGAGGCCGCGCCCGCGCCAGGCGAAGGTCTCGGCCAGGATGTTGCGCAGGCCGATCGGCACGTGCACCGCGACGCTGACCACGAACAGCACATAGAACAGCATCCACGGGGTGTTGCCGCGGGTGCGAGCGAGGATCTCGCCGGCAGACAGCCCGCTGCGCACCGCATAGATCATCGTCGCCAGATGCACCAGCACGAAGAAGCCGAGCAGCGCGGCCGACGCCCGCTGCGCGAACCACAACCAGACCTGGGTGCGTGCGCTCACAGTTCCCCCTTCAGCAGCGCGCGCGTGGTCACCCGCTTGAGGCCTGCGATGGCCGAAGTCAGCGGCAGGTGCTTCGGACAGCGCTCGGTGCAGGTCATGTGGGTATGGCAGGCATGGCAGCCGGCATCCCCGGCCACCGCGGCGAGTCGCTCCCGACGGGCTTCGTCGCGGGTGTCGTTGACCAGGGTCCAGGCGCGGTTCATTGCCGCCGGCCCGAGGTAGTCCGGCTTCCATTCGACCACGTCGCACGACGAATAGCAGACACCGCAGCCGATGCATTCGATGCCGAGGTCGACCTGCTGACGTTCGGCCGACAGCGGCGACACGACCGCGAAGTCGTCCTTGCGCGTCAGGCTGCCGGAGAACTGACCCTTCGCGCGCGCCCACTTGTCGAAGAACGTGCTCATGTCGGTGGCGAGGTCACGGATCACCGGCAGGTTGCGCAGCGGCGCGATCTCGAGCGTACCGTCCTGCGAAACCTTGTCGACATGGGTACGGCAGGTCCAGCGCGCCTCGCCGTTGACCACCATCGCACACGAACCGCAGACACCCACCCGGCAGGCGAAGCGGTAGGTCAGCGTGGGGTCGAGGTGGCGCTGGATGTGGGTCACCACGTCGAGCACTGTCTGGCTCGGCTGGCGCGGCACGTCGAACGCCTCGAAACGGCCTTCGCCGGACGCGACGCCGCCGGGCCCGGTGCTGCGCCATACCGAGACCCTGATCGTGCCGCTGCCGGCGGGTGGAGTCGACTGGTCCATCGTGGAGCTTCCTGATCGTTGATTGCGCCCGTCGCGCGGCGACTAGCGTACCGTGACCTGTACCGCCTGCGCTGCATTGTTGCCCATGCCCGCCGTGTTCCAGTCAGGCTGCAGCGGCTGCACCGATCCGTCCGCCGCATGAGCACGGCACTGCAGCAGGTGCTCGCCGCGGGTTGCGTCCCACGGACAGGTCCATGCGCGCCAGGCATACCGATGCTCGCCCGGCGGCGCCAGCAGCGCATCGCGCCATTCGCCGTCTACCGCCACTTCGACCCGCTCGACCGGAACGCCCGCCCCGGCCCATGCACGGCCGCGCAGTTCGACGCGCCCGGCGTCGACCAGCCGGCGCCGCGTGTACCAGTCGGGGATGCCCGGCGGCAACATCAACGAACGCACGCGCAGGGTGGTCACCGGCACGCCCGGATCGTCGGCCGACTTGCGGTAATGATAGCCGACGGCCTGCTGGAAGCCGTCGAACGGGCGGTCGAGCACCTCGATGCGCGACAGCCACTTGACGCTGGCCATGCCGTACCAGCCCGGCACGATCAGCCGGCACGGATGGCCGTGCTGCGGCAGCAGCGGCTGGCCGTTCATCGCGTAGACGACCAGCACGTCGTCGGACAGCGCCTGGTCGAGCTTCAGGCTGCGCCCGTAGTGATGCTCGACGCCGCGATCGAAGCCGCGGTCGAGCCCCAGGAATGCGACCTCGCTGGCCCGATCGACCGGCACCGCCTTTTCGAGCAGGCCACGCAGCGGCGTGCCTGTCCACTCGGCTGTGCCTACCGCCTCGCCGATCCACGGCATGCTCGGATAGCGGGGCGTCATGCCCGCGCGGCCGTTGCCCGCGCACTCGAGCGTCACGCGCAGCGTGCGCGTGGGCAGCTGCTTCAGTTCGGCCAGAGAGAACGACAGCCCGGCCCGGACATGCCCGCCGATCGACAGCCGCCAGGCCTGTGCGTCGACCTCGGGGATGTCGAAATGCGACAGCAGGTAATGCATGCCCTGCGGAGTGATGTCGTAGCGCAGCCCTTCCAGCGGCATGCCCGGATTGCGGTTGGCGAGCGCCACTTCCTCGCGCGCAAACGCGCCATCGACATGCGGCCGCGCGTCGGCTCCGGCAAACGGATTGCCGGAGCCGGTGCGCGCAGCGGCGGGGTCGCCGCCGCTGTCGCTGCCGATCAGGCCGCCCGCAGGGCTACCCGCCGGCGGCACCCCCTCGCCCAAATCAGGCGCTCTCGAACAGCCGGGTCAGCACGAACTCGCGATGGCCCAGCGCCTCGGCAGCCGTCAGGCGGCCATTGGCGGTACGGAACATGCACTCGAGCAGCGCGTCGCCCGCCTGGTCCGGGTTCATCTCCTTGCGCAGCAGGCCGGACACGTCGACGTCGACATGCTCGCCCATCGTGCGCACCGTCTTCGGGTTCGCGCAGAGCTTGATCA
The DNA here is from genome assembly GCA_947458265.1 of Betaproteobacteria bacterium. Taxonomy (GTDB): domain Bacteria; phylum Pseudomonadota; class Gammaproteobacteria; order Burkholderiales; family CAIKXV01; genus CAIKXV01. The sequence goes on from CANGYF010000020.1 coordinate 60,599, forward strand.
CCGGCAGGATCGGGTTACCGATCACGTTGCCCTGGCCCGTCGGGAAGAAGTGCACCGTGTAGCCCGCGGCCGCGCACAGCGTGACCATCTCGGCCGCTGCCGAGGACGAGTCCATGAACCACAGGCCCGGATGGGTCGGTGCTTCCGCCTTGTCGAGCACGCCGTCGACCAGGCACTTGCGGCCGATCTTCTGGATGTTGCCCAGGGCCTTTTCCTCGATCGTGGTCAGGCCGCCGGCGATGTTGCCCTTGGTCGGCTGCGACTCGGACAGGTCGTCGGTCTTCCAGCGGTTGATCATGTCCTGGTAGCGGTTGAACATGAACATGAACTTCTCGCGCACTTCCGGCGTGCGGCAACGCTCGGCCACCAGCATCTCGCCGCCGGTGATCTCGGAGGTCTCGCCGAACACCAGCGTGGTGCCGTGCGGGTAGAGCTTGTCGAACGCATTGCCGACCGTCGGGTTTGCGCCGCAGCCCGAGGTGGTGTCGGACTCGCCGCACTTGGTCGACACCCAGAGGTCCTTCAGCGGCCGCTCTTCGCGCCGTTTCTCGGACGCCCACTGCACGTATTCGCGCGCGGCCTTCGAGGCCCTGTGGATGGTCTCGTGGTCACCGTGGCCCTCGATGCCGAAACCGACGACCGGCTTGCCGGTGGCGGCGATGCCGTCGACGATCTTCTTGGTCCAGCCGTCCTCGATGCCGATCACCACGACGGCGGCGACGTTCGGGTTCGAGCCGGTGCCGATCAGCGTGCGGAAGTGCAGGTCGAGGTCGGCGCCGAACTGCAGGCGGCCGTAGGGATGCGGCAGCGCCATCGCGCCCTTGATGTTGTGGGCGACCGCTTCGGCCGCGGCGTTCGACAGGTCGTCGACCGGAAGGATGATGACGTGGTTGCGAACGCCGATGCGGCCGTTCTCACGCTTGAAGCCCCAGAAGGTGGCCTTGCTCAGATCCATGTCGGAATTCCTCTAATCGGGTGGGGGCGGCTACCAGCTTCGGCTACCAGCGCTTCGTCTTGATGTTGTGCACGTGGGCATGCTCGCCACGCGCGATCGGAGCGACCACCTTGCCGATGTCCACGCCGTACTTGATGACGGTGTCGCCCGGCTTGTAGTCGGTCAGCGAGACCTTGTGTCCGATCGGGATGTCGCTCCTGGCGACGACCTTGATCTCGGTGTCCTGTTCCATGATCCAGCCTGTCAGCTCGGCTCCGGACTTGACGCCTTCGACGACAACGACACCCACGCCGTCACCGTCTTCGTGCACCACGAAGTGAATCATCTTTCCTCCTGGGGGATTTCAGGGTCGGCCCGTGGCCGGAAGGAGGACGATCATATTGAACGGTCGGCGGCGAGTCAAACAACTCATCTATATGAATCCTTCCAACCGGGGGCGGGTTCGAATAGACTCGGCGCCATGGGAAAGGACAGCCTTGCCGGCGGGACATACGGTATCCCGCTCTACCGGGAGCTCCAGCGGCGCCTCACGCGCGCATTGTCCGAGGGAACCTGGAAGCCGGGCGAGGCCCTGCCATCCGAGTCGCGCCTGGCGCAGCAGTACGGCGTGTCCATCGGCACCGTGCGCAAGGCGATCGACGAACTGGTGTCGGGGCGCATCCTCGTGCGGCAGCAGGGTCGTGGCACCTTCGTCGCCACGCACACGGCCGACCGCCTGCTGTTCCATTTCTTCCATGTCGTGCCGCGCAGCGATGGCCATGGCCGCCCGCCCGGTACCGAGCGCGAGATGCCGCGCCCGGTCCTGCGCAGCTTCCGCCGGGCGGCGGCAGGCGCCACCGTCGCCCGCGAGCTGGGCATCGACGCCGGCGCGCCGATCCTGCGCATCGACAACCTGCTGCTGCTTGGCGCACGGCCGGTGATCGTCGACGAGATCTCGATCTCGGCGCCGCTGTTCCCCGATCTCGACCGGCAGCGCTTCGAAGGCCGCCCGGGCACGATCTACGGCCTGTACCAGGCCGACTACGGCATCAACGTCGTGCGCAGCAATGAGCGCCTGTCGGCCGTCGCCTGCCCGCCGGCGATCGCGAAGCTGCTCGGGCTGCGTGCCCGGCAGCCGGTACTGAACATCCGCAGGGTCGCTTACACCTACGCCGACCGTCCGGTGGAATCGCGGGTGTCATGGGTGGACACGCGCGAACACGAGTACCTGTCCGACCTCTGGAAGAGCGACCCCGACCACGACCGCTGAGCGTGTAGCAGGCCTTGTACTGGTTCGCGAAACAGGTGTCGCCCCCTGGACGGGATATCGATGCCGTAGGGCATCGTGCACAGGCAGGGACGCTCGACATGGCAGTGGTCGGAATGGAAGTACATCTCACCGTCGGGCAATGCACCGACGTACTTGCCAGAAAAATGTACCGGAGCGCTCCTGGCTGCAACACCTGAAACACCTGCTCACACATCCGTCGGGCATCAAGGGCGGAAACCGGCCTTTCGGTGAGTAAACTATGCTGCAGATCCCGCCCTGCCGGAGACTCCGGAGCCACCCGATGCCCCTGCCGCAGACCGCCCCGCGCGGACCCTCCAGACCGACGCCTCAGCCGACCGACACGCCACGCACGGCTCCGGCCCTGCGGCAATCGCCGCGTCGAGGACAGTGCCTGTGGCTGGGGCTCGCACTGCCACTGTTCCTGTCAGGCCTGCCGGCCTCGGCACAGCCGGTAGCGCAGCCGGCGCGGCCGGCCACGGCAGCGCCGGCCGCGCTGACCGAATCACAAGCGGTCTGGCGCGCCGCCTCGCGCCTGGGCTACTGGCCATCGGAGCAGCAGGTGGCAGCCATCCGCGCGCATCCGGGCGGTGCGCGCGGATGGGCACTGGATGAAGTCGATCGCGCCTTCGAGGCGAGCCGGCAGCCCGCCCGCATCCCGGAACAGCTCTCGGCCGTGAACACGCCACTGCCGGAGGTGTTCGCCGAGGCACGGCGAGAGCGCGAGGCACAGCAGCGTGCTGCCCTGGCTGCACCGGCGGCTACGCCGGCGATGGACGCCCCGGCCGCGATGCAGCCGGCCGGGCCGGTGGCACAACCCGTGCCGCCGGCGTCCTTCGTGCGCGCCAGCGCCCAGCAGGCAGCCGCCTGGCGGATGCTCAGCTGCTCCGACCCGTCGGTGGAGAATCCGCTGCTGTCGCGGATGACCGAATTCTGGTTCAACCACCTGAACGTGTTCGTCGGACGCGCCACGGTCCGGCCGTTCACCGGCCACTACGCGGTCCATGCGATCCGTCCGAACGTGCTCGGCCGCTTCGAGGACCTGCTGCTCGCGAGCGCCCGCCATCCCGCGATGCTGTTCTACCTCGACCAGAACCAGAACGTCGCCGAAGGCACGCCAGGCCCGCGCGGCACCACGCGCGGCCTGAATGAAAACTACGCGCGCGAGCTGATGGAACTACATACGCTGGGCATCGACGGCGGCTACACGCAGCAGGACGTGCGCGAACTCGCGCGGGTGCTCACCGGCTGGACCGTCGATCCCACGGCGCCCACCGGCTTCCGCTTCGCACCCCGCCTGCACGACGGTGGCGAGAAGACCGTGCTGGGCCGGCGCTTCGGCGGCGCCGGTGCGGCGCAGGGCGAGCGCGAGGGCGTCGAGGCGATCGCACTGCTGGCCAGCCGGCCGGCCACCGCACGCCGGATCGCGCTGCGGCTTGCCCGGTTCTTCGTCGCCGACGAGCCGCCGCCGGCACTGGTCGACCGACTGGCAGCCGAGTACCTCGCGGGCAATGGCGACCTGCGGCGCGTCATGCGCCAGCTCGTCTCCTCGCCGGAGTTCTGGGATCCGGCCAACGAACTGTTCAAGACGCCGTACGACTTCGCCTGCTCCGCGCTCGGCGCCTCGGCCCGCGCCGTGGGTACCGGCGCCCCAGGCACGCCCGGCAATGGGATGGGCATGACTGGGGCGAACGCCCGCCCACCCGCGTTCGGGCTCGTGCTCGGGTACCTCGCCGCCGCCGGCCAGCCGGTGAATGGATGGCAGACCCCGGACGGCTACGGCACCGATGCCGCGACCTGGATGTCGCCGGAATCGCTGACCCGGCGCGCCGACCTCGCCGCCGCGCTGGCACGGGGCCTTGCAGAACCGGAACATCTGCTCGCGTTCTACGATGAACGCACGCGCGAGCGCATCCGCAGGCTGCCGCCCGGCTCGCGTGCGGCACTGGCGCTGGCCGCACCCGATTTCATGCGCAAGTGAACGCCACGGAGGACACCACGATGCCTGCCCCTGCCACGATCGTCCGCCGCAGGCTGCTCGCCGGGCTGCTCGCCGGAACCGGCCTCGCCGGCATGTACCAGCCACGCGCCTTCGCACAGGCGGCGCCGCAACTCGAGCGGGGCCGCCTGGTGGTGGTGTTCCTGCGCGGCGCGTACGACGGGCTGTCGGCCCTGGTGCCCTGGTCGGATCCGGACTACGCGAAGCTGCGGCCGAACATCGCGATCGCGCCGCCCGATGGCACGGCCTCGACGGCGATCGAACTGGACCGGCGTTTCGCGCTGCACCCTGCGCTGGCCCCGCTGCTGCCGCTGTGGCGCGAGGGTTCGCTGGCGGTGGTTCCCGCCGCCGGTTCACCGAACCGGACACGCTCGCACTTCGAGGCGCAGCATCATTGGGAGACCGGCATGCCGGCGCAGTCGACCGGCTCGTACGGCTGGCTCAACCGGCTCGCCAGCCTAGACGCGCCCCGCGCCGGCCCGCCCCGGATGATCGGCGTCGGCGAAGCCAACCCGCACATCCTGTCCGGCCCGATGCGTGCACGGCTGATACCGCGCGGCCAGGCCGCGGCACGTGCCGGCGTGATCGCCAACGACGGCACGCGCGAAGCACTGCTGGACCTCTACGCCGGCGATGACCGACTGTCGCGCGCCTTCCGCGAGGGCGTCGAGAGCCGGCTGATGACCTCGAAGGAACTGGCGAACGAGATGGCTGCGGCCGACAACGGTGCCGGCAGCCCGGCCGGCCTGGCGCGCGATGCACAGCAGCTGGCGGCGCTGATGCGCGCCGACGCCACGCTGCGCATCGGCTTCCTCTCGGCCGGTGGCTGGGACACCCATGTGAACCAGGGCGCCGCCACCGGGCTGCTCGCGACGCGCCTGGGCAACCTGGCCACGGCACTGGTGCAGCTGCGATCCGACTTCGATCGCCCGGGCGACCTGGTGCTGGTGTTCAGCGAGTTCGGCCGCACCAGCGCCGAGAACGGTTCGCGTGGCACCGACCACGGCCGCGGCAATGCGCTATGGATGATCGGCCGCGAGGTCGCCGGCGGACAGGTGCACGGGCGCTGGGAAGGACTGGCGCCAGGCAGCCTCAACGAGGGCCGCGACCTGCCGGTGCTGCACGACTTCCGGTCGGTGATTGCGCAACCGCTGGCGCGCATCTTCCGGCTGCCGGACAGCCGTCTCGCGGAGCTGTTCCCGGGCGCGGCCTGGGACACCTCGCTCGACGGGCTCGTGCGCCGCGGCTGAGCCGACCTCTAGCGGCGCGAGAACACCGGCGCAGGCAGCCGTTCGATCATCACGTTGACGCAGGCCGGCCGCGCGGAGGCGACGGCACGCTCGAGTGCCGCCGGTAGTGCGGCACCATCGGTCACCCATTCGCCATGGCCACCGAAGGCCGCGGCGACCTGGTCGTAGCGCGTGGGCAGCAGCTCGCAGCCCAGGGCACGCTCGCGACCGTACTCGCGCAGCTGGATCTGGTGCTCGGCATTCCAGCACTGGTCGTTGCCGACCACCGACACGAACGGCGCGCCCGAGCGCACCGCAGTATCGAACTCCGCCGGATGGAAGCCGAAGGTCCCGTCGCCCAGCACCGCCACCACCGGCGCATCGGGCACGGCCAGCCGTGCGGCCAGGGCGAACGGCAGCGCCGAGCCGATGGACCCGGCCACGCCGTTGATCACACGATTGGGCGCGCGCAGGCAGGCCTGGGCCCATTGGCCGATCTCGCCGCCGTCGGCGACCAGCACGGCATCCGGATGCCCGTCGAGCAGCGGCTGGATCGCCCGGCACATCTCGACCGGATGCAGCAGGCCGGGCGTGCCAGAGGCCAGCGCAGGCCATGAGGCCGGACGCCAGTCGATCGCGGCGCGCACCTCGGCGCACCAGCCCCCGGCGACCGGGCCGGCGACGGAGGCCGCCGCAGCCAGGGCTTCGAGCACCGAGGCGGCATCGGCCAGCGCCGACAGCACGACACGATGCGCGCCGAGTGCGCGCTGCGCGCGCTCGATCATCGCAGGCTCCGCGTCGAGCACGATCACCGATGCGGTCGCGGGGATCGCCGCGCCCAGCTTGAGCGTGAAATCGACCGGCTTGCCGACCAGCACGACCAGGTCGGCGACGGCCAGCACCTCGGAGAATGCACCCAGGCTCGGGTCGTTCACCCCGCGCGGGCTTTCCATCCCGACCACCGGCACGCCGACGGCCTGCTCCAGCGCGGCGGCACGGGCACGCCCCGGACGGGTCATCGACGCCGGGCCGGTGATCACCAGCGGACGCGCGGCCGCGCGCAGCGCCGAGACGACCGTGCCCGCGGCAAGCGCGGACAGCGGTAGCGGCGACGCAATGAACGCCGCGGACTCCGGCAGCGCCGCCGCCGGATCGCCGCACGCATCCTCGAGCACGTCGGAAGGCAGCGACAGGTACACCGGACCGGGCCGGCCGCTGCGCGCCGCGCGCACCGACTGCGCGAACTCGCGGCCGACAGCCTGCGACGAACTCGCGCAGGTCGAACGCTTCACCAGCGTCGCGGCGAGCGCGACCTGGTCCATTTCCTGGAATGCGCCCCGGCCGACCTGGCCCAGGGGCGCCTGCCCGGACAGCAGCACTACCGGGGACTCGGACGCAGCAGCGGTATAGAGCGCGGACACGCCATTGGCATGGCCCGGCCCGCCGGTGAGCAGTGCCACGCCAACCTCGCCGGTGAGGCGCGCCCAGGCATCGGCCATGTGCACCGCGGCGCCTTCATGCCGCACGTGGACGATCGGGATACCCACGTCGAGCAGGCCGTCGTACAGCGACATGATGTGGTTTCCCGACAGCGAGAACACCCGGCGCACCCCGGCGCGCGCAAGGCTCGCCGCCAGTACGTCGGCCCCGCGTGAACCCCTGACCTGTCCCATCGATGCTCCTCCCGTTGCGTGGCTGCCCTGCATGGATGTTACTGTCTACCGCCGCGCCCGGCACTGTCGCGTCCGGGTCCGGAGCCGGGCAATCACGGCCGCCGGACAGGCACTGGTCCGGCCACCTCGCGCAGGCGGGCGGCACCCGCCGCATCGCCGGCATCGGCGAACAGGTCGGCCAGCGCATGCACCCTGACGATCAGCGCAGGCCGCGGCGCCACGTTGCGCGGTGCCGTGAACACGGCGACTGCGCCCTGCAGCGCCTCGTCGAGCTGGCCTGCCCGCGCCTGCCAGTCGGCACTGGTGATGCGGAACTCGTCCGCATCCTCGCCCGGCCGCGGATCCAGCCCGTGCCGGAACGCCAGCGCAGGTCCATGCAGTCGACGCGCGGCAGCCGTATCGGCCAGCAGGCGCCGCAGGTCCGCCGCATGCTGCGCCGGATCGAACGCCTCGCGATCGAGGAACAGCTGCGCCGCCGCCCCGCCCATGCCTGCCTCGCGCAGCAGCCCGGCCAGCTGCAGCCGCGCCGCCGCGCGCACGTCCGACTCCAGCGCATGCAACGCGAGATGCGCGAACAGCACGCGCGCCGACAGCGGATCGCGCCCGGCGATGCGCGCCGCCGCATCGGACCAGCCGAAGCTGTCGCCTACCAGCAACTGCTCGCGGTTGGCCACCGCCGGCGCGGCAGCGAGGTAGTCGCGCCAGAGGGCGCGCGCCCGGCTGGCCGCCTCAGGGGCCGTCGGATCGGCATCGAGCATGCGTTCGGAGGCTCCAGCAAGGACCACTCCATCGCCGACCGACTGGAAGGCATTGCGCAACAGGTTCCATTCGCGCACGGCGCTGGCGTCGGGGCTGGCCACGGCCACCGGCGTGCCGGTGCCTGGCATCGCAGTGGCGGGTGCAGGCGGGCCAGCCCGCCGCAGCGTTGCGCGCGCCTGCGCCGTCGCGGTCGGTGCCGGCAGCAGGCCCAGCTGCACCTGTACCGCGAGGCGCACGACATGGCCGTCGGGCAGCAGCGGCAGCAGCGGCAGCGCCTCGGAGGCCATGCCATTCACGGCCAGCAGCGTCGCGAAGCGCGCCGCCACGGCCGGCGCCGGGATCGGCTGGTCCTGGCGGTAGCGCAGCATCGATCGATAGCCGGACGGGACGTCGCCGCCAGCGAACAGGCTTTCCACCACCACGACCTGCGCGCGCCGCACGTCATCGGGCGCTGGCGTGGCGGACCAGATCACGCGCGCGGCCAGCGCACGGGCGCGCAGGGAGGCCGCCGGGGCCACGCTAGACGGGGCGGCTACCTCGGCCAGGCGCAGCGCCGCATCCGCGCCGGCCAGCCATGCCATGCGCAGGAACGGTGCCGGCAGCGCCGGGGTATCCGGCACCGCTTCGGCGCGGGCGACCATGTCCTGCCAGCGACCGAGTCCGGCGAGCGCGCTCAGGCGCAGCGCTTCCCATTCGGACCAGCGCGTCGCAGCGGACTGCGGGCCGGGCTGTACCCCGGGCTGGGGCCCAGGCCGAGGACCAGGCGAGGACCCGGACTGCGCCACCGCCGGGAACTCGGATTGCTGCGAGCGTTCGATCCGGATCAGTGCCAGTCCAGGCACGCCGGCGGCGAGCAGCCGGCGTGCGGCGGCCAGCGCCTCCGCGCCGTCGCGCACCGGCTCCTGCGCCACGGCCGTCCGGACCGTCTTCAGGGCGAGGTACAGCACGCGCTGCGCCGTCACTCGCCCGCGACCGGGGCTCAGGCGGTCTCGCCGCCTTCGGCCGGAGCCGGGGCCGGTGCTGCAACCGGTGATGCAACCTTCGGCACGCGCGCGACCAGCTTCTCGCGGATGCGCGCCGACTTGCCGGAGCGATCGCGCAGGTAGTAGAGCTTGGCGCGGCGCACGTCGCCACGGCGCTTGACCTCGATGTTGGCGATCGTCGGCGAGTACGTCTGGAACGTACGTTCCACGCCTTCGCCCGACGACACCTTGCGCACGATGAACGACGAGTTCAGGCCGCGGTTGCGCTTGGCGATCACCACGCCCTCGTAGGCCTGCACGCGCTTGCGGTCACCCTCGACCACGTTCACGCTGACGATCACGGTGTCGCCCGGAGCGAAGGCCGGGATGTTCTTGCCCAGGCGGGCGATTTCTTCCTGTTCGAGCTGCTGGATCAGATCCATCGTTTTTCTCCTGTCGGCAGGCAGAGGTTCGGGCATCGGGTGATGCCAACATGCACGGCCGGTTGATCGATCACCCCACGCGTTCGCGCGGGACCTTCACGTCGACGCCAGCATGCTCGCGACGATATTCGTCGAGCAGCCGGGTCTCGCTTTCGTTGAGGCGTCGCCGCTCGATCAGGTCGGGGCGGCGCTGCCAGGTTCGTCCGAGGGACTGCTTCAGGCGCCAGCGCGAGATCGCAGCATGGTCGCCGGACATCAGCACCGCCGGTACCGGGATGCCTTCGTAGGTTTCGGGACGGGTGTAGTGCGGACAGTCGAGCAGCCCGTCCACGAACGATTCCTGGCGCGCCGAGTCGGCGTCGCCGAGGCTGCCGGGGAGTTGCCGGATCACCGCGTCCATCAGCATCATGATCGGCAGTTCGCCACCGGAGACGACAAAATCGCCGATCGAGACCTCGTCGTCGACCACGCGCTCGATCACCCGCTCGTCGACACCTTCATAGCGACCGCCGAACAGCACCAGCCCGGACTCGCCCGACAACTCCATCACCTTGCGGTGGGTGAGCGGCGTGCCCTGGGGCGTCAGGTGGATCACCCGCGACCGACGCACGCCGGTGCTGCGCTGGCGGTCGCGCGCGGCATCCAGCGCCGCTTCGAGCGGAGCAGCCATCATCACCATGCCGGGCCCACCACCGTACGGGCGATCGTCGATGGTGCGGTAGTTGTCGTAGGCGAAGTCGCGCGGATTCCAGCAGATCAACTGGTAGCGGCGTTCTTCGCGCGCACGCCGGGTGATGCCCGATTCCGTCAGGGCATCGAACATGTCCGGGAACAGCGTGATGGCATCGAGTTGCAGCATCGGACTAAACCGGTTCTTCCCAATCCACGACGACCTGCTTCTTCGCGAGGTCGACCTCACCGACATGCCGTTCGACGAACGGCACCAGGACCTGCAACGGCTTGCCCGCGGCCGTGCGGCCCGGGGTATCGATCACCAGCACGTCATGCGCACCCGCCTCGAGCAGGCCGCTGACCACGCCGAACTTCTGTCCCTGCGGGTCGACGGCGTCGAGTCCGATCAGGTCTTCCCAGTAGAATTCGTCTTCTTCCGGCGGCGGCAGGTCATCGCGCAACAGGCCGATCTCGATGCCTTTCGCCAGGGCCGCCTGGTCGCGATCGTCGATCCCGTCCAGTTGCGCAATCAATCCGCTACCGTGTCCCTGCGCTTCGATCACCTCGACCTCGCGCCATTCGCTGCTGGCCAGTGCCGCGCTTGCCGACCCTGCAGCCGATGTTGCCCTCGCCGCACCTGCCCTGCGTGCGCCCGGCCGCTGCATCGTCGCGGCGACCGCGCCGGCATTTGCTCTGCTGGTCGTGCTGACTCTGGTCGTGCTGACCGCCGGCGCGCTACGTACCCACCAGCGTTCGTAATCCAGCAGCGTATCGGGGTCGGACGAGTAGGTCTGTATACGTACCCATCCCTGCACGCCGAACGGCGCACCGACGCGTCCCATCACCACCCAGCGCTCCGTGCCGGCATCGACAGCGGTCGTGGAGTCGGCCGCGCCGTCCTTGCCAGCTGGTCGCGCGCTCATGGGCGAACCTGCCCGGGCAGTCGACTCAGGCGGCGGCCGGTGCTGCAGCCGGTGCTGCGGCCGCAGCGGTCACGGCCGGCAATGCACGGAACTTCTTCGCCAGGCGCACCACTGTGTCGGACGGCTGGGCGCCGTTGGACGTCCAGTGCTCGAAACGGTCAAGTGCAACCCGCAGGCCCTCTTCCTTCTCGGAAGCCTTGGGGTTGTAGAAGCCGATGCGTTCGATGAACTTGCCGTCACGCGGACGACGCGAATCGGCCACGACGATGTTGTAGAACGGGCGATTCTTCGAACCACCGCGCGAAAGACGGATGACTACCATGGTGACTTGGCCTTCGAAAGTGAAGATAAGGACTTTCAGGGCCGGAACCCTCGTACCGGGATTCCGCTGAAAAGCCATCCAGAATACCGGATACCTGCCCGAAATGCAAAACGAGGCACGCAGCATCCCCCGCGTACATCGGCTGCATGAATCCACCGTGGCCAAACGACCGTACCATGGGACATGATGAAACCTGAATACGATCTGTGCGTGATCGGCGGCGGCGCCGCAGGGCTGGTGGTGGCGGCCGGCGGGGCAGGACTCGGCGCGAAGGTGCTGCTCGTCGAGAAGCACCGACTGGGCGGCGACTGCCTCTATTTCGGGTGCGTGCCGAGCAAGACCCTGCTCAAGAGCGCCAAGGTGTTCCACCAGCGGCAACCGGCTGCGGCTTCGCTACATGGATTACCCGCTCCAGCAGCGGGCCCCGCCGCATCGATCCCGGACGTGATGCGCCGGGTGCGGCAGGTGATCGCCGGCATCGAGCCCCACGATAGCCCCGAGCGGTTCCGGTCGCTGGGCGTGGAGGTGCTCCTCGAAGGCGGGAGGTTCATCGACCCGCGCACCTTCGAAACAGCCGGGCGCCGCATCACCGCCCGCCGGTTCGTGCTGGCCACCGGTTCGCGGCCGGTGCTGCCGCCGATTCCTGGGCTAGACAGCGTGCCCTGCCTGACCAACGAAACCGTGTTCTCCCTGGATGAAGCCGTGCCCTCGCTGCTGGTGATCGGCGCCGGTCCGATCGGCTGCGAACTCGCCCAGGCCTTCGCCCGGCTCGGCACCCGCGTCACCGTCGTCGCCCGGGAACCGCGCGTGCTGATGCGCGAGGATGCAGATGCCGCCGCGGTGGTGCAGGCCTCGCTGGCGCGCGATGGTGTCGTGTTCGAACTCGGCGCGACGCCGACGCAGGTGTCGGGCGCCGCCGGCCGGATCGTGACCACCTTCGAACGCGCCGATGGCAGCATCGGCAGCATCGAGTCCACCCACCTGCTGGTCGCCGCCGGGCGCGCCGTCAACACCGAAGGCCTGGGCCTGGCCAACGCAGGCGTCGAAGTAGTCGCTGGCCGCATCACCAATGACGACCGGCTGCGTACCACCAACCCGGACATCTTCGTCGCCGGCGACGCCGCGGGCCGCCAGCAGTTCACCCATGTCGCCGAACACCATGCCGGCATCGTGCTGCGCAATGCCCTGTTCCACCTGCCCGCCCGGGTCGAGTCGCGCGTGGTGCCGTGGTGCACCTTCACCGAACCAGAGATCGCGCGCGTCGGCCTGTGCGAAGCCGAGGCCAGGGCCGCGGGCCTGGCGTTCGAAAGCTATCGTTTCGACTTCGCCGAGCTCGACCGGGCACGCGCGGAAGGCGAGACGGACGGCTTCGCGCGCATCCTGACCGACCACAAGGGGCGGCTGCTCGGCGCCACGCTGGTCGGCGCGCATGCCGGCGAGGCAATCGCGGAATATGCCCTGGCAATGGCGAAGAAGATGAAGGCGTCCGACATCTCGGGCGTGATCCATGTCTATCCGACATTCGCGCAGATCAATCGCAGGGTCGCGGACCAGCGGCTGAAGGCCTCGCTCACCCCGACCGCGAAGCGCTGGATCCGGCGGCTGTTCGGACTGCGGGGACCGCAGTGAAGGGCAGCGAAGCCTGGAGCAAGCTGGCGCTGGTGCTGCTGTTCGCCGGCGGCATCGCCGCGTTCTTCCTGCTCGGTGGTCCGCAGTACCTGTCGCTGGACACGATCAAGGACAACCGCGACCAGCTGCTCGCACTGACCGAGCGCCACTACGCGGCGGCGATGTTCGTCGCGTTCGTCGTGTACGTGGCCGCCACGGCGCTGAGCCTGCCCGGCGCGGTGCTGCTGTCCCTGACCGTCGGGCTGCTGTTCGGCCGATGGGTGGGCGCGGCGATCATCATTGTCGCCGCGACAATGGGCGCGACCGGTGCGTTCCTCGCGGCGCGCTACCTGTTCGCAGATCTCGCGCGGCGCAAGCTGGGCCTCGAAACCGGGACCGGGACACCCGGCCTTGCCGCCCGGATCAACCAGGGGTTCAGCGACAATGCCTTCAACTACCTGCTGTTCCTCCGGCTGGTGCCGCTGTTCCCGTTCTGGCTGGTGAACCTGGCGCCGGCCTTCACCCACGTGAGCGTGCGTACCTTCATCATCGCCACCGCGATCGGCATCCTGCCCGGAGTGTTCGTGTTCGCCAACCTGGGCCAGTCGCTGGGGCGCATCGAGTCGACGGCAGAGCTGGTATCGCCAGCCACGCTCGGTGCATTCGCGCTGCTCGGAGTGTTCGCGCTGGTGCCGATACTGATCCGCAGGCTGCGCGGCGGTGGCGATGACGCGCGCAGCACGGCACCCTGATCGTCCCTACCCCGCACTGCCTCCCTGGTTCCCCGCCTCCCTGCCCCCTCCCGCGAGGATCGCACGATGCATCCGACACTGCCCCGCCTTGCACCCGTCGACTTCCCGCCGCTGCGCAGAGGCGTGGTGGACACGCTCCAGGTCAACCTCGGCTACCTGTGCAACCAGCAGTGCCTGCACTGCCATGTCGCCGCCAGCCCCAGCCGCACCGAGCTGATGACCCGGGAGACTGTCGACCAGGTGATCGCGTACCTCGATGCCTCTGCGATCTCGACGCTCGACCTCACCGGTGGCGCGCCCGAGATGAATCCACACTTCCGCGACCTCGTGCGCGCCGCGCGCGCGCGCAATGTGCGGGTGATCGATCGCTGCAACCTGACCATCCTGCTCGAGCCGGGATACGAAGACCTCGCGGACTTCCTCGCAGCGCAGTCGGTCGAGGTCACCGCCTCCCTGCCCTGCTACCTCGAGGACAACGTCGACCAGCAACGCGGCAAGGGCGTGCATGCACGCAGCATCGAGGCGCTGCGCCGGCTCAATGCACTCGGTTACGGACGAGAGGGCAGTGGCCGCGTGCTCAACCTGGTCTACAACCCGCTCGGCCCCTCGCTGCCGCCGGCGCAGGGCCCGCTCGAAGCCGCCTACAAGGACGAGCTCGCCACCCGCTACGGCATCGTGTTCAACCGGCTCTATGCGCTGGCCAACATGCCGATCCAGCGCTTCGGCAGCACGCTGATCTCGAAGGGTACCTTCGACGATTACATCGAACTGCTGCGCTCGGCGCACCAGCCCGCCAACCTCGAGGGCGTGATGTGCCGCACGCTGGTCAGCGTCGACTGGCAGGGCTATGTGTACGACTGCGACTTCAACCAGATGCTGGGGCTCGGGCTACCGCTAGAAGCGGCGGCTGCGGCGGGTAGCCGCGCGCACCTGTCGGAACTGGTCGGCCGCAAACTGGCCGGGCTGCCGATCGAGGTGCGTAACCATTGCTACGGCTGTACCGCCGGACAGGGTTCCAGCTGCGGCGGGTCGCTGACCTCGACGCCTGAGGTTGCGGGACTGGCAGCCATGCCGGCAGTGGCGCGCTGAACGGCACGCCCGATGGACAAGCCCGCACTGTCGATCGTGATGCCGGTGCTCGAAGAAGGCGGACGCATCGGCGCCGCGATCGCAGCACTGTCGCCGCTCGTCGGGCGCGGCGCGGAACTGGTCGTGGTCGACGGTGGCAGCAGGGACGGCACCGCTGCACGCGCTCGAGAGGCAGGCGCGACGGTGATCGAGGCACCACCATCCCGGGCCGCGCAGATGAACGCCGGTGCAGCGGTCTCCCGGGGCAGCTGGCTGCTGTTCCTTCATGCCGACACCCGCCTGCCCGACGAAGCCGACCGGCTGGTCGCCGATGCGTTGCGCACCCACACCTGGGGGCGCTTCGATGTACGCATCGAGGGACGCCATCCGATGCTGCGGGTGGTCGCCGCGATGATGAACCTGCGCTCGCGGCTCACCGGCATCGCCACCGGCGACCAGGCGATGTTCGTCACGCGAGACGCCTTCGAGCAGGCCGGACGATTCCCGCAGCAGCCACTCATGGAAGACATCGAACTGTCGGCACGACTGCGCCGCGTCGGCCCGCCCGCCTGCATCGGTGCACGGGTCGCCACCTCCGGCCGGCGCTGGGACCGCGACGGAGCGTGGCGTACCATCGTGCTCATGTGGCGGCTGCGCTTCGCCTACTGGCGCGGGACGCCACCGGCCGACCTGCACCGGCGCTACTACCGGCATTCGCGATGACACGGGTGCTGCAGGTGTTCGCGCGCGCGCCGGTCCCCGGTCGGGCGAAGACGCGCCTCGCGCCGGTGCTCGGCGACGACGGCGCGGCACGACTGCACGCCCGGCTGGTGCTGCGGCTGCTGGACACCGTGTTCGATGCGCTTGCTCGCCTTCGCCATCCTCGCGTCGAGCTCTGGTGCGAGCCGGATGCGACACACCCGTTCTTCGATGCATGTGCGCGCCGCCATCCGTTGCACCTGCGCGTACAACTCGGCGACGACCTCGGACAACGCATGCACCACGCACTGGACGACGCGCTGACGCGTGCGGCGCGTCCGGTACTGGTGGGTACCGACTGCCCTTCGATCACGGCCGAAGCACTGGCGGCCGCGTTCGAGGCGATCGATCCGGCGCCCGGATCCGCGTCCGCGCCTGCATCCGCATCGGACCTCGTGCTGCTGCCGACCGAGGACGGCGGCTATGCACTGGTCGGCGCATCGCGCATCGATCGGTCGCTGTTCGACGCGATGCCGTGGAGCACCGATGCGGTGTACGCGCAGACCTGCGTGCGCGCCGACCGGCTGGGCTGGCAGTTGCATGCGCTGCCCACCGGCTGGGACGTCGACCGGCCGGAAGATATCGAACGGCTGCGCGCGACGGCGCCGGAGCTGTTCCACCCGCTGGAAGTCCGATGACCCCGCGCCAATGCGTCGCATCCAGCGCGGGCGCGCTACGCCGCGCAGCCTGCAGCCTCTGGGCGGCGATCGCCTTCGGCCTCCTCGCACCCGTGCACGCTCAGGCGCCCGCGCCCGCCGCCAAGGACGCGACGGCGGTAGTCGAGGTCGGTCGGTTTTCCGCCGAGCGCGAAGGCGCGGGACCACCCGCGGGCTGGAAACCGCTCACCTTCCGCAACATCGAGCGGCACACGCGCTACGCGCTGGTGCGCGATGGTGGGACCATCGTGCTGCGTGCCGACGCTGAAGCCTCGGCGTCAGGCCTGGTGCGCGAGCAGACCATCGACCTGAAGGCGTTCCCGATCATCGAATGGCGCTGGCGCGCCGGCAACGTGCTGTCGAAGGCAGACGTGAAAACGAAGGCCGGCGACGATTACCCGGTGCGCCTTTACATCACCTTCGCCCATGATGCGAACTCGATCTCGCTCACCGACCGCGCGGCACGCGCGATCTACGGTCAGCTTCCGCCACGCGCGGCGATCAACTACATCTGGGACACGCGCTCGCCGGTCGGTACCACGGTGCCAAACGCCTACACCGACCGGGTGCGGATGATCGTGGTCGAGAGCGGCAGCGCCCGCACGGGCGAATGGATCACCTACCGGCGCAACCTGGCCGAGGACTTCCGCAAGGCGTTCGGCTACGAAGCGCCGCTGGTGTCGGGCATCGCGGTGATGACCGACACGGACAACACGGGAGAGCAGGCGACCGCCTGGTTCGGGGACATCCGTTTCGTCGCGCCATGAGCGGATACCCACGTCCATGATGCAGCGCCGCCACCTCGTCCTGCTCGGCGGAGGCCACAGCCACCTGCCGGTGATCGTCGCCGCGCGCGACTTGCAGCATGCAGGCGCGGGAAACCCGGTCGACGTGACGCTGGTCAGTCCCGATGCAAGGACGGCCTATTCCGGCATGGTCCCTGGCGTGATCGCCGGCCACTACCAGGCACGCGAGTGCCTGATCGACGTCGAACAGCTCGCCGCCCGGTCGGGCGTGCGCTTCGTGCAGACCGCAGCCGTCGGGGTGGATCCCATGCAGAAGATCGTCCGCCTGCAGGACGGCGGGACACTTCGGTACGACATCCTGTCCATCGACGTCGGGGCGACGCCCCATGCCACGCCTACCCTCGCCGATGCGGTGGGCATCGGCCACTGCGGTGGCATGACGATCGCCCCGTGCAAGCCGTTTCCGATGCTGATGGACCGGCTCGACCGCTTCATCGCCGCGTACGATGCGCAGCCTCGTCCGGCCGACCTCTGCGTGGTCGGGGCGGGCCTGGCCGGCATCGAGGTCGCGCTGGCACTGACCTTCCGCATGCGGGCGCATGCCGGCGTGCGTGTCCACCTGTTGTGCCGCGATGCGCGCCTCATGCCCTCGGCGCCGCTAAAGATCGGTGCTGCGCTGGAACAGGCATGCGCCGACCGCGGCGTGACCCTGGTGCGAGACGCGCGTATCGAATCGGTCGAACCGGACGCGCTGGTCGCCGCCGACGGCCGCCGCTTCCGCGCCGACCTCGCCCTGCTCGCCACCGGCGCCA
>CANGYF010000021.1 GCA_947458265.1 Betaproteobacteria bacterium
CCATCGCGGACGGCAGCCGGAAGCCGTACTCGACCAGGTTCTCCTTGCGCGCACGGTCGCCGCGGAACATGCCACCGACCTGCGGGATGCTCACATGGCTCTCGTCGATGATCAGCAGCGCTTCCTGCGGCAGGTAGTCGATCAGCGTCGGCGGCGGTTCGCCCGGGCCGCGTCCGGACAGGTGGCGCGAGTAGTTCTCGATGCCCTTGCAGAAGCCCATCTCGTTCAGCATCTCGAGGTCGAAACGGGTGCGCTGTTCGACGCGCTGCGCTTCGATCAGCTTGCCGGCCTCGGCGAAATGGTTGATGCGTTCGTGCAGTTCCAGCTTGATCGCCTCGACCGCGCGCTGGGTCGTGCTGCGCGGGGTCACGTAGTGGCTGGACGGATAGACGGTGTAGCGCGCGGTCTTGCGCAGGATGTGGCCGGTCAGCGGATCGAACAGCGAGAGCTCCTCGATCTCGTCATCGAACATCGACACGCGCACCGCGATCTCCGCGCTCTCCGCCGGGAAGATGTCGATCGTGTCGCCGCGCACGCGGAAGGTGCCGCGCTTGAACTCCATGTCGTTGCGCTGGTACTGCATCGTGGTGAGGCGGCTGATCATCTCCCGCTGGGCGACCTTCTCGTGCGCGCGCAGGTGCAGGATCATGCTGTGGTAGTCGACCGGGTCGCCGATACCGTAGATGCAGGACACGGTGGCGATGATGATGGTGTCGCGCCGCTCGAGCAGGGACTTGGTCGCCGACAGGCGCATCTGCTCGATATGCTCGTTGATCGAGGAATCCTTCTCGATGAACAGGTCGCG
Organism: Betaproteobacteria bacterium; assembly: GCA_947458265.1. Taxonomy (GTDB): domain Bacteria; phylum Pseudomonadota; class Gammaproteobacteria; order Burkholderiales; family CAIKXV01; genus CAIKXV01. The sequence goes on from CANGYF010000021.1 coordinate 806, forward strand.
CGAGGGCACGTAGGCCTCGGGCTGGTAGTAATCGTAGTACGAGACGAAGTACTCGATCGCGTTCTCCGGGAAGAACTCGCGCATCTCCGCGTAGAGCTGGGCCGCGAGCGTCTTGTTTGGCGCGAGCAGCAGTGCGGGCCGGCCGATGCGCGCAATCACGTTGGCCATCGTGTAGGTCTTGCCGGAGCCAGTGACGCCAAGCAGGGTCTGGAAGGCGAGCCCGTCGCGGATGCCCTCGGTAAGCGCCTCGATCGCCGCCGGCTGGTCGCCCGCAGGCGGATAGATCAGGTGCAGCCGGAACGGGCTGCCCGGGTAGGTCACCACCTCGACCGGCTCCTTCGCCGGCCCGCCAGCCGGCTTCGCCGGCGCGCCAGCGCCCTCGCCGACCGCCGCAGCCGCCGCGTCGCGGTCCTGTGCTGCGCGCCGCATGAACGGGGCGAGTTCCGCGAGCGCGAGTTCCGTGCCGTTGTCATTGCCGCTGCCGGCCCGGGCACCGCCGCGTGCCGCAGTCGAGCCGCCCGCCCGGGGGGGATTCCGCCTCGATCGTTCCATTGCGGGTAAACTCTTCCGTGAAAATCAACCGACCATCATATCCGCAAAGCAATCATGAACCCGCCCGCAACGCCGTCGTTCCTCGCCGAAGTGTCCATGGCCCCGCGCGATCCCATCCTGGGCGTGACCGAGGCATACAACGCAGACAAGAACCCGAAGAAGGTGAACCTCGGGGTCGGCGTCTACTACGACGAGGACGGCAAGGTGCCGCTGCTCGAGTGCGTACGCCAGGCGGAACACCGGATGGAAGCCTCGCCCGCGCCGCACGTGTACCTGCAGGGCGACGGTTTCGCCGATTACAACCGTGCGGTGCGCGACCTGGTGTTCGGTGCCTCCAGCGAGGTGGTGACCGAGGGCCGCGTCGTGACGGTGCAGTCGCTCGGCGGCACCGGCGGCCTGAAGATCGGCGCGGACTTCCTCAAGCGCTTCGCGCCCGGTGCCCGGGTGTACATCAGCGACCCGAGCTGGGAGAACCATCGCGGCCTGTTCGAGGCGGCGGGCTTCCAGGTCGAGAACTATGCGTACTACGACGTGGCCACCCGAGGCGTCGCCTTCGACCGGATGATGGCCGACTTCGAACGCATGTCCGCCGGCTCGATCGTCGTGCTGCATGCCTGCTGCCACAACCCGACCGGTGCCGACCTGAGCCGCGACCAGTGGACGACGGTGATCGAGGTGGTGACCCGGCGCGGCCTGATCCCCTTCCTCGACATCGCGTACCAGGGCTTCGGCGACGGGCTGGATGCCGATGGCGAGGTGGTGCGCCGCTTCGCGCAGACCGGACAGCCGTCGGTCGTGGCGAATTCGTTCTCCAAGTCTTTCTCGCTCTACGGCGAGCGCATCGGCGCGCTGTCGGTGGTCACGACTTCGAAGGAAGAGTCCGCGCGCGTGCTGAGCCAGCTCAAGCGAGTCATCCGCACCAACTATTCCAATCCGGCTGCGTTCGGAGCCAAGGTCGTGGCCAGCGTGCTCAACTCCGCCGATGGACGGGCGCAGTGGGACGGCGAACTCGCGCACATGCGCGACCGCATCAAGTCGCTGCGCCGGGAACTGGTCGAGAAGCTCAAGGCACGGGTGCCGGATGCCGACTTCGATTTCGTGATCGAGCAGCGGGGCATGTTCTCCTACTCCGGCCTCACCGCTGCACAGGTGCAGCGTTTGCGCGACGAGTATTCGATCTACGCCATCGACACCGGCCGTATCTGCGTCGCCGCGCTCAATACCCGCAACCTCGATTACGTGGCCGACGCGATCGCTGCGGTGCTCAAGGGTTGATCAGCTGATCGGCTGATCGCATCGCCGGCCGGGCAACGTACACGGGCTGGGTGCCACAGCCCTCGCGCGGGCGGTGCCCCTGCAATCCGCTCAGTCGTCGGTATAGCGCTGCTCCTGCCAGGGGTCGCCACGCATGTGGTAGCCACGAAGTTCCCAGAAGCCGGCTTCGTCGCGGTCCAGGAACTGCAGGCCGTTGATCCACTTCGCCGACTTCCAGAAATACAGGTGCGGCACGACCAGGCGTACCGGGCCGCCATGCTCTGGCGCGATCGGCTGGCCGTCGTAGTGCAAGGCCACCATCGCCCTGTCCCCGGCCAGGTCCGCTGTCCGCAGATTGGTCGAGTAGCCGTCGATGGAATGGACGAGGACGAACGGCCGTGGCGAATCGATGCCGGCTGCGACGAGCAGGTCATCGACCGCGACCCCGCGCCAGCGCGTGTCCAACTTGCTCCAGCGGGTCACGCAGTGGATGTCGACGGTGAACTCGCGCTGCGGCAGCTGGTGGAACTCCGTCCAGTCCCACTTCGCGATCTGGCGTGGACCCTCCTTGATCGTGAAGGTCCAGGTCCGCGTATCGACCTTCGGCGTCGGACCAGCCGACAGCACCGGGAAGGCGGAGGTCAGCGACTGTCCCGGGGGCAGGCGGCGGTCGGCGGGTTGCCCTCGGGTTGCCATGGCGCAGCCTCTTGCAGATGGATCCGGGGACGATAGCATCCGGAAGGTTGACGTTGCTCCATCGTGTCTGACCTTTGGTGATGTCCTTAAACGCAAGCCCTGTGTGAACTTCCTGCAGGCATCGTGCGCAGTTCCATTGACCCGATCCGTGAGGTTCGCTATATTCACGGGCTTGCCAGTTCCCCGATAGCTCAGTCGGTAGAGCGACGGACTGTTAATCCGCAGGTCCCTGGTTCGAGCCCAGGTCGGGGAGCCATCAATCTGTTTTTGCCGAAAACGCCGTTCATGCCGCCCTGTACCGCCAGCAACTTCTGGCAACCATGCGGACCGAAAGCGATGCGTTAAGTGCAGCTAAGGCGGCGTCGGAACAGCCGCCCGGCCACCGTGGTCGTCTGCCACCTCCAGCCGGTTGCGGCCCGAGCGCTTGGCGCGATAGAGGGCCTCGTCGGCGGCCTGGACGAAGTGTTGCGGGCTCTGATGGGATGCATTCCTCACGGCCAGGCCGACGCTGACGGTGACGTGAGGTGCCGTTGCCGAAGCGGGGTGCTCGATGCCCAGCGCGGACACGCCCCGCAGTACGCCCTCGCCGATGCCCAGGGCATCCGTGCCGGCGCAGCCCGGCAGTAGCAGCACGAACTCCTCGCCGCCGTAGCGCGCCGCCAGATCCAGAGAGCGACGGGCATGGCGTTCCAGTTCCTGGGCCACGCGCCGCAGGCAGTCGTCGCCTGCGACATGGCCGAGGGCATCGTTGTAACCCTTGAAGTGGTCGATGTCGCAGATGATCAGCGCGAGCGGATCGCCGCTGCGTCCGCTGTGCGCCCACTCGCGTTCCAGCGCGATATCGAAGCCCCGCCGATTGGATACACCTGTCAAGCCGTCCGTCGTGCTCAACTGGCGCAGGCGATCGCCCTGCTGCTTGAGCGCGATGTAGTTCCTCACGCGCGCCCGGACGATGTCGGGGTTGACCGGCTTGTGGATGAGGTCGATGGCCCCTGCCGTCAGGGCGCGGGCCTCGAGCGGCGCATCGGCGTGGCTGGTGACAAACAGCACCGGCGTGTCGATCAGGCCGGCCTGGGCCTTGATCTGCCGACACACCTCGAGGCCGTCGGCATCCGGCATCTCGATGTCGAGCAGGATCACGTCAGGCCGAATCGCCAGCGCCAGCTCCAGAGCCTGGCTGCCACGCGTCGTCACGTGCATGATCCCGAGAGGCTCGAGCAGGTGGGCCATCAACAGCACGGCGGATGGATCGTCGTCGACGATGAGGACATGGGCCGCGGTGTCGGTGGTCTTGCTCATGCCGACGCCTCCAACTGCCGCAGCAGGCGGGCGGCCTCGGTGAAGTCCAGCGTCTCCATCGCGGCACAGAGGGCTTCGCGCAAGCCGGCATCCACGCGTGCCTCGATCGCCGGCTGGAGTTCGCGCCAGCACTCCAGAGCCTTCACATCGTGCACCTCGAGCAGCGCGAGCAGGGATTGCACTGCGGCCGCATGGGTTACTGCAGGCGCGGTGGGTGTTGCGGTATCGCTGGACGCCGCTCGGATGTTGCGCGGCGCGGCGATTGTCTGACTGGACAGCGCGCGGCGAATGGCGGTGATCAATGCGGTGACCGCCTGCCCGAGTCCGTCCAGATCGGTGGCGGTCGGGTCCGTGCTTCTCAGGCTGGACTCGGCCTGCGCTGCGAGCGCCCCCGCTTCGCGGGCGCCCAGGTTGTACAGGCTGCCGCGCAGCGCGTGGACCTGGCTCGCCGCCTGGGCGTGATCGCCGCGCAGCACCGCTGACCGAGTGGCATCCATCCGGGTCTGGAGGCCCGTGCTCGCCGCGATCAGCAAGCCATTGAAGAGGACCACGTTGCCCAGGAGGCGCTGGACTGCATCTCGCCGGTCGATGCCGGCGATCTCGGGAAAGCCATCACCCAGAGGTGCCGCCGTGGCGTCTTCGAGATCGGGTACGGCGGGCATGACGGGCATTGCGGGCGCGGAGGTGATGAACGCGGGCGCACGCGGCTTCACCCAGCGCAGCAGCGCATCCAGCAGGGCGTTCGGATCGACGGGCTTGGTGATGACGGCCGACATGCCCGCTGCCGCACAGTCCTCCCGATCCTTCGGCAGTGCGGCCGCCGTCATGGCGAGCACCGGAACCTCGGCCAGTTCCCGGCGCTCACGGATCAGCCGCGTGGCCTGCAGCCCGTCCATCACCGGCATGTGCACATCCATCAGGATGATGTCGACAGCCGTGTCTTGCAGCACCTCCAGGGCCTTGAGGCCGTTGTCGGCCACCGTCACGCGCAGGCCCATGCGCTCCAGCATGTCGGTTGCGACCATCTGGCTGTCTTCGGTGTCCTCCACCAGCAGCACGTGCGCGCCTGCGATGGGGGCGGCACGCTGGCGCTGTGCTTGAGGCGTCCGCCGGGAGACGCGAGGGGAGCCCGCTCCGCGCGATCCGTAGAGGATGCGCAGGAGCCGGGATGCGGTGATGGGCTTTTGCAGCAGCTCGTCGAGCTTGAGGTCGCCCGCCTTGCGAAGCAACTGCTCGCGGTCGAAGGCCGTGACCATGATGACGGCCGGCGCTCGGGGCAGATCCCCCTTCGCGGCGGAGTCATGGATCCAGCGCGCCACGTCCAGGCCATCTACCTCTGGCATGTCCCAGTCGAGCAGCACGAGGTCGAAGGGCTTGCCCGCGCCGTCCCGCGACCGCGAGAGCAGGTCGACGGCCTCGCGGCCTCCCCCGGCCTGCACGGCATCGACCTGCCAGTGTTCGAGCATGTTCACGATCATCTGGCGCTCCTCGGCCAGGTCGTCGACCACCAGCACCCGCCGGTAGAGCAGCCTCGACGGATCGAGCGCCGCCGTGCGTTCCCTGGCGATCGGCAGAACCAGATCGAAGCTGAACGTACTGCCCGCGCCGGGTTGGCTGTCAACCCGGATGCTACCGCCCATCAATTCGCACAGGCGCTGGCTGATGACCAGGCCCAGGCCGCTGCCGCCATAGCGCCGCGAGATCGACCCATCGGCCTGCGAAAAAGGCAGGAACAGCTCCCTGATGCTCTCGGGGGCGATGCCGATGCCGGTGTCCCGCACCGCGAACTCCATCCGGACGCTGCGCGCGTCGCAGTCGTCGCCAGGGGGCCTTCGTCGTACGCTAAGGAAGATCTGCCCCGACGCGGTGAACTTGATCGCATTGCCCAGCAGGTTGTTGAGGATCTGGCCCAACCGGGTGGCGTCCCCCACCAGGATGCTGGGCAGCGCCTGATCGATGTCGATCACGAGCTGCAGGCCCTTCTGGTGAGCGGACAGCCCAAACAGCTCGGTGCTGGCCTCGATCAGCGCCTCGAGCTCGAATTCCTGAGGGTCCAATCGCATCTGCCCGGCCTCGATCTTCGAGAAGTCGAGGACGCTGTCGAGGATACGCATCAGGGCCACCGACGAGTGGTGGATCCGGGTCATGTAATCGGCCGCCCTGCGAGGCATGTCGGGCAAGTCCAGGCACAACGACGACAGCCCGATCACCGCGTTCATGGGGGTGCGGATCTCGTGGCTCATCCGGGCCAGGAAATCGGACTTGGCCATGTTGGCTTCGATCGCGATGCGCGTGGTCTCCCTGAGCGCCTCATCGCGGGCGATCTGCTCGGTCACGTCGACGTTGACGCCGATCATGCGAAGCGGCTGGCCTTGCTCATTGAAGGTCGTGCGGGCGCTGGCCTTGATGTAATGAGTGGAGCCGTCGCTTGGCCAGACCACGCGGAACAGGCGATCGTACTCGCGCACGCCCCGCAGTGCCTCCTCGATGCCCTCCTCTGCGCCTGGTCGGTCATCCGGATGCACGGCCTTGCTCCAGGCCTCGTAGGCGCCGCCGAAGGATGACTCCTCCAGGCCGTAGAGCTGATACATCACCTTGTCCCAGACCAGCACGTTCTCCGGCACGTACCAATCCCATACCCCCACGATACCGGCCGATGAGGCGGCCTGGAGCCGGTCCCTCTCTGTCTGTATCGCCGCCTCGAGCTGCTCGGTCGCGTCCCGCAAGGCCTGCTTCTCCAGGGAAACATCCTGGATGACGCAGATCAGGACGGGGCCATCCGCCATGTCGGGGGCGATGCCTGAACGATGGCGGAACCAGGTCGGACGGCCCGCGACCTGCATTCGTACCTCGACCTCGAAGCGCCCCCCCTCCGAGCCGCTCAGGATTCTCTGGCAGGCGTCGCGAAGCAGGTGTTGGTCCTCGCGGTTGCAAAGCGCGACAAGGCCTTCCAGCGTATCCGGTGGTGCGCCTTCCAAACCCAGAAGACGACAGGCATTGGGAGACAGGGTGATCGGCCCCCCCGTCATGGGCATGCGCCAGGAGCCAATACCCGCGATTCGCTCGATGATCGTACTCACGAAACCCAGCTCCTTGAATACATCCCTGAGCTCATGCCACGAGGCCGTGTCCCTTCATCTGTGGACAGGGTAAAGCATTTCGCGTCGAGGGTGTTCGCCCCGGCGGAGGTGCTTCTCTGCTGCCCTCACCCGATCCGCCGCAGTTCCTGCACTTCCGCAACAACGCGCCGGAAATCCGCGTTCGGCGAAGAGCGGCGTTGTCCCTGCAGCCGGCGCAACCCAAACTGCAGCCCGGCTGGCATACCATCGTCGCCCTTGCACAGGCAAAGAACAATGGCAACCAGAATGGCAGCTTCCACAGCGGGTGGCTTGTCGCGCCTACGGCGGATGGGCGTCGCGTGACCGCCGCCGCATGGCCGCCGGGCGAAACCACGCCTCTGGCGACGTTGCCCTACCTCGGGGGCTATCCCTCGGAACTGCTCGACCGGGTGCGGCCGTTGCTGGCGCAGGGCCGCGTACGCGACACGCTCGTGCAGCGCCATGGTGCGCCCCATGCCATGCGCACCGATGGCGCGTTGTACGGTTACGTGATGGACATCAAGGGGCGTTACCTGCGCACCGCCGAACCGCTGTCCAGGGTGTCGTACGACAATCGGCTGCACGTGGTCCGTAACGCGCTGGGCATGCACAGCACGGTGTCACGGGTGCAGGGCGGCAGGCTCAAGGCGAAACGCGAGATCCGCATCGCCGGCCTGTTCCGCGACGTGCCCGAGCCGCTGCTGCGGATGATCGTCGTGCATGAACTCGCGCACCTCAAGGAGCGTGCGCACGATCGCGCGTTCTATGCGCTGTGCCGGCACATGGAGCCGGCCTACCATCAGCTGGAGTTCGATGCGCGGCTGTGGCTCACCGCCCTCGAGGCCGGCGCGCCGGCCGGCTGACCCAGGGCGCGCAGGATGCGGTAGCGGCCGTCCTCGATCTGGGCCGCGGTGACGATCCCGTTGCGGCTGCTTCCCCCGTCGAGGCCCAGGCGATCATGGATGAACTGGTGCGGATCGTCCTCTCCGGTCAGTTCATGGTGCCGAACCGGTGGCGTATGCCCGTGCACGACGAACGTACCGCCGAAGCCTTCCTTCCATTGCAGGAAGTCGGCCATGATCCATGCCCACTCGGCATCCTTGAAGTCGGCCCACGGCCGTGCCAGGTAGGCGTCGACGTCGACCCTCGGGCGTAGCCCGCCATGCACGAACAGCATGTTGCCCAGGCGCAGGTGCGGCTCCATCGCGAACAGGCAGGCAGTCACGTGACTGCCCAGCGTCGCGTCGACCAGTGCCCGATCCAGCGGCGCCTCCGGGCGCCCTGCCCGGGCGCGCATCTCCGCCAGCACTGCGCCGCCTCCCATGTGTTCGCCGAGCCACAGTTCGCGAGCCCTCGGCGCATGCGGCCCGTCGCCGATCGCCAGTAGCAGCGTCATCTCGTGGTTGCCCATCAGGCGATGAATGCGGTCGACGCCATGAGTGCCGGCATCCTGAGCCCAGATATCCAGCACGCCGAGGCTGCTCGGTCCGCGATCGATCAGGTCGCCGAGCAGCACCAGGCGGGTCGACGACCGGGTCGTGCCGGCGATGCCGGCGATCTCCGTCAGCAGCGCCTGTAACTGGGCAGCGCAGCCGTGAACGTCGCCGACCGCGAACACGGATTCTCCGCGCACGTCGAAGGGGACCGCGCGCCAATCGGACACATCCATCGTCAGCGCCTCTACCAGCACGTCCGTGCGCCCTGTCGCCGGAACCGGCAGCTCCACGGTGCTCAGCCCGGCTGACGGTAGCCCGGCCGACTCTGGGCATTCGGGATCATGCCCACCGCATTGTTGATCCGGTTGTTCGAGTTGTAGATTGCCACCACCTGGACCGCCTCGAATACCTCTGCCTCGCCCAGGCCGGCACTGCGAAGTCCGTCCAGCAGCGACTCGTCGACGTCGGCCGGCGCCAGCGTGAGCCGGGATGCGAAATTGGCCAGCGCGAGATGGCGTGGGGACAGAGCCGCGCGACGCCATGCCAGCGTCATCGTATCGACAGTGTCGGCATCCATGCCGTACTTCTTCAAGGCGGCCGAATGCGACAGGATGCACACCTCGCACCGGTTCTCGACGCTGGTCACCAGCGCGAGCAGTTCCCGCTCCAGCGGCGACAGCAGGCCGTCGGGCGAGCGCATCAGCCTGTCCAGATAACCCTGGTACAGCGCCAGGCGGCCGGGTCCGAACGGCAGGCGCAGGAAACTCCGGATGAAGCCGAGGCGCTGGACGCTTTCCTGCTGCAACTGCGCGACATCGGCGGCCCATTGCGAGGGATCTGTGATCTTCAGCCATGAAAACACACCTTTGGGCGCATTCGTGGCGGTTTCCGGCGATTCGGTTTCGCGGTTCATCAGGCTGCCTCCTTCGGCGGGTCAAGGTCGATGGGCGACCCTAGCATTTCCGCCCGCTCCCGGCACGCGTCCGGCGCGCGCCTGACGCTGGGTCTCAAGTCGACACGGATCGTGCCGATACACTGAGATGTCGTGGGGCGCGACAACCCGACGGCTACTTGCCACGGGAAGATGGCGCGAGCCCATGAAGATCGCTCGGCGCCGGAGAAACGGATGAAGATCGAACAATTCACTGCCAAGCAGGCGCCTGCTCCAGACGAGCTGGCATCCCTGGCAGCGATAGCACCCGACCTCGTGCTGGCGTTCGGCTCGGTGTCGCGCATGGCTGAACCGGGCCTGCTCGAAACGCTCCGGGCAGCGTTTCCGGCGGCCGTGCTCGCCGGGTGCTCGACCGCCGGCGAGATCGGCGACCTGGGCGTGACCGACGAAATGCTCGGACTGACCGCCGTGCGTTTCGATCAGCCCGGCGTCAACCTGGCCACCACCGAGCTTACGTCGATGGCGGATTCGTTCGACGCGGGCGTGCGCCTCGCGCAGGAACTCCAGGTCGAAGGCCTGCACAACGTGCTGGTGTTCGGGCTGGGCGTCGACATCAACGGCAGCGCACTGATCGCCGGAATGGCCAGCCGCCTGCCCGCGGGCGTCGCGATCGCTGGCGGACTGGCTGGCGATGGCGGGGCATTCACCCGTACCCTGACCCTTTCCAGCCGGGCGATCAGCGATCGACAGCTGGTCGCGGTGGGGCTGCATGCGCCGCGCACGCGTGTCACCCACGGCTCTTTTCATGGCTGGCAGCCATTCGGTCCCGCCCGCCGGGTCACGCGCGCGCAGGGCAACGTCCTGTTCGAACTCGACGGCGCGCCCGCGCTGGATCTGTACCGGAAGTACCTGGGCGAGTATGCCGAAGGTCTCCCCGGCACCGGGCTGCTGTTCCCGTTCGAGATGATGGGTCCGGACCGACAGGGCCAGGGCCTGATCCGGACGATCCTGGGCGTCGATCGAGAAGCGGGAAGCCTGATCCTCGCCGGCGACATCTTCAGCGATGGGTACCTGAAGCTGATGCAGGCATCCACCGACACCCTGATCGATGGCGCACAGTCCGCCGCCGAACAGGCCCGTGCCGGCGTCGAGGCGACCGGCGACAGCCTCGCCCTGCTGGTGAGCTGCGTCGGCCGCAAGCTGGTGATGGGCGCCCGCGTCGACGAGGAAGTCGAGGCGGTGGCGGCCGTGTTCGGACGTGCCGTACGGCTCGCCGGCTTCTACTCCAATGGCGAGATCAGCCCGTTGTTCGCGTCGACGGAGTGCCGCCTTCACAACCAGACCATGACCATCACGCTGCTGCGGGAGGCAGACTGAATCCGCTGATGCCGAACGCGTCCCCCGCCAGCATGCACCCGATGCTGCTGCGGCAACTTCGGCGCAGCCTCGGGGTGGATAGCGCAGTCGGCCTGGCTACCCTGCCCGGCCTCACAGCCGATCCCGCGCTCCTCGATGCGCTGGGCCGGCTGGTGGCGATGGTGTCGGACAGCTACCAGCAGTTCGACCGCGACCTCGCGCTGCGTACGCGCAGCCTGGATCTGTCGTCGCAGGAGCTCACCCAGGCCAACGATCGCCTGCGCGAAGAGGCAGTGGCGCAGGGCGAGGTGCTGGACACACTGCGCGAGAGCGCTCGCGAACTGCTACCCCATCGCCTGTTGACCGACGTGTCAGCCCCACAGTCCGAGGACCTGCTCGAACTGGCGACTCTGCTGCGCGGCCTGGTGCACCAGAGCCGGCAGGCGGAGCTCGCGCTTGCCGAGAGCGAGCGCAAGTTCCGCGGGCTGGTCGCCAACCTCCCGGGCTGCGTCTACCGGCGCGGTGCGGGCCGAGACGGCACGGTGATGTTCCTGTCCGAGGGCGTGCAGGCGCTGACCGGCCACCCCGCACGAGCCTTCATCGAACAGTCACGCGACCTCGCGTCGCTGGTGCTGCCGGAAGACCTGCCGAAGCTGCGGCGCGAGATCATGCGCGCGAGCCGCCGACATGCCAGCTACGAGGTCGAATATCGCATCCGCCATGCCGATGGCAGCGTGCGCTGGGCCCTGGACCGAGGCCAGGGGGTACATGACGCAGACGGGAACCTCGTCTACTTCGATGGCCTGGTGCTCGACCGCACGACGACGCGGCTCGCCCAGGAGCAGACGGTACGTGCCCAGGCACAGTTGCAGAATGCGCTGGAGGCACTCGAAGCCGGATTCGTGATGTTCGACGAACAGGACAGGCTGGTCGTCTGCAACAGCCGCTACCGCGACGTGTCGCCGATCATCGGCCTGGGCCCCCACCCGACGGTGCACGAGCTGATGCGGTCGTTCTATCGCAGCGGCCTCGAGGGTATCGACCGCAGCCTGTCGGAGGAGGCCTGGCTTGCGCGCCGCATCGCGATGCATCGCGCGCTCGATGAGGGGCCACGCGTACGCGAAGTGACCCTGGGCGGACGCTGGTACCGCGTGCACGAAAGCCGGTCACGCGATGGCCTGACGGTGGGCCTGCGCACCGACATCACCGAGTCGCGCCAGCTAACGCAGGAATTACGCGAGGCGCGGGACGCCGCAGAGTCCGCGTCCCGCGCCAAGACACGCTTCCTGGCGAACATGAGCCATGAGCTGCGTACCCCGCTCAACGCGGTGATCGGTGCGGCGCAGTTGCTGCAGGCCAGCCATGGCGACGCGGGCAGCGCTGCACCAGGGCCCGATGCCGGACAGGTACAGCTGGTCGAGTCGATCCAGCGCAGCGGCCTGAACCTGCTCGGGCTGATCGAGAACATCCTGGACCTGTCGCGCATCGAGGCCGGGGAACTGGCCCTCTCGATGGAGGACTTCCACCTGCTCGACTGCGTCGATGCTGCACTGGTGACCGCTGCGCTCACCGCACGCGAGAAGGGCCTGAAGCTGTGTTGCATCGTCGATCCGTCGCTCAGGCCCTGGCGCCATGGCGATCCGCTGCGCCTGCGGCAGGTGCTGCTCAACCTGCTCGGCAACGCGGTGAAGTTCACGCCCGCAGGTGACATCACGGTGAGGCTGGCATCCGGAGAACGACCGGACGAACTGCGCATCTCGGTCTCCGACACCGGTATCGGCATCGGCGAGACCTCGCTGGCGCAGATCTTCGAGCGGTTTCGCCAGGCAGACGATGGCTCCAACCGCCGGTTCGGCGGCAGCGGCCTCGGCTTGTCCATCGTGCGCCAGCTGGTAGAGGCGATGGATGGCAAGATCGCGGTGCACAGCCGCCTGGGTGAAGGAACCTGCTTCGAGCTCTGCCTGCGAGTGGCCCCTGCCCGCATGCCGCCAGCGGAGCCGCCGGCGCTCGGACTGGACGTCGGCTTCCACGAACCGCACGACCGGTCGGCCGAGGCCCTCGCCATCCTGCTGCAGCGTCTGGGCTGCGCGCCCGTCCGCCTGCGCGGCACGGCCGATGTCGATCGCTGGCTCGCCGCGGTTGTGCGGCCGGCACACGCCTGGATGCTGGTGTGCTGCGATAGCCCCGATGCCGCGCCGCTGCTGGAGTGTGCCGCTGCACGCCTGGAACCCTCGCACCTGGTGGGCATGACCGGCAGGCAGGGGGGCGATGCTCGCCGCCGCGTTGGTTCGCGCATGCTTGCGCGCAGCGTGATGAAGCCGGTACAGCGCACGGCACTGGTGAGCGAGTTCGGCCGGCGCGCCCCATCCGTGTCCATCGTCGAGCCCGGCAACACCGTCGTAGAGGCCGCAAGCCTGCCGGCCGCGCGTGCCCATGTGCTGGTGGTCGAAGACGACACCCTGAACCAGACCATCGTCTGCCACCTGCTCGGCCATGCCGGTTACCTGAGTACTGCTGCCGGTAACGGAACGCAGGCGCTCGCGCTGTTGCGTGAGCGCGCGTTCGACCTGGTGCTGATGGACTGGCAGATGCCCGACATGGACGGACTCGAGGTGACGCGGCGCATGCGTGCCGGCGAGGCGGGAGCTGCGGCGGCATCGATCCCGATCGTGGCGCTGACCGCGAACGCGTTCGCGCAGGACCGGGTGGCCTGCCTCGAAGCGGGCATGGACGATTTCCTCACCAAGCCGGTGCTCGCGCAGAGCCTGTGGACGACGGTGGCCCGCTGGATCGCGCACAGTCAGGCGCCCGGCTCGCGGGCCGTGCAGGGTTCATCGTCCGCGACTCAACCCCGCGCCACCCCGCTGGCTTCAGCCCAGGACTCCCCGCCGCCGACCGGCGTTCCCTGCTTCGACCCGACCGTGCTGGCCAGGCTGACGATGGTCGACGACGGCAGCGCCCCGGGCTATGCGGACCAATTGCTCGACCTGTTCATGGACGACGCTCAGACCCTGATCGGAGCGGTGGAAGCCAGCCTCGCGGCCGGCGATCTCGTCGCGTTGAAGCGCGCGGTGCATACACTGAAGTCAACCGCTGGTGCTGTCGGTGCCCAGGCGCTGGCTGCGCAGGCCGCGGCGGTCGAAGCGCTGCTGCAGGCGGATGCGGCGCCGGATACCGGGATCGCCCAGGCGCTGCGCGACGGACTGTCCGCGTTCGAGCAGGCGCTCGCGGCCGAACGCGCGCGCGGCGCTGCCTGCGGCCGGCACTGGCTCACCGTCCCGGTCTGAGCAGGCGGCCACCGCCATCGCGACCTGGAAACACGTGTCGCGAGCCACGCGGCGGCGATCGAGAGCTTCTGGCGCATGGACGGCGGACCGGGCGCGTCGAGAGCATGGCAGGGCGAGCGTCTATAATGCGGCCCGCCTCCACCCACCGTTCCGATGATGAATCCCGACTGGCACGATTTCCTCCTCGCGCAGGGCGCGGTGCCGGGCCCCGTGCCCGGGTCGATCACCGCCTTCGGCGATCCGGCGGGCGAACGGACGGCAGCGTCCGCGTCCGCCGTACTGTGCGATCTGTCGCACCTCGGCGTGCTCGGCTTCAGCGGCGACGATGCACAGGTCTTCCTGCAGGGACAGCTCACCTGCGACGTGCGCGAGGTAACCCTGGCTGCCAGCCGCCCGGGCGCGTTGTGCACGCCCAAGGGCCGGGCGCTCGCCACCTTCCGACTGTGGCAGGACGGCACCGGATACCGGATGCAGCTGCCTGCCGCGCGGCTGGAGGCCGTGCGCAAGCGCCTGTCCATGTACGTGCTGCGTTCGAAGGTGAAGGTCTCCGACTGCAGCGACGATACCGTGCGGCTCGGCGTGGCCGGACCGCAGGCGGCGCTGCGCGTGGCTGAGGTGCTCGGACTCGCCGAGGATGCCCTGTCCGTCGCCGGCTCGATCGCCTCGGCCGGGGCGGTTCAGGTGCTGTGCCTGGGCGGCATGCGCTTCGAACTGGTCGTGCCTGGCGCCGGCAGTGAGCGTCTCTGGGGCGCGCTGGCCCAGACCGCGCGCCCGGCCGGAGAACCCGCATGGCGCTGGGCTTCGCTGGTGGCGGGCGACGCGCTGCTGCACGAGGCGACACAGGACCAGTTCGTACCGCAGATGCTGGACCTCGACCTCACTGGCGGCATCGGCTTCAGCAAGGGCTGCTACACCGGCCAGGAGATCGTCGCACGCACCCAGTACCTCGGGCGCCTGAAGCAGCGCCTGTACCTCGGACACCTGGACCAGCCGCTGGCCACGGAAGCGGACCTGCCCGCGCCGGGCACCGCGCTCTACAGCCGCGACATGGACGGCCAGTCGAGCGGCATGGTGGTCGAGTCGGCGCTGGCGCCTGCCGGCGGGATCGACCTGCTCGCGGTGGTTCGCATCGAGAGCGCTGCAGCCTGCCCGGTGCACGTGGGCAGCCTGGACGGGCCGGTGCTCGAGGCGCTCGCGCCGGCGCACCCCGCAAGTGCGGGCGACAGCCGGGACGAGCCCGGCTGAACCCGGCCACCATGTGCCTGGTCCTGTTCGCGCTCGATGCGCACCCTCGATACCGCCTGCTGGTGGCGGCCAATCGCGATGAACACTTCGCGCGCCCGACGGCGCCGGCGGACTTCTGGACCGACGCGCCGGGCGTACTGGCCGGCCGCGACCTGGAGAAAGGGGGCACGTGGTTCGGCGTGAGCACCGGCGGCCGCTTTGCCGCGGTCACCAACTTCCGCGGTGCGCCGCCGGTGCCGGGTGGCCCCTCGCGCGGCGCCCTCGCCGTCGACTACCTGCGGGGAGACCTCGCCCCCGCGGACTTCATCGCCGCGCTTGCCAGGCGCGCGGACGAATACCAGGGCTTCAGCCTGCTGGTCGGGGATACGCGCGCGCTGCACTACTACTCGAGCCGGCTGCCCACTGCGCCGGAAGGCGGCGTCCGAGTCGCGGCCGGCGTGCACGGACTGAGCAACCACCTGCTGGACACCCCCTGGCCCAAGGTGGAGCGTGGCCGTCGCGCGCTGGAGGCGGCGCTGCCGCTCGCCACCGAGGCGCGCGAACGATCGCTGATCGCGGCGCTGTCGGACCGGGAGCCGCCCCCGGACGAACGACTCGTGTCGCAGGGCGCACCGCTCGCGTTCGAGCGCGCACTGGCCGCGCCCTTCATCCATGCGCCGGAGCGGGACTACGGGACGCGCTGCTCGACGCTGCTGTCGATCACGCATGACGGACAGGTGGAGTTCTTCGAACAGACCTGGGACCGGCTCGGCAGGCCCGCGGGCAACGCACGGCACGCCTTCGGGATGCGGTGATCGGCGGCGGCGCTGTCAGCGCTGCTCGATCGCGCGCTGCATTGCTCGATGCGGGATGCCGGCATCGCTGAACGCGTCGCCGAACGCCTCGAAACCTTCCCGGCGATAGAAGTCGAGCGCATGCACCTGGGCGTTGAGCCGCACGACCGTGAAGCCGGCCAGCGCGGCCTGGGCCAGCGCAGCCTGCAGCAGCGCCCGGCCCACGCCCCGTCCGCGCCAGGGACGCAGCACCGCCATCCGGCCGACGTGGCCGTCGGGCAGCAGGCGCGCGCAGCCGATCGGACGGCCGGCGGCATCCTCGGCCAGCAGGTGCGTGCAGTGCGCGTCGAGCCCGTCCCACTCGAGCTCGACCGGCACGCCCTGTTCGACAACGAACACCGAGTGGCGCACGCCTTGCAGCCGCCCACCGTCCGCTTCCCAGTCGGCGGTACGAACGGCGAAACTCGTGTCGAGAGCGACCATTCGAGGATGATAACGGCCCGGCCCGTGCGATTGTCACCCTCGGACCGCGGGCGTAAACTCGTGCCCGCGATTCAATACCCAGAAGCTTCGGCCGCACGAGCGGCAGGCCTACCCTTGGCCGGAACGAAGACGAAGGCCGTACGGGAGTGAAGCGCCCGTGCAGTTCGGAGGAATGTGATGCAAAACCTTGCCGCGGCATCGTCTGCCGCCCTTGTGCTGGCCTGCGTGGCCAGCCTCCCGTCGGTTGCGCTCGCCCAACCGGCGTGGCCCGTGAAACCGGTGCGCATCGTCATCCCGTTCCCGCCCGGCGGACCTACCGACATCATCGGCCGCGCCGCCGCGCGCAAGCTCGAAGAGGCCTACGGGCAGCCGGTGGTCATCGAGAACCGCGGTGGCGCCGGCGGTACGATCGGGGCGGAGTTCGTCGCCCGCTCGCCGGCCGATGGCTACACGCTGCTGGTCGGCTCGCTGTCGACCCATGGCATCGCGCAGTCGCTGTACCCGAAGCTCGGGTATGACGTCCTGAAGGACTTCCACCACATCAGCCTGCTCGCGCTGGTCGACAACTTCCTGGTGGTCCACCCCGGCGTGCCCGCGAAGAACGTCAAGGACCTGATCGCCCTGGCGAAGAAGAATCCCGGGCGACTGAACTTCGGTTCGGTCGGCGTCGGCGGTGCATCCCACCTGATGGCCGAGATGCTCAACAGCATGGCGGGCGTCCGTACCATCCACGTGCCGTACAAGGGCGCGGCGCCCGCCACCGTCGCGCTGCTCGGCGGCGAAGTCGACTTCCTGCTGAGCGGGATCCCGGCCTTGCTGCCCCATGTGAAGGCCGGCCGCGTGCGCGCGCTGGCGACCACGCTCGAGAAGCGCTCACGGCTCGCGCCGGAAGTGCCGACGATGGTGGAGTCGGGCCTGCCTGGCTACGTGGTCAGCACCTGGTACGTGCTGTCCGCACCGGCCGGTACGCCGCGCGAGATCGTCAACCGCGCCAACAGTGCGGTGGTGAAAGGGCTGAAGGCGGTCGACACGGTGGAGAGCTTCAACCAGATGGGTGCCGACGCGATGGGTACCACGCCCGAGCAGACCGTCGAGTTCCTCCGCGGCGAACTGGCCAAGTGGGCGAAGGTGGTGCGCGACTCCGGCGCAAAGCCCGAGTAGGCAACGCCGCTGCAGCAGGCGGCGGACACGATACATCGACCGGGAGGCGGCGGCGCTGCCGCCGCACCGGCATCGTCGTTACGGGAGAGTGTGATGGGAATGATGGACGGCAAGGTCGTGGTGGTCACCGGTGCGGGACGCGGCGTCGGACGCGGCGTGGCGCTGCTGATGGCGGCCGAGGGCGCGCAAGTGGTCGTGAACGACATCGGTGCAGCGCTCGATGGCTCCGGCGGAGAACAGACCCCGGCGCAGGAAGTGGTGAACGAGATCGAGGCCGCCGGTGGCGCCGCGGTCGCCAGCTATGACAGCGTGGCGGAATGGAACAGCGCCGAGAAGATCGTCCAGTGCGCACTCGATACGTTCGGGCGCATCGACGCGGTGGTGAACAACGCCGGCATCCTGCGCGACGTGATCTTCCACAAGATGTCCGAGTCGGACTGGGACGCGGTGGTGAACGTGATGCTCAAGGGCGCGTTCAACGTTTCGCGCCATGCGGCAAACCACTTCCGCAAGCAGGAAGCCGGCGCCTTCGTGCACATGACCTCGACCGCTGGCCTGATCGGTGCGATCGGCCAGGCCAACTATGCCGCGGCCAAGCTCGGCATCGTGGGCCTGTCGAACACGATCGCGCGCGACATGGAGAAGTACCGGGTGCGTTCGAACTGCCTGGCGCCGTCCGGCTGGACTCGGATGATCGCCTCGATCCCGACCGACAACCCGGCACAGCAGAAGCGCGTCGCGCAGCGCATGACGGTGAAGGCCGAGATGAACGCCCCGTTGACGGTGTTCCTCTGCAGCGACGCAGCCGCCGAGGTCAGCGGCCAGGTGTTCGCCGTGCGCAAGAACGAGTTGTTCCTGTTCAGCCAGCACCGGCCGGTGCGCAGCGTCCACCGCGGCGAAGGCTGGACGCCGGCGACCATCGCCGAGCATGCGCTGCCGAGCTTCCGCCCCAGCCTCACGCCGCTGGAACGCACGGTGAACGTGTTCCCGTACGACGCGATCTGACAGGCTTCGACATGACCATCGTCTATGAAACCCTGAAGAACTGGCAGATCCCCGACCTGCCGTTCGAACTGTCGAAGAAGGACACCATCCTCTATGCGCTCGGCCTGGGGGTGGGCGCGGACCCGATGGACCTCGATCAGCTCCGCTTCGTCTACGAGCAGGGCCTGCAGGCATTGCCGACGATGTCGGTCGTGCTCTGCCAGCCGATGGGCTGGGCCGGCGATCCACGTACTGGCGTTGACCGCACGAAGGTCGTGCACGGCGAGCAGGGCTTCCGGTTGCACCGGCCGCTGCCGGTCGAAGCCAGCCTGCGCGGCGAGACCCGCGTCGTCGACGTGATCGACAAGGGCGAAGGCAAGGGCGCGCTCATCCTCACCGAGACGCGCATCCTGGATGCGGGGACCGGCGAGTGCATCGCGACCACCGAGTCGACCAGCTTCGCCCGGGCCAACGGCGGCTTCGGCGGTCCGTCGGTTTCGCCGAAGGTGCCGCGCACCCTGCCCTCGCGTGCGGCCGACCTGTCCGACGAATGGCCGGTGATCCCGCAGCTCGCGCTGATCTATCGCCTGTCCGGCGACTACAACCCGCTGCATGCCGACCCGGCGTTCGCGGCGAAGGCCGGCTTCAACCAGCCGATCCTGCACGGACGGGCGACCTTCGGCATCGCCGGCATCGCCCTGCTGCGCCAGCTCTGCGGCTGGGACGCGTCACGGCTGGTGGCAATGGAGGCGCGCTTCTCCGCGCCGGTCTATCCCGGCGACACGATCCGCACCGAGATCTGGCGCGAAGGCCGCGAGGCGTTCTTCCGATGCACCGTGCCCTCGCGCAATGCCGTGGTACTGAACAACGGATGGGCCGAGGTCACGGGATGACCGACGCCGCGGCGCTCGACCAGCGGCGGCTGCTGGCCGACAGCGTCGCCGATTACTGCCGGCGTTCGGATCCCCTGCGTCGCGCGCGTGCGCTGCGCGACACCGACCCGGGCTTCGATCGCTCGGCCTGGCAGGAGATGGCGTCGCTCGGCTGGCTGGGCGTCGGCGTGCCGGAGGCCTGGGGCGGGCTGGGGTTGACGCTGGCCGAACAGGCCGTCGTGGCGCGCGGCCTGTCCGCGGCGGTGATGCCGGAACCGGTCACCGCCGCGATGATAGCCACCCGTGCCATCGTCGGCTGCACCGATGGTGCATTGAAGGCGTCGTTGCTGGAAGGCATCGTGGGTGGCGCCATCCTCCCTGCCCTTGCCTGGCAGGCTGCGCATGGCGACATCGATCCGGCGCGTTGCGCGGTGGTCGCGGCGCCGGATCCGTCCGCGCCGGGTGCCCTGCTGCTCGATGGCAGTGCATGCTTTGTCGTCGGCGCGTGCGGTGCCGACGGCTTCGTGGTCGCCGTGCGCACGATGGACGCACCCGCGCTCTGCTGGGTGCCTGCAGGCACGCCGGGCCTGTCCCTGTCGCCGCACCGCCTGGCCGATGGCCGCCCGGTCGCCGACCTGCGCTTCGAACGCGTCGGCGTGCCTTCCGGCCACCGCCTGGCCGTCGGCGAAGCGGCGCACGAGGCGTTGGCAGCCGCGCTCGACGAAGGCCAGTTCGCGATCGCCGCAGAACTGCTCGGGCTGTCGCAGCGGGTGCTCGACATGACGCTCGACTACCTGCGCACGCGTACCCAGTTCGGCCGACCGATCGGTGCCTTCCAGGCGCTGCAGCACCGTGCCGTGGACCTGTACATCCACCTGCGCATCGGCGACGCAGCGTTCGACCAGGCGCTGCGCCAGGCCGGCGGCGGCGATGCCGACCGTCGCGCCGCGGCCGCCAGCCGTGCCAAGGCGCGTGCCTGCGAGACCGCGCGCCACATCACCCGCGAAGCGATCCAGATGCATGGTGCGATCGGCTTCACCGACGACTGCGATATCGGCCTGTACGTGAAGCGCGCGCTGGTGCTGTCTGCATGGCTCGGCAATGCGCGCCTGCACCGAAGCAGGTATGCGGCACTGGTGCCGCTGGACGCGGCAGAGGCCTGAGGAATACCGATGACCGTTCCCGATCCGACATCGACCGCCGACGCCAGCACCGACTGGGACGCGTTGCCCGACGACGTTTTCCGGATGGAAGTACGCCAATGGCTTCAGGCGAACTGTCCCGAGCATGTCCGCTTTCCCGCCGGACGCATGCACTGGCATGAATGCCGCGACTGGTGGGACATCCTCTACCGCAAGGGCTGGATCGCGCCGGCCTGGCCGCGCGCGCTCGGCGGCATGGGACTGTCGCCGATCAAGCAGATCGTGATGGTCGAGGAACTCGAGCGCCACGGCTGCGGGCGCATGCCCGACCAGGGCATCACCCAGGTCGGGCCGATCATCATCCGCTACGGCACGCCGGCGCAGAAGGAGTGGTACCTGCCGCGCACGCTGTCGGGCGAGGCGATCTGGTGCCAGGGCTACTCCGAGCCGAATGCCGGCTCCGACCTCGCCAGCCTGCAGACCAGCGCCGTCGAGGACGGCGACGACTACGTGATCAACGGCAGCAAGATCTGGACGACGCTGGGCATGGACGCGACGCACATGTACGTGCTGGCGCGCACCGATCGCAGCGTGAAGAAGCAGGAAGGCATCAGCTTCCTGCTGCTCGACATGAAGGCGCCGGGCATCACCGTGCGGCCGATCCGCAACATCGCCGGCGACGACGAGTTCTGCCAGGTCTTCTTCGACGACGTGCGCACGCCGAAGTCGAACCTGGTCGGCGCGCTGAATCAGGGCTGGACCATCGCCAAGTCGCTGCTCGGGTTCGAGCGGCTGGGCATCGGCAGTCCGCGCCGGCCGCAGCTCGCGTTCGCGCGGCTGCAGAAGCTCGCCCGTGCCCGCGGCCTGTTCGCTGACCCGGTGTTCATGGACCGCTTCACAGCGCTGCGCCTGGACATCGCCGACCTGTCGGCAGCGTACGAAGTGTTCGTCGAGCAGGTGCGCCGCGGCGAGCCACTCGGCGCTGACGTGTCGCTGCTGAAGATCTGGGCGACCGAGGCGATGCAGCGATCGTCCGAGCTGATGATCGAAGCCGGCGACGAGCATGGCGCGCTGGGCGGCGACAACGACGTCGACGGGGTGTCGATGAACGTGCTCGCGCCGTTCTACAGTTCCCGGCCGGGCACCATCTATGGCGGATCGAACGAGATCCAGCGCAACATCCTGGCCAAGGCCGTGCTCGGGCTGCCGCAGTAGCATGGATGCCGCGACGATCATCGACCATGTCGTCCACGTGCCCGAGGCAGCGGCGGAGCGCTGGACGCCTGCCACCTTCGAGCAGGTGCTGGCTGCTGCAGCGGCGCGCTGGGGGCAGCAGGAGGCGCTGGTCATCGACGGCGTACGATGGACGTTCGAGCGCTTGCAGCGCGAGGCGCGACGTGTCGCTCGTGCGCTCGTTGCGCAGGGCGTGGCGCCGGGGGACCATGTCGGCATCTGCACCGGCAACCGGGTGGAATGGGTGGCGTTCTTCCTCGGTGCAGGACTGGCCGGTGCGGTCACGGTGCCGGTCAACACCCGCTTCAAGTCGGACGAGCTGCGCTACTGCCTGGCACAGGCCGATGTCACCGTGCTCGCGTTGGCCGACCACTTCCTGAAGGTCGACTTCATCGAGATGCTGCGCGGGATCGAGCCGGCCATCGACGGCGTGCTGCCCGGCGCCGCGCTGCCCCGGCTGCGCCATGTCGCGGTGCTGGGCGATGACGTGCCGGCGGGCACTGTCCGCTGGGAAGATTTCCTGGCCGCCGGCGACGCGGCGCCGATGCCTTCCGGCCGCGCCGGGGCCGAGGATGTCGTGCTGATCCAGTACACCTCGGGCAGCACCTCTTTCCCGAAGGGCGTGCAGCTGAGCCACGACAACATGCTGCGCAATGCCGACGCCATCGCGCAACGCATCGGGCTGGAAGCCGGCGATCGTTACTTCAGCGCGCGTCCATTCTTCCATGTCGCCGGAACCACCCTGTCGATCCTCGCCGCGCTGTCGCGCGGTGCCTGCCTGGTGTCGACGCCGGTGTTCGATGCCGGCACATCGCTCGACGGCATCGAGGCCGAGCGCTGCACCTTCGTGTCGGGCAACGACCCGATGTTCCAGATGATGCTGAGCCATCCGTCGCTGCCGGCGCGGCGGCTCGTGCTGCGCGGCGGCTGGGGGTCTTGCACGCCGCAGATGATGCAGGCCGCGGAGAAGACCTTCGGCATGAAGATCTGCCATGCCTACGGCCTGTCCGAAGCGGCGCCCAACGTCTGCATGTCCGACTGGCGCGACCCGCCGGAGAAGCGCTGGAACAGTTTCGCGCTGCCCCTGCCCGGCCTGTCGGTTCGCATGGTAGACCCGGCGACCGGCCAGGCGGTGCCCGCCGGTGCCACCGGCGAGATCCAGGTCAAGGGCTGGAGCCTGATGAAGGGCTACTACGGCATGCCCGCGCAGACCGCGGCGACCTTCACCGAGGATGGCTGGCTGCGCACCGGAGACCTGGGCACCTTCGATGCCGAAGGCCGGATGCATTTCATCGGGCGCATCAAGGAAGTGTTCCGGGTCGGCGGCGAGAACGTCGCGCCCGCCGAGGTGGAAGACCTCCTGCTGCGGCATCCGGCGGTCGCCCAGGCACAGGTCGTGGGCGTGCCCGATGCGCGGCTGGGCGAGGTCGGCGCCGCCTACGTGGTGCTCAGGGAAGGCGCGGCGCTGGAGCCGTCGGAACTCATCGAATGGACGCGCGCGCGTATCGCCAACTTCAAGGTGCCGCGCTACGCGAAGGTGGTCGACGGGTTCGAGGCGATCGGCATGACCGCCAGCGTGAAGGTGCAGAAGAACAAGTTGCGCGAGCATGCGCTGCGCGACTTCGGACTGGAAAAGGAACAGACATGACGGTAAGGCTCGAGGTATCCGAAGGCATCGCAACGCTCACGCTGGATCGCCCGGACAAGGTGAATGCGATGTCCGACGAGATGTACGACCTGTTGCACGACCACTCGCATGCGCTGTCGGCTGATCCCGCGGTGCGGGCGATCATCCTCACTGGCAGCGGCAAGGGCTTCTGCTCGGGCGGGGACATCGGCAACATGGCGAAGACCGATCTGACAGGTTCGCGCGCGCGCTCGAAGTCGCGCCACCGCACCTTCCTCGCGCTGGCCGCGATCGAGAAGCCGGTGATCGCCGCGGTGCATGGCCCAGTGTACGGCATCGGTACCAGCCTGATGTTCGCCTGCGACATGATCCTCGCGGCGCAGAGTACGACGATGGCCCTGTCCTTCAAGCGCGTCGGGGTGGTACCCGATGGCGGCTCCATCTTCTTCCTGTCGCAGTACCTGGGTATCGCCAAGGCCAAGGAGCTCGTCTATACCGGCCGCAAGGTGGGTGCGGACGAGCTCGCCGCGCTGAACATCGCGATGCGCGTGGTACCCGACGACGCGCTGCAGGCCGAGGCACGGGCGCTGGCCGCCGAGATGGCCGCCTCAGCGACCTGGATGCTCGGGCTCACCAAGAAGATGTTCCAGTTCATGTACACGCCCACGCTCGAGCAGTTGCTCGACTACGAGGCGCTGATGCAGACCCATGTGCGCCTGTCCGAGGACCACAAGGAAGGCGTGGCGGCGTTCAAGGAGAAGCGCGCACCGCGCTTCCAGGGGCGCTGAGCGATGGCCGACGTGCCTGCCATCGACAGCCTGAAGGTCGACACGATCGGCGCGGTGCGGCTGCTGACCCTGAACCGGCCCGACAAGCTCAACGCGATGGACACCGCGCTGATCGATGCGCTGATCGCAGCGCTTCGCTCGGCCGATGCCGATGCAGCGGTCGGGGCGATCGTGCTGGCCGGGGCCGGGCGGGCGTTCTCGGCCGGCGCCGACATCGCGGAGTTCAAGGACCTGCCGCCGGAGCAGCGGCATCGTGTCGAGCACCGTAGCGCGCTCACCGCTTCGCTGCAGCTGTTGTTGCCCGGGCTGTCCCGGCCGGTGATCGCCGCCACCCAGGGCCACGTGCTCGGCGGGGGCTGCGCGCTCGCGCTGGCCTGCGACATGGTGGTCGCGGCCGAGAGCTCGCGCTTCGGCTATCCCGAGGTGAAACGCGGCATCCTCGCCTCCTCGGTCACGCCCAACCTGGCCCGCCAGGTCGGGACCAAGGCGGCGTTCGAACTGCTGGTGACCGGCCGCTCGATCGATCCGGCCCGGGCACTCGAGCTGGGCCTGATCAACCGCATCGTGCCCGACGGCCAGCAGGTCGAGGCCGCGCTGGAACTGGCGGCGGGGCTGGCCGCCCTGCCCGCCCGCGCGCTGCAGGCGACCAAGCGTCTCTTCTACCGTACCCTCGATGCCGACTTCGCCCGCGCGATGCAGCTGGCACACGAGGCCCATGCCGAGATGCGTGCCGAGCAACGGCAGCCTCCCTCACCCTGAACCACAGAGGAAGAAACAACATGCACACTGCATCTTTCCGCGCAGCCATGCTCGGCTTCGCCCTGGGCACCGCCGCGGCGCTGTCCACGCTGCCGGCAATGGCTGCATCGCCCAAGGGCGAGGAGCCCTGGCCCGTGCGGCCGGTGCGCTTCATCGTGCCGTTCGCACCGGGGGCCGCAAACGACCTGATCGCCCGAGCGGTCGGTTCCAAGCTGGCCGACATCTGGGGCCAGAGCGTGGTGGTCGACAACCGGCCCGGCGGTGGCACTGTCATCGGCAGCGACATGGTCGCTCGCTCACCGGCCGACGGCTACACCCTGCTGCAGATCGGCCTGGCCCATGCGGTGAACCCGAGCGTGATCTCGAAGCTGCCCTACGATTCGCTGCGTGACTTCACCATGGTCGCGCAGACTGGCGAATCGCCCTTCGTGATGGTGGCCAACGTGTCGCTGCCGATCAAGAACCTGCGCGACCTGGTGGCGATGGCGAAAGCGAAGCCAGGTACGCTGGCCTACGGTTCAACCGGGTCCGGCGGTACCTCGCACCTCATGGGCGAGCTGCTCAAGAGCATGGCCGGCATCGACGTGATCCACGTGCCGTACAAGGGACTGTCACCGGCGCTCACCGAAGTGATCGGCGGCCAGATCCATTACAGCTTCGGCAGCTGGTCGACCGTGGGGCCGTTCGTGAAGGCCGGCAAGCTGCGCGCGCTCGCGGTGACCAGCGCAAAGCGCAGCCCGGTCACGCCCGACCTGCCGACGATCTCCGAGGAAGGCTTCAAGGGCTACGATGCGACGCCCTGGTGGGGCATTGCTGGACCCGGCGGCATCCCGCGGCCGCTGCTCGCACGCATCAACGGCGGCGTGCGAACCGCGATGGCTTCGGCCGAGATGAAGGAGCGCTTCGCGCTGCAGGGCATCGAGATCGCTACCGGCACGTCGGAAGAATTCACCGCGCTGGTGAAGGCCGAGATCGTGCGCTGGGCGAAGATCGTGAAGAATGCCGGCATAAAGGCGGATTGAGATGACGTCGGATTTCTCGCGCCTGCTCGAGCCGCGTGGCGTAGCCGTGATTGGTGCCAGCGAGGATGCACGCAAGATCGGTGGCCAGCCGATGCGCTTCCTCACCGAATTCGGCTACACGGGCGCGGTGTATCCGGTCAACCCGCGTTACGAGACCGTGCGCGGCCTGCGCTGCTATGCGAGCGCGGCCGATCTGCCTTCGCCCTGCGACGTCGCGCTGATCGCGGTGCCTGCCGCGGCGGTGCCGGCGGCCATCCGAGACCTCGGGCGGGCCGGTGTTCCGCATGCGATCGTGCTCTCGGCGGGCTTCCGGGAACTGGGCGAGCGCGGGCTCGCGCTGCAGGCTGAACTCGATTCCGCCCTGGCCGACACCGGCATCCGGATCATCGGGCCGAACTGCCAGGGCGTGATGAACCTGCGCGCCCGTGCCTATCTCGGCTTCGGGCATTCATTCGCGAATCCCAACCTGAAGGCCGGACCGGTCTCCATGGTCACCCAGAGCGGCGGCTTCGGCTATTCGGTGGTGTCGGCGGCACAGCGCGAAGGCATCGGCTTCAGCTACGTATTCTCCACCGGCAACGAGGCGAACATCAGCTCGCTCGAGATGATGTCCTACCTGATCGAAAGGCCGGAAGTCGAGGTCCTGGTCACCTACATGGAGGGCCTCACCGACGGCCGCGCCCTGCTGGCGTTGGGCGAGCGGGCGCTGCAACTGGGCAAGCCGATCCTCGTGTGGAAGGTCGGCAACACGGCGGCGGGCCGGCGCGCGGTGGCTTCGCATACCGCCAACCTGACCGCCGGTGCCGAGCTGTATCGCGCGGCGTTCGAGCGCGGCGGCTTCGTGCAGATCCGCGACATCGACGACCTGATCGACACCCTGCATGCGTTCCTGGGCGGCCGCCTGCCGAAGGGTAACGGCGTGACCATCCTGACCACGTCGGGCGGCGCCGGCGTGCTGATGGCCGACCGCTGCGAGGAAGCCGGGCTGGAACTGCCCCTGCCCAGCCAGGGCTCGATCGATTCGATCCGCAGCGTGGCGCCGGACTTCGCCTCGCTCGGCAATCCGCTCGACGTGACCGCGCATTTCTCGCCGGCCTGGAAGGAGTACAACCAGATCATCCGTACCCTGCTGGCCGATCCGACCGTGGACATGTTGATGCCGCGCTCGATCGGCGGCGCGAATGCCGACGCCTGGTGCGCCGAGCTGCTGGAGATCCTGAAGGACACCGACAAGCCGGTGATCATCAGCCAGAACGAGCCACCGGAGCGCATCCAGGCGATGATCGACCGGTTGCGCGCGGCACGCGTACCACTCATTCCGACGCCCGCACGCTGTGCTGCAGCCGCAGGCGCGCTGTCGAATTTCGCGTCACGGTTGCGCGCGCATGCAAGCAAGGCCGCGCAGCAACCGCGCTGCGTACCGCTTGCGGACCTCGACCTTCCCGCCGAGGGTGGCACGCTCGGCGAACACCGCTCGAAGGCGATCCTGGCGGCCTACGGCATCCCGGTCACGCGGGAAGTGCTGCTGTCGGCCGAGGAGATCGGCCGCCTGTCCGCGCTGCCGTTCGAACCGCCCTGGGCAGTGAAGGTCGAGTCGCCGGACATCCCGCACAAGACCGAGGCCGGCTGCGTGCGACTGGGCGTACCGGGGCTGCTGGCCCTGAAGGCTGCGGCGCGCGAGGTCGAGGACAACGCCCGCCGCTACCGGCCTGACGCGCGCATCGACGGCATCCTGGTGACCGAGATGGCGTCCGGCACCGAAGTGATCGTCGGCGCCGTGGTCGATCCGGTGTTCGGGCCGGTGGTGATGTTCGGCCTCGGCGGTGTGTTCACCGAACTGCTCGGCGATGTCACCCACGAGTTCGCCCCGTTCGACCTGGCCACCGCGCATGCGATGATCAGGCGAATCCGTTCGGCGCCGCTTCTGAGCGGCTACCGCGGTCGTCCGCCGCTGGATGTGGATGCGCTCGCCCGGGTGCTGTCGAGCGTGTCGTGGCTGATCGCCGACCATGGCGATCGCATCGCCGAGATCGACCTGAACCCGCTGTTCGTCGGCGAGCGCGGCATCGTCGCCGCCGACGCCCTGGTGGCACTGGTGCCGGCGCTGGCTTCCACGCCCGAAAATCGTGTCTGACCCCATTTTTCAGCAGAGAGGATCTACCGGACCATGGACCTGAAGCAGCAATCCCCGCTCGGAAAGTTCATCGAGCATCTGAAGGCCGGCGAGTTCGCCTATCAGTACAGCGCCGAGGACGACAAGGCGTTCTTCTATCCGCGCGTGGTGGCCCCGACCAGCGGCAGTGCGCTCGAATGGAAGATCTCGAAGGGGCTGGGCACCGTCTATTCGACGACCTGGATCCCGGTCAAGGATGGCCAGCCCTACAACGTCGCGCTGATCGACATGGACGAAGGGTTCCGCCTGATGAGCCGGGTCGAGGACATCGGCGCGAAGGACGTGACGATCGGCATGCGGGTGAAGTTCCGCGCGCACCCGGGCGACAAGCCGGACGACCCGCCCTATCCCGTGTTCACCGCCGTGGAGGGCGCATGATGCAGAACCTGTTGAAACGCGGCAGCGCCGCGATCGTCGGCGTCGCCGAATCCGACCTGGGTCTGGTGGCCCCGCACACCAGCCCGATCGACCTGATGGCGCAGGGCGTGATGCGCGCGCTCGATGACTGCGGGCTGAAGCTGTCCGACGTCGATGCACTGTTCGCAGCGACCTCGCAGGCGCGCTTCTCGACGATGATGCTCAAGGAGTACCTGGGCCTGAACCCGACCTGGAACGACAACACCCAGATCGGCGGCTCTTCGTTCGAGGCGCATGTGGCGCACGCCTGGGCGGCCATCCAGCTCGGCCAGTGCGAAGTGGCGGTGATCACCTACGGCAGCACCCAGCGTTCGGTGTCGCGCGCCGCGGCGAGCCCACGCGAGTACAACTACTACGAGGCACCGTTCAAGCCGTTCATGCCGCCGACCGCCTACGCAATGGCCGCGGCACGCCACATGCACCAGTACGGCACCACGCGCGAGCAGCTGGCGGAAGTGGCCGTGGCAGCACGCCAGTGGGCCCTGATGAACCCGGCCGCCTGGGAGAAGGAGCCGCTGACCGTCGAGCAGGTGCTCGCCTCGCGCATGGTCAGCCATCCGCTGTCGGTGCGCGACTGCTGCCTGGTCACCGATGGTGGCGGCGCGATCGTGATGACCTCCGGCGAGCGTGCGAAGACGTTGAAGAAGAAGCCGGTGTACCCGATCGGCTACGGCGAAGGCATCTCGCACAACAGCATCGCGAACATGGCCGACCTCACGGTCACCGGTGCCGCGGTGTCCGGACCGCGCGCCTATGCAATGGCCGGGCTGGGCCCCAAGGACATCGACGTGGTCGAGCTGTACGACGCGTTCACGATCACGCCGATCCTGTTCCTGGAGGACCTCGGGTTCTGTCCGAAGGGCGAAGGCGGTCGCTTCGTCTCGGGTGGCCGGATCGCCCCGGGCGGCGAACTGCCGGTCGACACCAACGGCGGTGGTCTGTCCTACTGCCATCCCGGGATGTACGGGCTGTTCATCCTGATCGAAGCGGTGCGCCAGTTGCGCGGCGAGTGTGGCCAGCGCCAGGTGAAGGATGCCGAGACGGCGATCGTCCATGGCAACGGCGGCGTGCTGTCGAGCCAGATCACCTGCATCCTGGGTGGCCCATCGACGGTCTGAGCGCCATGCTGAAGGCGATGCGTGTCCCGCCGGTGGGGTACGCATCGCGGCGCATCGCGCTTGCGCGCCTGCCGGACCTGTTTCGCATGGCGCTGCGCGGAGGCCTGGCCCTCGCATTGATGCTTGCGCTGGGCGGCCTGCCTGCCGCCGTGCCATCGGCGCGCGCGGCGAGCACCGGCATCGAACGGGCGCCCCAGGGGCAACGGCTCGATCGCTCGATCCGCAGGATCAGCCTGTCGCACCACGTGATACGCATCCGTGGCCTGGCACCGATCTGCCCGCTGATGAAGCGGGTGCTGTCGATGAACGTACGCTACGCCGACCTGGACGGCGACAACGCGGAAGAGGCGGTGGTGGAGGCGGTTACCTGCCAGTCCAAGGACGGCAGCGCCGACCTCGTCGGCGTCTACAAGTACGAGGTGCCCGACAGCGTGCGCGAACTGCCCACCGAGCACGCGGTACGCTCTTCAGATCCGGTGTTCGCAGGCATGACCGGGCCGCTCAGGCTGGAACTGATCGATGGCCGGCTGGTGCGCTGGTTCGCGATCGCCGGTTCACCATGTGCGTCGGGCAGGACGCGCGCGCCGGGGCGCCGCTCGATCGTCTACCGCTGGGCCGGCGAGCGCTTCGTGGTCGACCGCGTTGACGAGACAGCGCCGGGCAACTGCTGAGGCAAGCGCGCCAGCAGCCATCGCGCGGACGCGGGATAATCCGGCTTTCCGATCTGCTCGAGGTGCACATGTCCTCAGTTCCGTCCGGGCCCGCCACTGCCCTCCCTCCCCTGCACCGGCTGACGATCGCCGAGGTCTCCTCCCTGCTGCAGGCGAAGCGACTGTCTGCGGTGGAGTACACGCAGGCGCTGATCCAACGCATCGACACGCTCGAGCCGCAGATCAATGCCTTCATCACGCCCACCACGGCACAGGCCCTCGAGCAGGCCCGCGCGGCCGATGCAGACATCGCCGGCGGCCGCTGGAAAGGCGCACTGCACGGCGTGCCGTTCGCGCTGAAGGACATCTACGATACCGCCGGCATCCTGACCTCGGGCCATTCGCGTGTGTGCATCGACCGCGTCCCCGCGCAGGACTCGACCACCACGCGCAAGCTCTACGAGGCGGGCGCGACCCTGCTCGGCAAGCTGGCTACCCACGAGTTCGCGCACGGCGGGCCGTCGTTCGACCTGCCCTGGCCGCCAGCGCGCAATCCGTGGAATACCGCATGCTTCACCGGCGGGTCGAGCAGCGGCTCCGGGGCGGCGCTCGCCGCTGGCTTCGTGCCGGCAGCGCTCGGCTCCGATACCGGTGGCTCGATCCGCGGCCCGGCCTCATGGTGCGGCGTGTCCGGCCTGATGCCCACCTTCGGGCTGGTGTCGCGCGCCGGGGTGATCCCGAACTCGTTCTCGTTCGACCATTGCGGCCCGATGGCACGCTCGGTCGAAGACTGCGCCATCCTGCTGCAGGCGATCGCAGGGTTCGATCCGGCCGACAGCGGCTCCGTCCGCTGCAGCATCCCGGACTACCGGGCGGCGCTGACGTCCGACCTCAAGGGCGTGCGTATCGGCGTGCTGCGCCACTACTGGGAGGAAGACCAGCCGGCACCGGCCGACGTGGTGGCGGCGCTGGACGATGCCATCGGCGTGCTGCGCGGCCTGGGCGCGATCGTCGAGGACGCACGGGTTCGTCCGCTGAAGGAATCGTTCGACATCAAGGTGATCATCGCCGAGACCGAGATCTTCACCATCCACCTCAAGGCGCTGCAGGAGCGGCCTGGCGACTTCGGCTGGGACTTCCTGCAGCGTGCGCTGCCGGCCTGCCTGTTCTCCGCCAGCGACTACTTCCGTGCCACGCGCGAGCACCGACGCACGGTGTCTCAGATGGCCGGGGTGTTCGACCGCTACGATGTGCTGCTCACCGTCGGCCAGGGTGCTGCACCGCGGCTGGACCACCACGATCCGCTCAACTTCTGGAAGAAGCCGAACCTGTTCACGCCATCGAACGTCGCCGCCGGTCCTGCGCTCGTGGTGTGCAGCGGCTTCTCGGCCAGCGGCCTGCCGCTGGGCATGCAGGTGATCGGCCGCCCGTTCGATGAATCCACCGTGCTGCGCGTGGGCCATGCGTTCCAGCTGGCGACCGACTTCCATCGGCGCGAGCCGACGCTGGTTCCAGGCACGGCACAGCCGACGCTGGCGGCGATTCCGGTGCCGACCGATGCCCCGGACACCGATGCGAAGACGCGCGCGCTGTGCGACACGATGGCCGAGCGGGCCGGGCTGCGGTTGAACGATTCGCAGCGCATCCTGCTCTACCGTGCTGCCCCGTTCGCGCTCGAGATGGTCGCTCGCCTGAAGGGCGACCATGGCTTCGAGGAGTCCCCGGCCAACGTCTTCCAGTTCCCCGACCCCATCCTGTCGCGCGCTCGCCGTTGACAAGCCACGGCCGCGCGATACGTCCCCGCCATCCCGGGCGCACCTGAGCCCGCCCTGCCTGAAGGAAATACGCAAATGATACGAGCCGCCATCATCGGTCTCGGCCGCTGGGGCCAGAACATGGTCACCTGCGCCCGCGGCAGCACCCAGATCCGGTTCGTCGCCGGCGCGACGCGCACCCCGGCCAAGGCACAGGCCTTCGCCGACGAGCACGGATTCCCGCTGCATGGCGACCTCGATGCCGTGCTGAATGATCCGAACGTCGATGCCGTGGTGATCACCACGCCGCACAAGAGCCATGTCGACGTGATCACCCGTGCCGCGAAGGCCGGCAAGCATGTATTCGTCGAGAAGCCGTTCACGCTGAACAAGAAGGACGCGCTGGTCGCGATCGAGGCCTGCAAGGCGGGCGGGGTCACGCTGTCGCTGGGCTTCAACTGGCGCTTCCAGCCGGCGATGCTCGAGATCCGGCGCATGTTCCAGGACGGCACGCTCGGCCAGCTGCTGCACATCGAAGGCAACTTCAACGGGCCCAGCGTGTTCCGCTATGCGCCCGATCATTGGCGTCCCGACCGCACCGAGAGCCCCGGCGGCGGCCTCACCGGTCGCGGCGTCCACAACATGGACGCGATGATCTTCCTGGCTGGCCCGATCGAGCAGGTCTACGCCCAGAGCTTGCGCCAGGTGCTCGACCGTGGCGTAGACGACACTACCTCGGTGCTCTACCGCTTCCGCAGCGGCACCACCGCCTACCTGGGCATGGTGCTGGCCAGCGCCGAATGCTGGCGCATGCAGTTCTTCGGCACCAAGGGCATGGTCGAGGTGGGCGCGATCGAGCACCTGCCGACCTGGGACATGACGCTGCAGATGATCGACCAGCCGCGCGAGGTGCGGAAGTTCACCGCCGAGCGTACGGAGAAACTGGAACTGGAGGCGTTCGCGCGTGCGATCGAGGCTGGCCAGCCCTACGTGATGCCGGTCGAGGACATCGTGGCCGGCGTGTGCGGCCTCGAGGCCATCCTGAAGTCGATCGAGTCCGACCTGCCGGTGAAGGTCGAGCAATGAGCGCTGCAGCCTCGCCCGTCTGGGCAAACGAACCCGAAGGCCGCAGTTTCCGACGCCTGCCCGTGACCACCATGCTCAACGGCGCCGAGCTCACCGTGCCGTTGCATGTGGTGACCGGGGCGAAGGCCGGCCCGACGCTGGGCATCATCACCAACCAGCACGGCGACGAGTTCCTGCCGACGATGGTGATCCGGCAGTGGCTGGCGGGTCTCGATACTTCGAAGCTCTGCGGCCGTATCGTCGTGGTGTCGGTGGCCAACCCGCTGGCCACCGCCGCCTGCCAGCGGCTCACGCCAGAGCCGCATGGCCGCACGGACCTGCACGAGGCATTCCCCGGCAACGCCCGCGGCAACACGACGCAGATGATCGCTGCGGTCATCACCGAGCAGGTGCTCGACCACATCGACTTCCACTGCGACTTCCACGCTGGCGGCACCGGCGGTCGCCTGCAGGGGCGGGTCGACTACAACGGCAAGGCGTCGGCCGAGGTGAAACAGCGCTGCTTCGAGATGGCTCGCGCGTTCGGCCAGCCGTTCGTGCACGAGAATGACCTGACCGGCACCTCCGCGCACTACGTGACCACGAAGCGCGGTATCCCCAGTTGCAACCCGGAGGTCGGTGGCACCTTCCTCGGACCGGACAGCACTGCCACCTACACGAAACAGTCGATGGACGGGCTCAATCGCCTCGCGGCGCATCTGGGACTGCTCGATGCGCCCGTGGTGCCGGTGAAGCAGATCCACTTCGACCTGGTGGCGCGGCGCGAACTGCGCCCGCACAACAGCGGCTACCTGGAGTCACTGTTCGAGCGGCCGGAGCAGATCGGGCAGCCGATCGCCGCTGGCACGCTGCTCGGTCGAGTGATCGACCTCTACAGCTATGCAGTGCTGGAAGAGATCAAGGCACCGTTCGACGGCTTCCTGTTTTTCTCCCGCTACAGCGGCACGGTGAGCGCCGGCACCCAGGCGTTCGCGCTGGCCGAGGCGGCCAAGAGCCAGCAACTGTCCTGACCGCCCGCACGCTGCGCGCGGCACCATGGAGGGGTAAACCATGCAACTGAACGATGAAGAGCAGGCGATGCAGCGCGGCGAGCGCGGCCCGGCGGTCAAGGAGGCGATCGACTTCCAGGTCGCGGTCGGCACGTTCTTCGGTGCGAAGCGCTTCGTGCCGATCAGCAACGCCCACATGATGGGCGATATCGAGGTGATGGGAGACGCCGGCCTGTCGCGCCTGAAGCAGATGGCCGAGGCCGGTACGCACTGCGCGGTGGGCATCACCACCAATGCGCGCTGCGTGGACTTCGACCATGTGAAGCAGCTCGGGCAGGTCGAGGACGAAGTCGAGAAGGAGCGGCAGATCATCGCCCACCTGCGGCAGATGAACGTGATCACCGCCGACACCTGCATCAACTACCAGACGCTCTACCAGCCGCATCTTGGCGAGCACGTGGCCTGGGGCGACACCGGAACGGTGATCTATGCCAACTCGGTATTCGGTGCGCGCACCAATTTCGAGGGCGGTCCGTCCGCACTGGCCAGCGCGATCACCGGGCGCACCCCCGAGTACGGCTTTCACCTCGATGCAGTCCGGCGCGGCAACTTCACGGTCGAGCTCGACGTCGATCCGTCGGACTTCGCCGACTGGGGCGCGATCGGACGGCTCGTCGGCGAGCCGCACCAGAGCTACTACGCGGTGCCGGTCTTCTCCGGGCCGGGCGGTGCGCCGCTGCGTCGCGCGCCCACGTCGGACGAGCTCAAGCACCTCGGCGCATCGCTTGCCAGCTATGGCTCGCATGCGATGTTCCACATGGTCGGGGTGACGCCGGAGGCGCCCTCGGTCGAGGCCGCGCTCGGGGGAAACACGCCGACCGACCGCATGCGCATCACCCGCGAGGACATCGACCGTGTCTACGCCGGATACGACGTGAAGGACGGCTGCTGCAACCTCGTGGTGTTCTCCGCGCCGCAGCTTTCGCTGTTCGAACTCAAGCGCATCTCGGAACTGCTGGACGGGAAGAAGCTCGCCCCGGGTTCGAAGCTCTTCGTGACGACCAGCAACGCGATGAAGCGCAGTGCCTCCGAACTGGGCTACATCGGCCGGATCGAGGCCGCTGGCGGCATCGTGCTGGAAGGCGTCTGCTTCTACATCCTGCAGGACCTGACCCCGATGAAGCAGCGCATGGGCTGGAGCAGCCTGGTGACCAACTCTGCGAAGCTGGTGAACACGATCACTGCGCACCGCTTCAACACGATCCTGCGCCGCACCGAGGACTGTATCGAGACCGCCCTGACCGGAGCCGTGAAATGAATGCAACCGTGAAGCCGGTACTGCTGACCATCGCCGTCGACCGTGCCGCCGGGCCGGTGGTCGAGGGCGAGGCGGTGATCTCGACCGAGGGCTTCAGCCCGCGCTACGACCTGGACCGCTGGACCGGTGTGATCTCGAAGCCCGGCCACAAGCTCGAAGGCGTGAGCATCCGGGACAAGATCCTGTTCTTCCCGACCGCCAAGGGCGGCATTGCCGCTGGCTGGGCGTTCCATGACATCAAGGGCAAGGGCATCGCGCCGAAGGCGTTCGTCTTCGGTGTGACCAACCCGGTCATGGTGCAGGGTGCGATCTTCGCCGACATCGCGATCACCGAAGGCTGGTCGCCAGATCCGCTGGCGGTGATCCGCACCGGAGACCGGGTACGCGTGGATCCGGCGCGGCGGGTGATCGAACTGCTGGAGCGGGCACCCTGACCTTCCTGCCGGCGCGGGACGAACAGATGTCGCGACAGGAACTGTCAGGAAACGGGGCGGCGGGTACAATCCGGCGATGATTACAGGGTGTCGACACGCATCGCCGCCCGGAACGTTCGAGGAGTCCAGGATGACCCGCTTCGCCACTGCCGGCCGCACGCCCCGCGTCTGCGCCTTCGTTCTATTGTCCGCCGCTACCCTTGCCGGGACACCTGCGGCGCTTGCCCAGAAGCCTGGTGACGGCTGGCCTGCACGGCCGATACGCCTGCTGATCCCGGCCTCGCCGGGCGGCGGCGCGGACACGCTCGCACGAGTGCTCACGCCCCGGCTGAGCGAACGGTTCGGTCAGCCGGTGGTGATCGACAACCGCCCCGGTGCCGCAGGTACGATAGCGATGGACATCACCTCCCGCTCGGCGCCTGACGGCTACACCTCCATCCTCACGCAGTCGACCAGCGCGGTGATCGCGCCGGCGATCCAGGAGAAACTGCCCTATCGCACGCTGGTCGACTTCAGCCCGGTGTCGCTGATCGCCGAAGTACCGCATGTGCTGGTGGTGAACCCGACGGTGCCGGCCAACAACCTGAAGGAACTGGTGGCGCTGGCACGCACGCGCTCGCTCAACTACGCATCCTCGGGCATCGGCGCTGGCAGCCACTTCTCCGGCGAGATGCTCGACCGTGCCGCGGGGATCCGCACCGTGCACCTGCCGTACAAGGGCGCCGGTCCGGCGCTGGCTGCGGTGATCGCCGGCGAAGCGCAGCTGTTCTCCTCGCCGATCAACGCGGCCATCGGCCATATCAAGGGTGGCAAGCTGCGGCCGATCGCGATGACCACTGCCAAGCGCTCGGCCGTCCTGCCTGACCTTCCCACGATCGCCGAAAGCGGTTACCCGGGCTTCGACATCGGCACCTGGTTCGGCCTGCTGCTGCCGCCGAAGGCATCGAAGGAACTGGTCACCCGGATGCACGCGGAGTACACCGGTGCGCTGCGCATGCCCGACGTGCTGGAACGGTTGCAGGGCGACGGCACGGTGCCGATCGGCAGCACGCCGGAAGACTTCCGCAAGCGGATCGCGGTCGACCTCGAGCGTTTCGCGAAGATCGCGCGCGAGGCGAACATCCGCGCCGATTGAGGCTCGGGCGTTGCCGGAGCCCCTGCAGGCTCGGGCAACGCCGAAGGTCGGGCAGTTACTCGGAAGCGTCGGCTACCAGCCCGGCCTGCTCGATCCCGAACACGCAGCAGGCTTCGTCCTGATCCCCACTGGCACCGCTGGCACCGGCTGCGCCGAGGATGTTGCCGGCGGCATCCTTGATCAGCACACCGCCCATCTGCGGCAGGAACTTGCCGTTGGCGGTGGCGGCCAGGGTGATCATGAAGTTCGGATTGCTCTGTGCGCGCTTGGCCAGCGAACGGCTCGAGCAGCCCATCGCGACCGCGCCCCAGGCCTTGCCGCGGGCGATGTCCTCGCGGAACATGGTCGCGCCGTCCTCGCGCGCGTAGGCGACCGTATGGCCGGATGCATCCAGCACGATCACGCCCAGTGCCGGGATCTTCATCTCGCGTGCCTTCTCGATCGCCTTGTCGACGATGATGCCTGCCTGCTTCAACGTGAGTGCGGCCATGGTGGTTCCCCTGTCTGGTCTGTGGCGTGGTGTATGGCGGATGCCGGTTGACGGTGGTACTGGCTCGAGCGAAGGGCCAGCGGTCAGCCGCGGATGCCCGGCATGTCGAAGCCGCGTTTCTGCAGTTCGGCGGCGAGCGCCTTGCCCTGGTCTTCGCCGAGCTGGACCAGCGGCGGCCGGGTCACCGCCCACTGGGCATGCCCGGTGTAGAGCGCAGTCGTGTGCTTGAGCGCCGGGATCTGCGGGAACTTCGTGATCGCGCGCCGGAAGTCGGTGATGGCCTCCTGCATCGCGTCGGCCTTCGGGTCCTGCCAGTTGCGGAACAGTTCGTCGATCGCAGCCGGCCCGATGTTCGCCGTCGCGGTGATCGTTCCGACCGCGCCCAGGCGCATCCCGGCGAGCAGGAACTCCTCGCTGCCCGGGAAGAACTGGAAGCCCGGGAAGGCCTTGAGCATCGCTTCCATGTTCTTCCAGTCGCCGCCGCTGTCCTTCATGCCGACGACGGTGCCGGCGTAGTCCTTGAGCAGCCGCTCGACCAGCCCCAGCGAGAACGGCACCGCCGTCATCGGCGGGATGTGGTACAGGTAGATCTTCAGCCGCGCGTCGCCGACCCGCTGTGCGATCTCGGCGAAGTTCCGGTACAGGCCCTCGTCGCTCACGCCCTTGTAGAAGAACGGCGGCAGCATCAGCGCACCCGCGACGCCACGCTCGACCGCGAAGCGGGTCAGCGCGACCGAATCGGTCAGCGAGCAGCAGCCGGTGCCCGGCATCAGCTTCGACGCCGGCACCCCGGCTTCCAGCAGCGCCTCGAGGAGCATCTTGCGCTCGTCCAGCGACAGGGAGTTGGCCTCGCTGTTGGTGCCGAAGATCGCCAGGCCGCTGCAGCCATTGGCCAGCAGCCACTTGCAATGCCGCACGTAGCGCTCTACGTCGGGCGACAGGTCGGGCTTGAAAGGCGTGATCACCGGCGCAAGGACGCCGGTCAGGAGGGGGGCTTGGCTCATCGGGTCCTCGGCGCAATCGCATGCCACATAACGGGACCCGGATTATAGCCGCGCGGCCCGCGCGACGGTTGCGGCCGCCGGGCCCGCTGCGGTAGCCTGCGTCGTTGCCCGGGGTGCCGGGTCGGGCGCAGCCGCATCGGCCGTCCGAGTGTTGGACGGACTTGCGGATCGGTTCAGGATGCATCGAGTTTCCCAGGCGCTGGCCTTCATCGTGCTGGCATGTGCCACGGCCCTGTTCCTCTGGCCGGCAGCCGACCCGGCGCAGGCAACCACGCTCAAGGTGCTCGCGCTCGCCGTGTTCGCCATCGGGCTGTGGGCGACGGCCGCCGTGCCGGAATACCTGGTCGCGCTCGCCTTCCTGTTCCTCGCCGCGGTCACGGCGGTCGTGCCGAACGAGGTCGTGTTCTCCGGCTTCACCACGAGCACGCTCTGGCTGGTGTTCGGCGGGCTGATCATGGCCGAGGCCGTGCGCGCGTCCGGGCTCGGCATACGGCTCGCCTCGCGCCTGCTCGGCGCGTTCAGCGGTACCTACCGGCGCGCGCTGATCGGCACGATGCTGGTCACCACGGTGCTCTGCTTCGTGATGCCGGCCACCGTCGGCCGCATCCTGCTGATGGTGCCGATCCTGATGGCCTTCTGCGATCGGCTCGGGCTCAAGCCGGGCAGCAAGGGCTTCAACGGCATCATGCTGGTGATGCTGGTCGGCAGCTTCCAGGTGGGCGCAGCCATCCTGCCGGCGAACATCCCGAACCTGGTGCTCGCGGGCTCGGCCGAGTCGATGTACGGCGTGCAGATCCTCTACCTCGAGTACCTGAAGCTGCATTTCCCGGTGCAGGGCCTCGCCAAGGCGGTGATGACCGTGCTGCTCGTCGAGTGGCTGTTCCGCGACCAGGTATCGCCGCCACCGGCCGTTGCGCCGCTGCCGCCGATGTCCGCGACGGAGTGGCGGATGGCAGTGATCCTCGGCAGTGCCCTCGCCCTATGGGCCACGGACTTCCTGCACCACATCCGGCCCGGCTGGATCGGCATGGGCGCCGGCGTCGCCTGCCTGCTGCCGCGGGTGGGCATCATCGACGTGCATGCAATGAACGACCGGGTGAAACTGTCCGGCTTCTTCTATATCGGTGCCGTGCTGGGTGTGGCGGCCATGATCGATTCGGCAAAGCTGTCGACCGTGGTCGGTGCATGGTTGCCTTCGCTGCTGGGTCTGTCGGCCGGCGCCGACTACTGGAACTTCCAGATGCTGTCGGTGGTGGCCACCCTGACCTCGATGATCGCCACCAGCCCGGGCCAGCCGGCACTGCTCGGCCCGCTCGCCGGCGACCTGGCGGCGATCACCGGCTGGGACGTGAAGACCG
Source organism: Betaproteobacteria bacterium (assembly GCA_947458265.1). Lineage (GTDB taxonomy): Bacteria > Pseudomonadota > Gammaproteobacteria > Burkholderiales > CAIKXV01 > CAIKXV01. The sequence continues at coordinate 40,691 of CANGYF010000021.1, forward strand.
TGCTGATGCTCTACGGCATCGGCTTCTCGACCATACTGCTCCCCTACCAGGTGCCACCGGTCATCGTCGGGCTCTACGCGGCCGGCATACCGCTGCGCGAAGCGGCCCGTGTATTCCCGGTCCAGGCCCTGCTGACCCTGCTGCTGCTGTGGCCGCTCAACTTCGTGTGGTGGTGGCTGCTCGGCTACTTTGCCTGAGGACTTCCCGATGAGCCTGCTGTTCTCCCCGCTGCAACTGCGTTCGCTGGAACTGCCCAACCGCATCCAGGTGTCGCCGATGTGCCAGTACAGTGCGGTCGACGGTTCGATGAACGACTGGCACCTGATGCACTACGGCAGCCTCGCGCTGGCCGGGGCCGGCCTGATCGTGATGGAAGCGACCCATGTCACCGCGCAGGGACGCATCACGCATGGCTGCAGCGGCCTGTACAGCGACGACAATGCGGCCGCACTGGCGCGTGTGCTGGCGTTCTGCCGGAAGCACTCGGCAGTGCCCATCGGCATCCAGATCGGCCATGCCGGGCGCAAGGCATCCAGCGAACGGCCTTGGGAGGGTCGTGGCGCCCTGAAGGCAGATGCCGCCCCGTGGCCGGTGGCTGGCGCATCCGCCCTGCCGTTCGCCGAGGGCTGGCCAGTGCCGGAAGCGCTCGATCGCGAAGGCCTGCGCGCCATCCGGGATGCCTTCGTCCATTCCACCGAGCGGGCGGCCGCACTGGGCATCGACCTGGTGGAACTGCATTCGGCACACGGCTACCTGCTGTCGACCTTCCTCTCGCCGCTGTCGAACCGGCGCACCGACGAGTACGGTGGCAGCCGCGAGAACCGGATGCGTTACCCGCTGGAGACGTTCGCCGCGATGCGCGCCGCCTGGCCGGCAGACCGGCCGATGGGGGTGCGCATCCACGGCAGCGACTGGATCGACGGCGGCTGGGGCGTGGAGGACGCTGTCGCCTATGCCGGGGCGCTGAAGGCGCTCGGCTGCGACTACGTGACCGTCTCCAGCGGCGGTGTGGACGGCGCCGCGCAGATCCCTGTCGGGCCGGGCTACCAGACGGGGCTCGCCGCGACGGTGCGTCGCGAGACCGGCATCATCACCTGCGCAGTCGGCATGATCACAGGTGCGGCCCAGGCCGAGGCGATCCTGGCCGACGGCCAGGCCGACCAGGTCGCACTGGCCCGGGGCATGCTCTTCAACAAGCACTGGCCCTGGGCCGCGGCTGCGGCGCTGGGCGCGTCGATCCCGTTGCCGCCCCAGTATGCCCGCGCCGCTGCGCAGACCTGGCGCGGCACGATACCTACCGGCGCAGCCTGAGGCTGCGTACACCGGGCGCAGCCCGGTGTACCGGAGCGTCAGAGGGTGACGCCGCCGCCGACTTCCAGCACGATGCCGTTGATGTAGCTGGCCTCGTCGGAGGCGAGGAAGGCAAACGCGTCAGCGATCTCTTCCGGCTTGCCCAGGCGGCCCAGCGGCACCTTCTCTTCCATCGCGCGCAGCACCCGCTCCGGCATCGAATTGAGGATGGTGGTGCCGATGAAGCCCGGGCAGACCGCATTGGCGCGGATGCCCTTGCGCCCGAGTTCCTTCGCCCAGGTCTTGGTCATGCTGATCACCGCACCCTTGGTGGCGGCATAGTTCGTCTGACCGAAGTTGCCATACAGGCCGACGATCGACGAGGAACTCAGGACCACGCCCGACTGCTGCTGGAGCATGGTGTCGACCACTGCACGCGTGCAGTTGTAGACACCCTTCAGGTTGATGTCGATGACGAGGTCGAACTGCTCGTCGGTCATGTTCTTCAGTTGCGCATCCTTGACGATGCCGGCGTTGTTCACCAGCACGTCGATCCGTCCGAAGGTCGACAGTACTTCATCGACCATCTTGCGGATCGAATGCATGTCGCGCACGTCGACCAGGCAGCCGATCGCCTCGCCGCCGGCCGTGCGGATCGCAGCGACAGTCTCTTCGATCAGTTCCGGCGTCAGGTCGCAGACGACGACCTTCGCGCCTTCGCGCGCGAACTTGAACGCAGTGGCCTGGCCGATGCCGCGTGCCGAACCGGTGATGATGGAAACCTTGTCTTGCAGGCGCATCCGAGTCTCCCTTGGTCATGGTCGACGTCGCCGGGCGTGTTGCGCAGCAACGTCGGGACGCTGAAACTTCGGAACAGACCCGGAAGGCAAGGCCTTCGAACGGCCACGGGCGTGTAAACCGGAGCCCAACCCTTGGGACTCTAGCCCAATCTGCGGCGGCGCACAACCCGATATTTCCCAGTATCCACGGGCGTTTGACGTAGACAAACCGATCGCCGGACGTGCATTGCGATGCTGCGCAGCATGCCCTGCAGCAAAATCGAGCGCCTATCTCGCTGCAATGCGGTGTCGAGCAAGGTTCGGATAGCGCTGGAACGACAGCCGCGCCGTCCCGCGTGCGACCGACAGCACTGCCGGCGCTCCCACCGGAAGGGTTGCCTTGCGCGCCACATGCCCGAACGGCAATCCCCGCAGCACGGGAACGTCCAGCCGCGCGCGGAAATGCTCTACCACCGAGTCCAGCCCGTAGCCATCGTCGTTGGCCATCGCCGGCACCGGCTCGAAGCTGCCGAGCAGGATCGCGCGCTGCCGCTGCAGGATGCCTGCGTGGAACAGCTGGTACAGCATCCGCTCGATCCGGTAGGCGCTCTCGTTCACGTCCTCCAGGAACAGGATGCCGCCCTTGATCGCCGGCATGTGGCGTGTACCGGCCAACGCGGCCACCATCGCCAGGTTGCCGCCCCACAGCCGACCGGCAGCCTCCAGCCGTCGAGGGCCGTCGACGTCGAAGGCGAGTTGGTGCGAGGACTGCCCAAGCACGGCGAAGAACTGCTCCAGCGTGAACGGGTCCGGACGCGCCGCCGCGAAATCGCTGGCGCCCGGCCCGGCAAAGCTGATGCCGCCATGGGCCAGGTAGGCGAGGTGGAAGGCGGTGAAGTCGCTGTAGCCGACGACGATCGGTCGTCGCGCCCGGATGGCCTGGAAGTCGATGCGATCGAGCAGCCGGGACAGTCCGTAGCCGCCGCGTGCGCTCAGCACGACGTCTAGCGACGGGTCGGTGCAGAACGCCTGCAGGTCGCCGGCACGCAGTTCGTCCGGCCCGGCGAAACGCTGTTCGCGCGCAAACACGCTATCGCCGGCGCTGACCTGCCAGCCGCGCGCGGTGAACAGTGCAGCGGTGCGGTCGATCACGCCGGTATCGGGCAGGCAGCCCGAAGGCGCGACCAGCCCGAGCCGCAGCGGCCGGCCTCGCCTTGCGGGGAGCGCAGCAGGCTTCGGCGCGGCGCGGACCGGCTCAGCGCGCGTCATCGTGAGCTCCCTCGCCGGACGCGACCCCGTCACTGCTGGCGGCTCGCGCCGCTCGGCGCCGGCCTGCGAAGAACGTCGACAGCTGCAGGCCGCACTCCTCGGCAAGCACGCCGCTGGTCACCGTAGCATGGTGGTTCAGGCGCTCCTCGGAGAACAGGTCGACCACGCTGCCGCAGGCGCCGGTCTTGGGATCGCGCGCGCCGAACACCACCCGCTCGATGCGCGCATGCTGGATCGCACCCGCGCACATCGCGCAGGGCTCGAGCGTCACTACCAGCGTGCAGCCGGGCAGGCGGTAGTTCGCGAGCGTACGCGCCGCATCGCGCAGGGCGATCACTTCGGCATGCGCGGTCGGGTCGTGGGTACCAACCGGGCGGTTGAAGCCGCGGCCGACCACCCTGCCCTGATGCAGGACCAGTGCGCCGACCGGCACCTCGCCAGCTTCGGCTGCCTGCCGTGCAAGCGCCAGTGCCTCGCGCATCCAGTGCTCGTCTGCCGGGTCGTGCCGGGGGCCGCCATCCACCGGCATCGCCGGGACCACCTGTGCCGCCATCGCCGGACCGTCAGTCACCGCGTGTCCTGTCCGCTGGAAGTTGTCGAAGGATACCCTGCGGCGCGAGCGGATGAGGGATCAATCGCCCGGCGCGAACGATCGGGCGTATTCCGCCGCGTCGAATCCAACGAGCAGGCGGCCATCGATGTCCAGCACCGGCCTCCGGATCATGGACGGGTGCTCGAGCATGAGCGCCTGCGCGCCCTCGGAATCCACTGCGGAGCGCTGCCCTTCCGGGACGGCCTTGCGGAAGGTCGTCCCGGACCGATTGAGCAGGCGCTCCCAGCCTGCCTGCGCGCACCAGCCTTGCAGCGTGGCCGCATCGATGCCGTCGACCTTGTAGTCGTGGAACCGGTAAGCGACGCCGGCAGCATCCAGCCAGGCACGCGCCTTCTTCATCGTGTCGCAATTGCGGATACCGTGCAGGATGACGTTTCGGTGCATCGCGGGGTTCCTCTCAGGACAGCGGCGCCAGCAGCGCCTTGCCGATCTGCACGCGCTGCTCGAGCCGTTCGTGGGCCAGCCCGACATCCTCCAGCGTGTACCGGCGGCTGTCGATCGGCACGCGCAGCCCTTCGGAAGCAATGCCGTGGAACAGCGCATCCGCCCTGCGCTGCACCGTGCCCGCGTCGGCGAGGTGGTCGGTCAGGCGCGGACGGGTGAGGAACAGCGATCCGGCTTCCCCCAGTTCGATCGGGTCGAGGTCGGTGACCGAACCGGACACGTTGCCGTAGTTGATCACCAGTCCGCGGGTGCGGGTGGCACGGAAGCTGTCGCGCAACGTGGTGCGCCCGACCGGATCGAAAACCACGTCCACGCCGTCGCCGCCAGTGGCCCGCCGCACTACCTCTGCGAAACGGCCTTCGTCATAGGCGAACACCTGACTGGCGCCGAGGCTGGTTGCGATCGCACGCTTAGGCTCGCTGCTGGCCGTGCCCAACACAGTGGCACCGGCGCGCACCGCCAGTTGCACCAGCCACTGGCCGATGCTGCCCGAGGCGGCATGCACCAGGCAGGTCATCCCGGGCCGGAGCCTGGCGACATCGTTCACCAGGTAATGTGCGGTACTGCCCTGGAACACACTAGCCGCCGCGATATCGAACGGCGTGGCTGGTCCGAGCGTAGCCAGCTTCGATTCCGGCACGCAGGCGTACTCGGCATAACTGCCCCAGGAGATGCACCAGGCGACCCGGTCGCCTGGGCGCACCCTTGTGGTCGACGGGCCGATGGCCACCACGTCCCCGGCGCCTTCCATGCCGAGGGTGCAAGGCGCACGCACCGGATAGCTGCGCGACTCGCGATACTTGCCCTGTCGCGTATGGATGTCCATGAAATTGATGCCGGCGAAGGCGACCTTCACGAGCGCCTCGCCCGGGCCGGGGCGAGGCACTTCGATGTCCCGCAGCTGCATGACCTCGGGGCCGCCGTAGCGGTCGATCGTGATTGCCTTCATCGTCCGCATGCCGGAAGCGCTGGCGCGGCGGCCGCTCATTCAGCGGCCCGTCTCGCGCTGCAGTTCCTGCATCGCGCGTTCGATCAGCCACTCGACCGGGTAATAGAGGAAGGTTGCACCGAGGGCACGGAATCGGGCGACCTGGTCGAGGCGCGCTGGCATGCCGAACGCGCGCCCTGCTATCCTGAGCCTTGCCGCAAGGTGTTCGATCGTGCGCTCGACTTCAGCGGTCATGTTGCCGCGGATGCCGGTCATCTCCCAGGACAGGTCGTTCGGCCCGAGCAGCACCACGTCGATGCCCGGCACCGCGGCGATCGCATCGACATCGGCAACCGCCGCGGGCGTCTCGATCTGGACCACCACAAGCTTGTCCTTCGCGGCTGCCTCGCCGCAGGCATAGCGGACGACCTGCACGACGGCTGCCGCCTCGGCGGCGGAGTCGATATGCGGCACCACGATGCCATCGGCCCGACGGTCGAAGTACTGCACCAGCACCTCCGGCGAACGCGACCAGCTGCGCACGATCGCTGGCAGGCGGGCGGCGCGCGCGGCGCGGATCAGGTCGGTCGCCGCGTCCAGGCCGATGCCGGTGCGCTCGCAGTCGACGAATGCGAGGTCGGCGCCCCACTTGGCGAGCGGTTCCAGCAGGTCCGGATTGTGGCCGGCCAGGTTCACCGCAACGGCCACTTCGCCGCGCGCCATCTTCTGCTTCACTGCCGAAGTCATCATGTCACCCTGTTTGAATCGAACGCCCGGGATCAGTCGATCCGGGCACCGGACTGGCGCACGACCTTGCCCCAGTTGGCCACTTCGTTGCGGATCAGCGCAGCATACTCGGCCGGCGTGCTCGGCCGCGCCTCCGCGCCCTGCTCGCTCAGCTGGCGCCGCACTGCCGGATCCTTCAGGGCGGTGACCAGCTCGCCGTTGATCCGATCGACCAACACGGTGGGCAGCCCCGGCGGGCCCACCATGCCGAACACATTGGTCGCTTCGAAGCCTGGCAGGCCGGACGCCGCGATCGTGGGGACATCCGGCAGCGCCGGGATGCGTGCGAGCGAGCTCACGCCCAAGGCCCTGACCTTGCCCGCCTTCACGTTCGGCACGGCCGACGGCGCGGTGGCGAACGACAGGGCAACGAAGCCCGCCATCAGGTCGGTCATGGCCTGCGGCCCGCCCTTGTACGGGACATGGGTCATCCGTGTGCCGGTCAGCATGCCGAACATCTCGGCCGTCAGGTGCGGCTGGCTGCCGTTGCCCGCCGAGCTGTAGTTCATCTCGCCTGGCCGCCGCTTGAGCAGCGTGATCAGCTCCCGCACGTCCTTCACCGGCACCGATGGATGCACGACGAGCACCTGGGCGGTATCGGCCATGATCGAGATCGGGCTGAAGTCCTTCAGCGGGTCGTAGGCGAGCTTCGGGTAGAGGGTGGCGTTGATGCTGTGCGCAGTCGACGCCATGAACAGCGTGTAGCCGTCGGCAGGCGAGCGCATCGCGACCTCGGCGCCGATGTTCGCGCCGCCACCGGGCCGGTTGTCGATCACGACCTGGTGCTTCCAGTCCTTGGTCAGGCGCTGGCCGACGATGCGCCCGATGATGTCGGTCGTGCCACCGGCCGGGAACGGCACGACCACGCGCACCGGTTTCGACGGGAAGTCCTGTGCGCCGGCGACGCCGGCGAAGACGAGCAGGCCCGCCACGAGCATGCGGGTGCACGCCCGGCACAACGATTGCTGGTCCATATTTCTCCTCCTCGTGCGGCTTCGGCCGCTGACTTGTTGGTCTGACTTGTTGGTCTGCCTGCCGTACTGCGTTGCGTTCGAACGGTGTTCGCCCTGTCAGGCCAGGCCGAACAGCCGTCCGGCCCCGGGCAGCGCACGCCGATCCCCGATCGCCCGCAAGGTTCCCCACAACGCGGCCTGGTTGCTGGTCACGACCGGGATGCCGGTCTCCTGTTCGACCTCGGCCAGGATGTCCAGCGTACGGAAGTTCGAGCAGCTGATGAAGATCGCCTGGGTTTCCGGTCGGACCACCTCCAGCGCCAGGGCCTTGACCGTAGCGGTCGAGATGCTGCCGTGCGCTTGCGTACCCAGGCCCTTCATGGCGAGAAGTTCGAACCCGGCCGCGCCCAGATAGGTCGCGAGCTTGTCGTTCAACCAGGGCTCGTACGGCGAGGCCACGCTGATGCGGGATGCGCCGATCGCACGCAGCGCGCGCACGATAGACGCCGACGAGGTCACCGTCGGGATGCCCGTGGCGCCGGTCAGCTCCGCTTCCTGCGCGAGATCGGCTTCCGGCGACTTGAGGAACCCGCTGGCGGTGCAACCATGGCAGATCGCCTGCACCCTGGCATGCGCCAGCAGGCCCGCGGCCTCTGGTGCCTGGGTACTCAGCCACGCCAGGTCGGCCTCGGTATCGGCCTGGTGGCGGATACGCTGAGAGTGGACCGACATGGCGGCACCGGCCAGCCGCTGCCACTCGTACTCCATCACGGTGTTCCATGATGGAACGATGATGCCCAGCTTCAATTGCCAGGCATCGCTTCCGGCCTTGTCCGTTGCATCCGTTGCGCCCATCGCTCCCTCCGGGTCGTGCGGCGTCGATCGCCACCCGCTTTGCAGCGGAGGATAGCGGTGGTCGACCGAACACGGAAGGGGCCGCGGGCGGTCCCTGGTCGCTGTGCTAACCTCGTTTCAAAGTTCCGCGACTTGCCTTCCTTCCCCCTAACGTACAGGCTCCCCATGTCCCCGACGAATGCATCCACTGCCGTTTCCCGGTCCCCGTCCGCGCTCCGACGTGCGCTGGGCGGCGCCTCGATGGCGTTGCTGGCGCTTGCCCTGACCACCACCGCGGCCCTGGCGCAGTCGGTGCTGCGGGTGACCACCATTCCCGAGGAGGCCGCCAGCGAGCAGCAGCGCAAGTTCGCTCCGCTCGTGAAGTACCTCGAGCGCCAGCTCGGCATGAAGGTCGAATTCACGCCGGTCACTGATTACCCGGCAGCCGTAGAGGCGCTGGTGAACAGGCAGGTGGAGCTGGTCTGGTTCGGCGGCTTCACCTTCGTGCAGGCGAAGATCCGCTCCGGCGACAAGGTGGTCCCGATCGCCCAGCGTGAAGAGGATGCACAGTTCCGCTCGGTGTTCATCACTCTCGCTGGCTCGGGCATCAAGACGCTCGCCGACCTCAAGGGACGCAACGTGAGCTTTGGCTCGCAGTCGAGCACCTCGGGTCACCTGATGCCGCGAAACTTCCTGCTGGAAGCCGGCCTGAACCCGGAACGCGACTTCAAGCGCGTCGCCTACTCCGGCGCACACGATGCGACCATCGCATCGGTGGTAACCGGCCGCGTCGACGCAGCCGCGCTGGACATCACCGTGTGGCGCAAGTTCGTCGACGAGAAGAAGGTCGACCTTTCGAAGGTCGAGGTGTTCTACACGACGCCGCCCTACTTCAACTACAACTGGTCGGTGCATGCCGACATGCCGGCAGCGCAGCGAGAGCGCATCACCAAGGCCCTGCTTGCGCTGAACCCGGCCGATCCCGAGGGCAAGGAAATCCTTGGCCTCGCCCGCGCAGCCCGGTTCATCCCGACCCAGGCATCGAACTACAAGGGTCTCGAGCAGGCGGGCCGCAGTGCCGGCCTCATCAAGTAGCGCGACGGCAGCGTCCGTGGCCGGACTGGCGGTCTCGCTCGACACGCTCGAGGTGCGGCATCCCGCGGCCACGGCGCAGGCACCTGCGGCGCTGCGGCCGTTGTCGCTGGCGATCCGCGCCGGCGAGCAGGTCGCGGTGATCGGCCCCTCCGGGGCCGGCAAGACGACGCTGCTGCATGCGATCGCCTGCGCGCTGAAGCCTTCCTCAGGCCGGCTGCTGCTTGACGGCCAGGATCCGTGGTCGCTGCCGGTGCGCAGCCTGCAGCGACTGCGCGGGCGCCTGTTCCTCGCCCCGCAAGTGCCGCCGCTGCCGCCACGTCAGCGCACGGTCACTGCACTGCTCGCCGCGCGTCTGCCGACGCTGTCGTTCTGGGCCAGCCTGCGCTCCCTGGTATTGCCGGTCGGAGCAGAGGACGCCCATGCCGCGCTGGCACGCTTCGACCTTGAAGACAAGCTGTGGACGCGCGTGGACCGCCTGTCCGGGGGCGAGCGGCAACGCGTCGGGCTTGCCCGGGCGCTGCTGGCACCGGCCGGATTGTGGCTGGTGGACGAACCGTTGTCTGCACTGGATCCCACCCGCTCGCGGCTGGTGGTGGAGACGCTCACCGGAGAGGCGCGCGCCCGTGGCACGACGCTGCTGGCCACGCTGCACCAGGTCGATGTCGCCATCGCCTCCTTCCCGCGCATCATCGGACTGCGCAATGGCGAGCTCGCCTTCGACCTGCCGTCCGCCGAAGTAACCCGGGATCACCTGCTGCGCCTGTATGCGCAGTTCGAACATGAGCTCGCCGCGGCGCCGCCAGTGCCGCTCGACCTAGCGCTGCCGGTGGCGCGCCCGACAACGGTCGTCGTCTGCCGCTGATGGCGGGCACTGCCATGGCTCCATCCCTGCGCGACCCGGCGTGGAACGCACGGGTGTTCTGGACACTGGCAGGCATGGCCCTGCTGGTGCCGATGCTGTGGGCGACTGAGTTCCGACCCTGGGTGCTGTTCGAGCCCGACAGCCTGAAGTCCACCCTGCGCTTCCTGGGCGACTTCTTTCCTCCGCACGCCGACACCGAGTTCCTGAAGATGGTGGCCTACGAGGCGTGGCGTACGGTTGCCATCGCCACCTGCGGCATGGTGCTCGCGATGGCACTCGCCATCCCGATGACCCTGGCATCCACCGCCGTGCTGTCGATCTCCGCCCTGCCCGGCCGGATGCATGCGGTGCCGTTCGTGCTGCGCCAGGCGATCCGCTGGCTGCTCATCCTGCTGCGCAGCGTGCCGGAACTGGTGTGGGCCCTGGTGTTCGTCCGGGTCGTCGGCCTCGGTCCGACGGCGGGCGTGCTGGCCATCGCGCTCACCTACGCCGGCATGCTCGGCAAGGTCTATGCGGAGATCCTCGAGAGCGGCGAGACGCATTCCACCACGACGCTGCTGCGCAACGGGTCCGGCCGTGTCCAGGCCTTCTTCTACGGACTGCTGCCGACCAACGCGACCGAGCTCACCAGCTATACCGTGTACCGCTGGGAGTGCGCGATCCGCTCCTCGGCGGTACTCGGCTTCGTCGGCGCCGGTGGCCTCGGGCAGCAACTGATCACCTCGCTGAAGATGTTCAACGGCGCCGAGGTGAGCACCATCCTGCTCGTGTTCATCGCGCTGGTCTGGCTCGCCGACTGGGTGAGTGGACGGCTGCGCCGGGTGCTCGGATGATCCCGGCGCCGCCACTGCTGCATGCGCGCTGCACGGCCTGCTGGATCGTCGCAGGCCTGGTCCTGCTGGTGTTCGCCAGCTTCGCCACGCTCGACCTGAAGTGGAGCGCTTTCCTGTCGGCGGAGGCGGCCGCGCGCATGGGCCGCTTCCTCGCTGAACTCGCCTCGCCGTCCACCGATGCCGAATTCCTGCGCAGGCTGGCGATCGCCAGCGCCGAGACGCTGGCGATGTCGGCCCTGGGCACATTGCTTGCCGTGGCTGGCGGCCTGCTGCTCGCCCTGCCAGCGAGCCGATCCGCGGACGGTACCGGCAGCCTGGCACGGGGCCCTGCCCGGTTGCTGCTGAACGTTCTGCGATCCGTGCCTGAACTGGCCTGGGCCGCCCTGCTGCTGATCGCCGCCGGCCTGGGACCGCTGTCGGGCACGCTCGCGCTGGCCTTCCACACCACCGGCGTGCTCGGCCGCCTGTTCGCCGAGGCGATCGAGAACGCCCCGCGCGGACCAGCCGATGCGCTGCGGGTTCAGGGCATACCCGGCGGGCGCGTGTTCCTGTACGCCACGTTGCCTTCGGTGCTGCCCCAGATCCTGTCCTACACGCTCTACCGCTGGGAGAACAACATCCGGGCTGCGGCAGTGCTGGGGGTGGTCGGTGCCGGCGGACTTGGCCAGATGCTCACGTTCCACATGGGGCTGTTCCAGATGCCCGAGACCGGATCGGTGCTGGTGGCCATGCTCCTGCTGGTCGCGCTGGTGGACCTGCTGTCCTATGTCGCGCGCCGGGTGATGACGCGCTGAGGCCGGTTCACCCGACGAGCGGCTGCATCCCCTTCTCGCGGATCACCGATGCCGCCTCGGCCGAGGCCAGGAAATGCATCAACGCACGCGTGGCCTCCGGCTGCGGTGCAGCGGCATGCAGGCCGATCGAGAACAGGGTCGTCTTCTGCACCGCGTCGGGCAGCGTGCCCAGAATGTCGATGCCCGCGACCGGCAGCAGTTCGCTCATCTGCTGGAACGCGAGGTCGCACTCGCCGCGCGCGACGGACGCGCCAGCCGGCTCGCCACGCACCTGCCGAAGACGTGCATCGAGTTCCGCGGACAGCCCGAGGCGCTCGATCACCTTCACCAGATGCACGCCGCTCGGCCCGGTGGAGTAGGCGATCGAACGCGCGCCGCGCAGCAGCGCGATGAAGTCCGCTTCAGATGCGATCGCCGGACGGTTCGCGCCAGCCCCGACCGCACAGGCAATCGGCGAACGCGCAAGGTCGGTGCGCCCGCCTGTAGCGATGTGCCCTGCCCGCGCCATGTGGTCAATCGCATCGGCAGACATCACCACCGCATCGACCACTTCGCCGGCGGCGATGCGTGCGGACACGTTCAGACCGCCATCGAAGACCGCGAGCGTCCTGTGTCCCGTGTCACGATCGAAGCGGGCGGCGAGTTCGAGGAAGGCCTCGCGGAAGGCGATGGACTGGAGGACGGTGATGGTTGCCATGCGCCGATTATGGCAGGTCGCCGGTCATGCGGCTGGCGCTACTGCGGCCGGATGCCGGCGGCCTTCATCACCTTGCAGAGCGGGGAAGTTTCGCCAAGTCGATTCACGCTGCGATTCGGCATCTCCCGGATCGCGGTATCTTCGCCCGTCGGCCTTCCCCGATTCCTCCCGAGGCACACCATGAAAGCAGCGTTCTTCCGGCAGCACGGCGGTCCAGAAGCCCTCGAGTACGGCGACTACCCCGATCCGGTGGTGAAACCCGGAGAGGTGCTGGTCGACGTGCATGCCGCGAGCGTGAACGGTGCCGACTGGCGGGTAGTGGCCGGCGCCTACGGGCCGGTGTCGTTCTTCCCCTACTGCCCCGGCCGCGATTTCTCAGGCGTGGTCAGTGCACTGGGCGACGGCGTGACCGATTTCCAGGTCGGCGACGAAGTATTCGGCGTGTGCGACGTGGGTATCGAAGCGGCGTATGCCGAGAAGGTAGCCATCAAGGCATCGCTCCTGGCGCGCAAGCCCGCCGGGCTGTCCCACGTCGAGGCGGCGTCGCTTGCTCTGATCGGCCTCACCGCCCTTTGTGCGGTGGAGGACACGTTGAAGATCCAGCCTGGCGAGACGATCCTCGTCCAGGGCGGGGCGGGCGGCGTCGCCAGCTTCGCGATCCAGGTCGCGAAGCACACCGGCTGTCGCGTGGCCAGCACGACCAGCGCTGGCAATGTCGACTACGTGCGCAGCTTGGGCACCGACCAGGTGATCGACTACAACCAGGCCGACTTCGCGACCGTGCTGTCGGGCTTCGATGCGGTGTTCGACACCGTCGGCGGCGATGTCGGGCTCCGTTCCTACCTCGTGCTCAAGCCGGGCGGTCGCGCGGCCTTCATCGCATCCGGTCCGAAGGCTCCGCCCACGCCGCGCACCGACGTCACCGGCCTTCGTCCGGCCGTCGGCCGCGACCGTGCACACCTCGACCGCATCTCGGCGCTGGTCGCGGCGGGTGCGGTAAGGGTGCCGGAAATCACGGTGTTCTCGCTGGCCGATGCAGCGCAGGCGAACGCGGTGAGCCGGGGCCGTCATTTCCGCGGCAAGCTGGTGCTGAAGGTCCGTTGATTCACGACTGAACGGCGCGCACCGGCGCATCGTTACCCTCCCCATCGACGACAGGCCCCTGCCCCATGTCCACTGCCGCCATCGACGAAGTCCTTTCCATCGACCGCTTCGTGCCCCATGTGTCCACCGTCGAGGCGAACCGCGGGCAGACGGTCGGCCTGTTCCTGCGCGAGCGCATGCTCGCGCCCGTGGGTGGGGCGCCGCGTCCGGTGATCCTCGTCCTGCATGGCGGCTTCGCCCCGTCGACCGTCGCCTACGACCTGCGCTACCGCGACTACAGCTACATGGCGCAGATGGCGCGCGCCGGCTTCGACGTGTTCACCTTCTCGCATACCGGCTATGCGCCATCGCCGAGGCCGCGCATGGACGATCCGGTGAACGTCGATGCCGCCTTCCAGCAGCACCTGGTACCGCATGTGCTGCCTGCGCCCCAGGCCCCACGCTACCCGTTCAAGCTGGTGTCGAGCCGCACCGAGTGGGACGAGATCGAAACCATCGTCGATTTCATCCGTGAACTGCGCGGCGTCGAACAAGTGAACCTGGTCGGATGGTCGACCGGTGCACCGCGCGCCGGAGGCTATGCCGCGCTGCATCCGGACAAGGTCGGGCGCCTGTTGCTGTACGGGCCGTCGCAGTTCTTCGACCGCGAAGAAGCGCCGGCGGCGATGCCGGAGCCGGGAGCGCCGACCCTGCTGCAGACGCGCGAGTTCCTGCTCGACCGGCGCTGGCGCGACCATGTGCACGACGAAGGCCAGATCGAGGACCCGGCAGTCTGCGATGCGTTCTGGCAGGAACTGATGGCGATCGACGAGATCGGTGCCGGATGGGGACGCGAGGGGCTGGGCATCATGCGCGCGCCGAACCGGATGAACTTCGGCTGGAAGGCGAGCCTCGCGAAGATCGCCGCACCAACGCTGTACCTGCTCGGCGAGCACGACAACTACGCGCGCCGGATCGAATCCTGGAATGCACTGGCGGCGCCGCAGCGCATGTTCGTCCGGGTCGCGGGCTGCTCCCACTTCATGCAGTTCGAGCGGGCGCGCCACCTGCTCTACCGCGCGACGATCGAGTGGATGTCGGAGGGTGCGTTCATGGGACATCGGGACGGCACGTTCGCGGCCGACACGCAGGGATCGCTTGCGCCGGCGCCAGCCTGAGCCGGCGGGCGATCTGAGCACGCTCAGCGCTGGTGCAGGAAGCACACCTTACGGCCGAACTGCAACACGGGACGGGCGGCCAGCGAGAACGGCGCGCGCGTGATATCCAGCGGGCGGGTGTCCCCGTCACGACAGTCGGCGTTCAGCGGATGGTAGTCGTTGGTGAAGAGCGCGAGGCGCGCCTTCGAACACTTCTCGATCACCCGGGAGACGTTCGCGTTCGACAGGTGCTGCAGCACGTCCTTGCAGACGATCAGGTCGGCCTCGGGCAACTGCTCCAACTGCGCTGCGTCAGCCTGCTCGAAGCGGATGTTCGGCGCGCCGTAGGCCGCACGATTGGCTTCCACGACCGATGGCACGACGTCGTAGCCGAGGTAGTCGCGCCCGGTGAAGTCGAGATGGCGTGTGAAGCGCCAGTCGCCGCAACCGATATCGACCATCGTGCGAACGTCGTGGCGCTCCATCAGGTAGCGCAGGTAGCCAATATAGGGAACCGTGACCGGCAGGTTCGAACCGGCGCCGGAGCCGCCGCCCCATACGCTGCGATCGTAGATGAACGAGAAGACCCCTTGGACGTCCGCGCCGCTGGGATAGAGGTCGTTCGGCGCTTGCCAGAACTGCGATAGATCCTGCATCGGGAACGCGGCGACGAACTGCTGGGCGCCGTCCTCGAACGGCCGAGCATCGACATGGAGAGCCTGGCGAAACAGGTCTGCGGCACTCAGGTGATCGCCGGCCTGGTAGCACCGCCCAGCCTGTTCCATGAGACGATCGAGATCGGGGGTCTGGCTCATTTCGTGCAGGCGGCGCGGGAGAATCGGAGGAGTGCCAAGTGTACTTTCAATCCGGCCCGGCCCGAGGCCGCGAGCCGTGACTGCACCGTTGTTCAAAAGGATAAATCGATGATCTACGCAGTACTCAAGACCCTCCACCTGCTGTCGATCGTAGTCTGGGTCGGGGGCATGGTCTTCGCGCACTTCTTCCTGCGCCCCGCCCTCGCACAGCTCGAAGCGCCGGCAAGGTTGCGCCTGATGCACGAGGTGCTCGGACGCTTCTTTCGCGCCGTGCTGGTGGCTTCGCTGCTCACGCTGGCCAGCGGGATCTGGATGATCGGGCGTGTCGCGAAGCAGGTCGTACAGTCCGGCGGCCGCTTCGAGATGCCGCTGGCCTGGACGCTGATGGCGATACTCGGCGTGGCCATGGTCGCGATCTTCATGCACATACGGTTTGCGCTCTATCGTCGGCTGGATCGCGCGGTTGCCGGATCCGACTGGCCAGCGGGCGGCGCGGCCCTGGCGAAGATCCGTACTTGGGTATCGGTCAACCTGGCCCTCGGGATCCTGGTGATTGTCGTCACTCTGGCAGCGGCCACTTCCTGAACCCGGACCGGCCAGATCAGACCGCTGATAAACTGATGTAAGCGCGCTTGGCGCATCCGAGGAGGAAAGCATGCCGTTCCACCGCATGGAGGACTACCAGTCCCACCAGTTCAATCCGCACCTGTCCACCGCAGAAGGCCCGGTGATCGAGGGCCAGTACCTGTACTTCCGCATCGTGACCAAGCGGGCGGGGACCGGGTCCACGCTGCACTACCACCCGAACGAGCTGATGACCTTTCCGCTCGAGGGCAAGATCAACCTGTGCGTGGGGCGCGAGCGGCGCATCGTCCCGCCCGGCACCTTCGTGCACATCCCGCCTTTTGCGCGCCACCAGTTCATGGCGACCGAGGACGGCGATATGCGGTACCTGTACATCAAGGACCGCACCTGGACGCTGATCGGCGCCGCAGCCGACGAGGCGCTGCCCGAACGCGCGCTGTCCGCCGTCGAGGTGAAGCGCGAGATCGCGCAGGGCCGCTATCCCGGGCAGGAGAAGGACGCGGAGAAGTCGCAGGCCATCCTCGACGGGCTGGGCAACTGCTTCTACCCGATGATCGCCTCGCTCGATGCGCCGCCGTCGTCCGGCCATGACGAGCACTGGGTCGAGGGCACGAACCTCGCGTTCGGCTTCGTCGAGTCCCCAGCAGGACATGCCATGCGCTGCCCCGAGGCGCTGCACGAGATCTTCTTCTACGTGATCTCGGGCGCGCTGGATGCCGAAGTCGACGGCGAACGACGCCGTGCCGGCATCGGCGACATCATCCAGGTGCCGCGCGGCAAGGCGTATGCGCTGACCGTGGCCGAGGGCGGCAACACCCGCTACGCCGGGGTGCGCTCTACCGAGCGACTCGAGGCCCACATCGACCGCAACGGCGCCGCCGACAACTGGCGCGGCTGACCCCCGGGCGGTGCGCGCCTAGTCCGCCCTGACGCCCGTCGCCTTCACCAGCTTGCCCATCGCGTCGAAGTCTTCGCGGATCAGGCGTGCGAATGCCTCCGGTGCGTTCCACGCCGGTTCCTCTCCCTGGGCGGCGTACAGCTGGCGCAGGTCGTCGCGCTTGAGCACACCCACCAGCGCACCATGCAGGCGGTCGACGATAGCGCGCGGCGTCCTGGCCGGCAGGACGATGCCGTTCCAGCCGCTGTAACGGTATCCGGGCACGCCTGCCTCGGACAGGGTCGGAAGGTCGGGGTAGAGCGCTGAGCGCCGTTCACCACCGGTGGCGAGGCAACGCGTGCGCCCGGCCTTCACATGAGTCATGGCGGCAACGATTGGCCCGACGGTGAAGTCTGCCTCGCCCTGTGCCACTGCGGCCATCGAGGGCCCGCCGCCCTTGTACGGCACGTGCGTCGCCTCGATCTTCGCCAGCGACGTGAACAGCAGCCCGCCCATGTGGCTGGTGGAGCCGATGCCGGCCGAGGCCATCAGCAGACGGCCCTGGCGCGCCCGCGCGAGATCGACCAGGTCGCGCACCGACTGCACCGGAAGCTGTGCGTTCACGCAGACACCCGTCTGCGCGATCGCGAACACCGAGACTGGCTGGATGTCGCGGAACACATCGTAGCCGACCGACTTGAAGGTATGCGGCGCTACTGCCAGCACCGCAAGCGTGACGGTGGTGATCGTGTAGCCGTCGGGCTGCGCGCGCATGCCGATTTCGACGCCGGTGGTACCGCCAGCGCCGGGCCGGTTGTCGACCAGCAGCGGCTGGCCCAGTACCTCCGCCATGCGCTGGAAGGCGATGCGGCCGAGGATGTCAGTGGCACTGCCCGGGGAATTCGGCAGCAGCACGCGGATCGGACGGTTGGGCCAGGCACCGCCCGCCGGGGCTACCGCGAGGCAGAGCGCTGGCGCGACCCCGAAAAGGACTGCCGTCAAGGCAGCGAGCGAAGCCCTGCTGTTCCGGCGATCTTCCGTGCGAGCGCCGCGCGCTACTGCCCATGAGGCCTTCTGCTGGACCATGGAGCATCTCCTCCAATGCGATGGTTGGACGATACGCGGAGGCTGCCGTCGCTGCAAATCGCCACTCGCGGTGCCGCATCGTGCGCCTGTCCACGGTGCCGCGGCTTGTCACCGACCCGGGCGAGGCGTAGCGTCCGACCCACGACACCGCTCGGAGTACGGGCGTCAGCCGCCATTCTTGACCGGAGCCGGCACCCGCCGCGCGCGCTGTCGTGCTGCCATCCACTTCCACGAGGCCGAACATGGCACTGCGCATCAACGATGTGGTACCCGATTTCACCGCCCAGACCGACCAGGGACCGATCTCGTTCCACGAATGGATCGGCAGCAGCTGGGCGATCCTGTTCTCGCATCCGAAGGACTTCACGCCGGTCTGCACCACCGAGTTCGCAGCCGTCGCGCGACTGGCCGAGGCGTGGAAGACGCGCAACGTGAAGGTCATCGGACTTTCGGTCGACGGCAGCGCCGACCATCGCCGCTGGAAGGGAGACATCGAAGCCGTCGCCGGCATGCCCGCCGCATTCCCGATCATCGCCGACGAGGACCTGACTGTCTCCAAGGCCTTCGACATGCTGCCCGCGGAAGCGTGGCTGCCGGATGGACGTACGCCGGCGCACAGTGCCACCGTGCGCTCTGTCTTCATCATCGGCCCGGACAGGAAGCTGAAGCTGTCGATGACCTATCCGATGTCGGTGGGGCGCAACTTCGCCGAGGTCCTGCGCGCGCTCGACGCCCTGCAGATGACGCATGACGCCCCGATCGCAACCCCGGCGAACTGGTCGGTCGGGCAGGACGTGATCGTGGCCCTGTCGCTGGACGACGAGCAGGCGCGGGTGAAGTACGGCGCGCTCGACATCAGGCTGCCCTACCTGCGCACTGCGAAGGCGCCCAATCCAGCCGCGTGACCGCGCGCGGCTCGAGGGCAGTACGCAGGACGTACAGATCAGTCCGAACGGATCGATCTCACTCGATCGTCACGCCCGCGGCCTTGATGACCTGCGCCCAGCGCGCGATCTCGCGCTGGATGTGGGCGCCAAATGCCTCGGGCGTGCTGCCCATCGGCTCGGCGGCCTGCTGCGCCAGCGTCTCGCGCACATCCGAACGCGCGAGCATCTTCGACAGTTCCGCATTGATCTGCAGGATCGTTTCGCGGGGCGTCTTCGCCGGGGCCAGCAATCCGTACCATGTCGTCACTTCATACTCCGGATAACCGGATTCGGCGACCGTCGGCAGCTTCGGGTAGCGTGGCAGTCGGCTCGTGCTGCCTACTGCGATCCCACGCAGGCGACCGGACTCCACGTACGGCGCGAGCGGCGGCACGCCCGTGATCGTCAGGAGCGTGTGTCCCGCCAGCATGTCCACCAGCATCGGACCAGTGCCGCGATAGGAGATCGCGACAATGTCGGTCTTCGTCAGCAGCTTGAAGTATTCGACCGCCAGGTGCGATGCGCTGCCGTTGCCGGCCGACGCGTAGTTCAGTTCACCTGGCCGGGCCCGGGCGAGCGCGACCAGTTCCTTCACCGAGCGCGCCGGCAGCGACGGGTGCACGGCGAGCATGTTCGGCACGGCAGTGAACAACCCGATCGGCGCAAAGTCCTTCACCGCGTCGTAGGGCAGCTTCGAGTACAGCGACGGGCCGAAGCCGAACGTGCCGACATGGCCGAAGATGAGCGTGTGGCCGTCGGGGGACGACTTGGCAACGTGATCGACGCCGATCGTGCCACCGGCCCCGGGCCGGTTCTCGACCACTACCTGCTGGCGCCAGGATTCGCCCAGGCCGCGTGCAATGAGGCGTGCGACGATGTCTGTGCTGCCGCCGGGTGCGAACGGTACGATGATGCGCACCGGCTTCGAAGGAAAGGCCTGCGCGTGGGCTTGCTGCAACCCGACAGGGATGCCGAATGCGAGAGCCGCTGCGCCCAGTTCACGCCACACAGGGGACTCCTTCCTGCTCGCAGGTGTTGGCGACGTCGCTGACCGTGACGCGGCGCATCTCCCGCACCCACCGGAGGTCGTCGTACTCAGTGCCCCGGTGCATCGTGCAGCGGTTGTCCCACATCACCAGCTCATGCGGGCGCCAGCGATGGGTGTAGACGAACTGGCGCTGCGTCACGTGTGCAATCAGTTCGTCGATCAGTGCCCGTCCTTCGGCGTCCGGCATGCCGAAGATACGCCCGGCATGCGATGCAACGAACAGCGACTTGCGGCCAGACTCCGGCAGCGTGCGCACGACCATCTGCGGCACAGGCGGCAACCGCTTCATCTCTTCTTCGTTGAACTCGTTGAAGCCGCTTCGACGGCGCGAGTGCACGATCCAGTGCTCGGCCACGAGTCCCTGAAGCCGCGACTTCATGTCCGCGGACAATGCGTCGTATGCGGCACGCTGGTCGGCGAACTCGGTATGGCCGCCGACGGGCACGATGGTGCTCGCATACAGCAGCGAACACAGGCTGGGCAGGCGCTTGAACGAACTGTCGGTATGCCACAGGCGGTTGCCCGCCTTGTACATGCGCTGGCGGCTGGTCTCGCCCCAGATGCTTCCTTCGGCAGACAGGTTCGAGATATCGGAGAATTCGCCGCTCAAGCGCGCGGGCGTGGCCTTGGGATCGAGCGTGCGTTCCTTCTCCACAGGGCCCCAGCATTCGGAGAACGCGAGGTGCTGTGCCGGCGTCAGGTCCTGGTTCGGGAAAACCAGCACGGCGTGCCGTTCGAATGCCTGCTTCACCGCGCTGAAGTCGGCCTCCGACAGCGGCTCCCTGAGGTCGATGTCGCCGACTTCTGCGACGAAGCCGGGCGTGACTGGCGATATCGTGATCGGCATGTGCTCCTCCGTTGCCTGGGCGGTCTTGTGGTGACCACCGCTCTGGCGGGCACCCTACACCCGGGGCACGGCAACCTGCAAGCTGCCTGTCACGCGCTTCGATGGCCACATCGGCTCGCGGCTTCGGGCAGAATTCCCGGATGGCCGCAGACCCCATGAACATCCCGCCAGTCTCGATCGCCGCGGCCAAGGCCGCCCTGATCGAGCAGTTCTCCGACTCCATCCTGCGTCGGCGCGCGACCATGCTCTGGGGTACGCGCGGCGTTGGCAAGTCCTCGATCGTGCAGCAGGTTGCGCAGCACTTCGGCGTGCCGCTGGTCGACCTGCGGTTGACCACCATCGAACCTGTGGACATCCGTGGTGCGATCTACGCGGACGACGTGCAGGGCAAGACGGTCTGGTTCCCGCCGGAGTTCCTGCCCGCACCGACCGCCCCCGAGGGCATCCTGTTCCTCGACGAGCTCACGGCTGCCGACCAGCGCCTGCAGATCTCCGCGTACTCGCTGATCCTGGACCGCCGTGTCGGCCACTACAACCTGCCGGACGGATGGCTGGTGGTCGCGGCCGGCAATGCAAGCTTCCACGGCGCGGTCTCGCACGACATGGGGACGGCGCTGGCCGACCGCATGTTCCACTTCAACGTGCAGACCTCGATCGAGGCCTTTCTGGCGCACGCCCTTGCGCAGGGCTACACGCCGGCGGTGATGGCCTACCTGAAGGTGCGGCCCGACAGGCTCGACGACACCGCGAGCCAGCTGGCCAACGACCACCTGGTCGGTGCCAGCCCGCGCGGCTGGGAAGACATCTCCAACGTGCTGCGTTCGGGTCTGTCCGAGCGGACTAAGCGGCTGTTCGTGCAGGGCCGCATCGGCGCGGCCAACGCTGCCGAGTTCTTCGGCGTGCTGCGCGAGATCGAGGCCGGCGTGGACGTGATGCGCCTGCTCGCGGCGCGTGCTGGATCAGAGACGACGGCCCTGCTGCCGCGCACGCTCGATGGTCTGTACGGGATGCTCTATGGACTGATCGCGGCCACGGGCGACGCACCGACGCTGCTGCGGGCGATCGAGATCATCGAGCAGTGGCCCGACATGCGTGCCGATGCGCCGCTGCCGATCCGTGAAGCGCAAACGCTGGCGATGGAGCTGTTGATGCAGCGCGCGCTCGAGCACGGCCTCGAGTCAGCCCTGTTCGACAGCCCGGTGTACCAGCGCTACACCGAAGGCCGGCGTGCGGACGGCCTCGATGCCTGATGTGCCCGACTGACGCAGCGACGCTGTTCACGCACCGCGGAACGCGGGCGGTGCAGCGCATGGTCGAGCATGCGCCCTCCACCGGCGGCCTTGCGCTGTGGGTACATCATCGCGACAGGCGCGCCGACGGGCAGGTGCAACTTCAGGACGAACCGCCCGCCACGACCGACGGCCATACGATCTTCTACGCCTCCGGCTTCGAGCAGCTGGCGCTGCCACGGCAGGCGGGCTGCGTGGCGCATGCAGTGCTGCACATCGCCCTTCGCCATGCGCAGCGATACCAGGCGATGCAACGGCGCACCGGGGATGCCGACCTCCAGCTGTTCAACGTCTGCGCCGATGCCATCGTCAACAGCGCGCTGGCGCACCTGGGCTGGTTGCGTCTGCCAGACACCGCGGTTCGACTGGAAGCCCTGCTGGCGACGGTGCTCGGCCTGAGGCTGGACGCCGAGGCGGCGCTGCTTGCCTGGGACGTCGAGCGGCTTTACCGAGCGGTGGATGACCGCGCGGCCGTGGCTCGTAAGCGCGAAGACGGACCGCGCTCGGCAGCCGTACGGGCGATGGTCCGCGCCGATGCGGCCGACCTGAAGCCAGGCCCGGCAACACGCGACGCGCCCGAGCACGAGGCCGAGGCTGCGCGCGAATGGTGCGAGCGCCTGCAGCGTGCCCACGCCGGCGACGGCGCATATTCGATCCTGCGCACGCTGCTGGCAGACCTGCCGCGGCTGCGCACGCCGTGGGAGCAGGCGCTGCGCGCACAACTCGCCCACGGCCTGGCGCAGCGACCGGGCCTGTCGTGGTCGCGGCCGTCGAGGTCGTACCTCGCCAACCAGGGCCGCAGCAGCGCCGGCCGCCGTATGCCCTGGGAGCCTGGTTCGACTGCATCGACCCATGTGCCGCGGCTGGTGGTGGTGGTGGATGTGTCCGGTTCGATCGAGGACGCACTGTGTGCCCGTTTCTCGGGCGAGATCGAAGCGATCTCGCGCAGGCTGGAAGCCGGGCTGGTGCTGATCGTCGGCGACGATCGGGTGCGGCGGGTCGAGACGTTCTGCCCCGGAGCCACCCGCCTGCGCGACATCGCGTTCCACGGCGGCGGTGGCACCGATTTCACGCCGCTGCTGGAAGAGGCTCAACGCCACCGTCCGGACCTCATTGTCGTGCTCACCGACCTCCAGGGCCCTGCGCGCTTTCGCCCGAAGTGTCCGGTGATCTGGGCGGTGCCCGAAGCGTCCGGCGATGTCGTGCCGCCCTTTGGCCGCCTCCTCCGACTGGATTGACGCGCTCCATGCACGATTGCCTGCACCGATGACGACGCCCGCCCTCACCCACCACGACATCGTCCGCCTGGTAGAACCGTTCGCTCGAACAGGCCGCCCGGTCGATCTCGCCGCCAGCGATCGCGCCGCGCGCCGCATCGTGTTCAGGCCTCGCGACGTGGCGCCGGATCCTCAGGGTGGGTCCGCATGGCGGGAAACGCTCGCGCTGGACTGCAGTCGCCAGGGCCTCTTTGTCCTGCAGCGCACGCTGCTCGGCCCCGGCGGCGCCAGCGCCCTCCTGCAGGCAAGCGGCCCGGATGCGGGTGAACTCCTGGCGCGCATCGATACCGTGCCGCCGACGCGACATTTCAGCGTGGGTCCGGCCTGGGTCATCGCACGTAGCTATGACACCGACCTGCCCCACGGCGTGGATCCTGTGCGCACCGGCAGTGCAGCGCCCCTGGTGCTCACCCGAGCGCAGGTGCAGGTCGAAGGCCTTACTCTTTCCCTGCTCATCAACCTGCCCCACCTGCGCGGCGTCGCCGCGGATATCGCACTGGTGCCGGCAGGCGGGCCGATGCCGGACCTGCCCGAGGACCTGCTCGCCGTGCTGGGCTGGGACTGGGCCCGTCTGGTTCGCAACGAGGACGGCTGGACCAGCAAGCTGCGGCTGCGAGGCCGGGTGCTGCGACGCAGCCGCACCGCTGAAGCGGCACTGGAACGAGCCGCCGCGCATCTCGCACGCGTGATGGCGGAGCCGCCGCAGGGGTTCCACGACAGGCATCGACTGGCGCGCTGGGGCGTCGTGGCACGGCGCGGCATTCCGTTGATCAGCATCGTGTTGATGGTGCTGGGGGCCCTGCTGCTGCCGAGCCTGACCGATGCGTCCAATGCTGGCCTGTGGATGGCATTGCACTACGTGCCGATCGCCCTGCTTGCGGTGGCTTTCAGCCTGCAGGAGCTTCCACGCATCGAGATCCCGCCGTGGCCGCGCCGCGCACGGTCCCGGCAATGGACCGCAGCCGCTGGCGCGGGCACTGATGAACCGGGTTGAGAGAAGCCTGCACGTCATCCGGGGTGCTGGCTGGCCATGCGCCATGCGGAAACGGTGAGGCCGCCAGCTTCACTCGGCCCTGACACCCAGTCGCTCGAGCTTGACGAGCCATTTGTCGGCATCCACTGGCTTCATGTCGCCGGTCAGCCCGATCAGCGTGGCATGTACCGGTGCAATGCCGACAAAGCCGAGCACGTTTCGCTCAAGCGACTTCACACTGTGGGCGCGAAAGTACCAGCGGTACACCATGGCAGGCATGCCCATGGTCACCACCACCCGTGCGGAGCGCCCGGTGAGACCCTTGTTGCCCCATGGACTGCCGCCTTTCTCCCGGATGATCGCGAACCCGGGCCGCGCGACTTGTTCGAGGAAGCCTTTGAGCAAGGCCGGCATGTCGCCCAGCCATAGGGGAAAGAAGAAGACGATGTGCTGGGCCCAGCCGATGTCATCCTGCGCTGGCTTCAGGCTGGCCGGAACGCTGCATTCCTCCCATTCCTGCTGGCTGCGCAGCAGCGGGAAGTCCAGCTTTGCCAGAACGACCTGTCGCACGGCGTGCCCTCCACCCTCTGCGCCCTTCGCATAGGCTGCCGCCAGCGAGTGGGCCAGATGCGGGCGGCGCGCATCCGGGTGGGCCTGGATGATCAGGATTCGCTTGGGCATGCCGTACTCCCGTACCATGGCAGAAGATTCACCGATTGCCGCGCCGGATGATGAAAGCTGGTCCGCTGTCTGCTCGAAGTGATAGATGGTGGCGTTCAGGTAGTGCGCCACATCCAGGATGTCGCTGTCGGCCCACGCCAGCGAAGCAGCATCCTGCCAAAGGCGGACCTGAGCCTTCAGGGATGGCCAGTTGCTGGCCGAACGCTTGTCACGCCAATGCATCTCGGTCGTGTGGCAGGCAATGCAGTGCGTCGTGTACAGCAGTTCACCGCGCGATTGAGCCAGCGCCGTCGGGGCGGCCACGAGGCTGCAGCAGAGGATGGTCATGAGCGCGCGCATGATCGGGCCGGAACTGCTGGGAGGGCAGGAATGCCCCGGTCGACAGGATGGGGTGCGCGATGGCATGGTCGCTGATCCTTGTGAAGATGGATCCTGCCCACGTTCGCGCGACGGGTCTGTTCGGTAGCGCACTGCTGCTGTCAGCGCAGGCAACTTCCATTCCCGCCGGTGGCAGCAGCCTTGCCACGGTCACTCTCAAGCGCCTCGGTTCGGTGCAGTCGGGCACGAACACTCCCGGCCTGGCCATCCGCACGGATCTGCACGACATTCTGGCGATCGGGAACCAGGGGGTTAGTGCCGTTGCACGGCCAGCGCCCACCCGCTTACCATGCTGGCGTCCGATCACATCCTGCAGGAGCCTGGTCCCATGTCCCCACCCCGCACCCTGCTCGTCACCGGCGGCGGCATCGGCATCGGCCGCGCCACCGCGCTGGCCTTTGCGCGCGCAGGCTGGCACGTCGTCGTCACCGACATACTTGAAGCGAATGGCCAGGCCGTGGTCGCGCAGATCGTTGGCACAGGCGGCAGCGCCAGTTTCGCCACGCTGGACGTGCGCTCCACCGGGCAGGCCGACGCCGTGGTTGCCGCGGTGCTGGCCGAGCGCGGGGCCATCGACGCCCTGGTGCTCAATGCAGGCATCGCGCACAAGGTGCCGCTGGCGCAGTTGTCGGACGAACGCTGGGACGATACGGTGGACATCGACCTCAAGGGCATGTTCCGCGTGGCGCGTGCCGCGCTACCGTCCATGCGTGCGCGCCGCAGCGGCGCGGTGGTGTGCCTCACCTCGCTGATGGGCGTGGCCTGGGGCTGGACAGAGCACGTGCACTACTCCGCGGCCAAGTCGGGCGTCATCGGCCTGATGCGGGGCCTGGCGGCTGAGGTGGCCCCCGACGGCGTGCGGGTCAATGCCGTGTCACCCGGCTACGTGCGCACCGCGCAGCTGCTGTCGGCCGAGCACTCCCTGGGGCCGGAAGGCGTCGAACTCGCAGCCGCGCGCGTGCCGCTGGGGCGCGTCGGCGAGCCTGAGGACATCGCCGACGTGATCCTGTTCCTGGCGTCGGACGCCGCGCGTTACGTGACCGGCCAGGTCATCGTGGCGGACGGCGGCCTGGCGATCATGCCGCAGTAGCCAACTGCGTCCCAGGCATCCACGCTTCCGGAGGCAGCGTGGATGCCTGGTCTCTGCCTCGGTCTGCTCCCATGCTGCCGAATCAATCGTTCACATGCCTTCACCGCTTGATGCGGCTGATCTTCGTACCCTCCAGGCTCAAGCTTGCCATCAGCCCCTGTTGATCGGTGATGAATGCGTAGGCATCGTCCCTCAGTGTGGAGGTCGACAGGTTCTTGGCTATCCCTTCGTTGACCGCGACTACGGTCGGGCCGACGCCGAATTCCCAACCTTTGGACGTGTCCAGGTAGCGGACGGCCTTGTCGCTCATCAGGAACACGACATAGGCATAGGTCTCGGCCCCGGCCTGCCAGCCCCACGAAGCTGACACCGTATTGAAGTATGCGGTGACCTTCGTCCCGCGCATCAGCACGCCTTCACCATAGCTTCCGCCGAACACCAAGCCGGCCTTCACCACCTTGGGAAAGACGAGTATGGCCTTGGCCTTCTTCGAGATGACTTCGGCCGTCGGGTTGGTCTTGTAGAGCGCCAGCAGCGCCTGGGCGGAGTCCTTGTCGAGGTCTTCCGCCGTCGCGGCGGAGGCCTGTCCTGCGAAGCCGCCGAGTGCGAGTGTCGCTGCTGTTGCCACCAGCATGCCGTTGATGTCGCGTCGTGAGGAGTTCATGCCCTTGTCCTTTGGAGCAGGCGATTGCCTGTAGTGGAGGCTAGGCGATCGGTCGCCACGTCGTCTGTACGCTATAGAACCTAGCCGCCTGTCGACATGACAAGGTCGGCATGCGCTCAAGGCAAAACGGCGGCCTTTATCCACGCAATGACAGCGTCGTTGGCAACGCGCGGTGTATCCAGATGGCCACCCGAGACCTCCAGGTATCTGTTCTTCGGGTTAGCGGGCAGCTTGTCGACGTAGTAGGACCTGATTCTCGAAAACAACGGGTCTCTTTCACCAATGACGGTCATCACAGGAATCCTGGCCGGGATGCGGGGCGCGGTAACCGACATTTCGGCGTCCGATGCGGGATCAAAGTAGGACAGGAAATTCCTGGCCGTAGTGATCACGAGTTGCTGGCGGCCCTGGTTGATGTCGTTGAAACGTTCGTTTGAGTCACCCTTGCCGACGGCGACCAAAGCGCGTGCTTCATCGATGCTGTCTCGTACCGCCTTGAGACCTGGATACGTGTAGTAGCCAAGGGGTATGTGCCCTGGCGCCAACTGTACCAGTGCGTCAACGTCACCAGCGCGGGCGGCATAAGCCATGCTTATCGGTACGCCCATGCTGTGTCCAGCGATGACGATCCTGGTAGCACCCTGGTCGCGCAAGCCCTTGACGTGGTCGGCGATCTCGATGAGCGCCCTGTCAAGGTTTCCGTCGAGATAACGTCCGCGCGACCAGGGCATGTCCGGGAAGGCGACCAGCCAGCCCTGGCGCTCGAAGTTCCCCTTCATTGAGCCGAGGTCCGGGTTCATGTTGCTACCCGGATTCTTGCCGTGCAACATCAGGACGCCAATGCGCTCTTGCGCGGCGGCGGTGCTCGGAGCCATCGCTGCGGCAAGTACAATACAACCCAGCGAGAGAAGAAGGCGAATCGGGAAGGTACGACGTTGCATCAGAGGCATTCCTTGAGGATGTCTGGAATTTCATGTGCGAGGCACGCCAGGCGGCTCTCGACGCTCGGCGGAAAGGACGCACGGAATCCTTACACATAAAGGTCAGACAGGACTCGAGCCGGCGGAATACCGCCAGCGTCGGCACCAACCACCCACCACCCATTGCGGGAGTCCCTCATGCAACGCCTTTCCCTTATCGCCTTTCTCTGCCTCGTCTCCCCGCTTGCGATGAGCGCGCAACTCAAGGGTGCCGTCTATTCGCCGTCACCTGGCATCGTCTGCGACAAGAAGGCACAGTTCTGCGCCGACCAACAAGGTATCTCGCTCGGCTACACGAAGGAATACCTGGGTCAAAAGGCCGAGGACACCATGATGGGCCGCATCAGGGAGGGCGGCGGGTCGGCGAATTACGACCTTACCTGGTTCGCCTTCAGCAACGGCGTCGACTGCAAGACCCGGGAGAGGGTATGCCGTGTCTCGAAGCACAGCGACAAGGTGGACGCCGCACATACAAAAGCCTTGTTCGGACGGTAGGCCGGCACAAGGGGGGCGCCTGAATTTTCGCGTGTGAGGCGTGGCCGCGACTTACGAAGGGAAGCCCCTTGCGGAATCCTCATTGTTGCCGTGGTAACTTCTTCGCGTGCCGCAAGCTCACATAGAACATGACAGTGCGGGGCAGCGCCGCTGGCTGCCCGCCAGTATCGTCTGGACAGTTTCCTGGCTCCTGATGTTCGGGCTGGACGGTCGGATCGATCTGGCGAACCTTGCACTGATCCTGGTGCTGAGCGCCGCCATCGCCGCCATCTGGTCGATGCCATTGGCGTCGCTTGCCGCCAGTGCAATCGCGGTGATTGCGTTCAACTTCGCTTTTGTCCCCCCGCGCGGCGCCTTCGCCGTGGACCTTCACCAGCACGCGTTGTTGCTCGTTACGATGCTGACAGTCAGTTGGATCGTGACGCTGCTGGTGGCTCGCCTGCGCTGGCATACGGCTCAGGCGACGGCGCAGGCCCTGCGCTCCGATCAGCTTCGGGAATTCGCCGAGGCCCTGCGCATGGCCGATGAACCCGTCGCGCAGGCTTCGATCCTGAGAGATGCAGTCCGCAGGTTGAGCGGCGCGGAACCTACGCTGCTGCTGTCCAGCCCATCCGTCAACACAGACGAGGCCAGCGCGATTCACTTGCTTGGCTCCGTTGCGCCCGACGAATCCTCGGGGCTGCGTCTGTGCCTGAAGGAAGGTCGGCCCATGGGGCCAGGCACGGGACGCCACGAGGAGCAGCTGTCGTGGTACCTGCCTATGCGCGGCGCAAGCGGCGCGTTCGGTGCGGCGCTCGTCCGTCGTGCGACTGGCGCCAGCGGCGAACTTCGTAACCATGTGCAGGTGCTGTGCGACCAGCTCGGCGCTGCGCTGGAGCGCAGCGACGCCCTGCGTTCCGCTGCTGCGGCGCGCGAGCAGGCCCAGGGCCACGCGCTTCGCAACACGCTGCTGACGGCCATCTCGCACGACCACAGGACGCCACTGGCCACCATCCTGGGCGCAGCCAGCGCCTTGCACGATCAGGACGAGCGCCTGTCACTTGCGCAGCGTCGCCGTCTCGCGGCCACCATCGTCGATGAGGCCACGCAACTGTCGCGCCTGACGGACAACACCCTGCAACTGGCGCGCCTGGGTCAGGTCGGGGTGGCGCTACAGCGCGATTGGGAGTCGGTCGAGGAAATGGTCGGTACCGTGCTGCGACGCGTGAGGCAGCGCGGCCCACAACACCGGGTGAAGGCTCGCGTGGAAGCCGGGCTGCCCTTGCTGCGCTGTGACGCCGTGCTGATGGTGCAACTGCTCGATAACCTCGTCGACAACGCACTGAAGCATGGTATCGGCGATACGCCCGTCGAGGTCATGGCCCGGCGGGCCGGGCATTCCGTACTCATCGCCGTACAGGACCGTGGACCCGGCGTGCCCGCGGCGCAGCGCAGACGCATTTTCGATACCTTTCAACGCGGTGACACTGACGCCGTCGCCGAAGGGGGCGATGACCGTCCACGGCCCGGCGCCGGCGTGGGACTCGCACTGTGCAAAGCCATCGCGAGGGTGCACGGTGGCGAGCTTTGCCTGCGCGCCCGCAGCAACGGGGGCTCGAGCTTCGAAGTGACCTTGCCAGTAGAAGAGTGCCCCGAGGGCACCTCGCGCGAAGGTGACGAAGGAGCACCACCGTGAGCCTTGGCGTGCTTCTGGTCGAGGACGACCGTGAGCTGCGCACCACCTTGCGTGACGCGTTGCAGGTCGAGGGGTACCGTGTCGTCTCCTCGGCAAGCCTGGCCGATGCACGGGCCGTGATGTTCAATGCGCTGGCTCAGGGCGGGCTCGACATCGTTCTGATCGATCCGGGCCTGCCGGACGGTGACGGCGCTTCGCTGCTGGCGGACCTCCGGCGCCAGCACGGAACGCCGGTGATCGTGATCTCGGCCCGTCCAGGCGAGGACCACAAGGTACGGCTGCTCGACGAGGGCGCCGACGACTACCTTGTGAAGCCCTTCAGCCTGGCCGAGTTGCTGGCCCGCATGCGGGTGGCCCTGCGCCACCGAGGTACCACGGTGCACCCGGCGATCGTGCGCTACGACCGCGCCGACCTTGCCGTAGACCTGGAGACTCGGCGCGTGCGGCGCGCGGGAGCCGAGGTGCACCTGACCCCCACCGAGTACCGGCTGCTCGCGCGGCTGGTGCGCCACGCTGGCCAGGTGGTCACGCACCGCCAGTTGCTGGTGGACGTCTGGGGGCCCGAGTACACCGAGCACACCCACTACCTGCGCCTGTACATGGCACAGCTGCGCGCCAAGCTCGAGGCCGAGCCGGCCGACCCGCGCCTGCTGCTCACCGAACCCGGAGTGGGCTATCGCCTGGTCGAGCCGGAGGACTAAGGTCGGCGCGCCACGTTGCGCCGCTTACTTATGCGTTCCTGATGTCCGGGCGCCGATGCTGCGCAGCGTCGAACCTGCCGGGATACCGCATGACCACCACAGCCAGTACCACCCAATCCAACCCGACGCCTGACACCCCCTCGCGGGCCGGCCGGCAGGGCATGGGGGCCCTGACGCTGGGCGCCATCGGTATCGTCTACGGCGACATCGGCACGAGCCCGCTCTACACAATGAAGGAGGTCTTTGCGCCGCACACCGGGGTGCCGCTCGATGCCCACAATCTGGTCGGGGCCGTGTCGGTGATCTTCTGGGCCCTGATGCTGGTGGTCACGCTCAAGTACGTCATCCTCATCCTGCGCGCCGACAATCATGGCGAAGGCGGCGGGCTGGCGCTGACCGCCATGGCAGCGCAGGCCGTCAAGGATCAGCCCGCACTGCGCCACGCACTACTGCTGCTGGGTGTGTTCGGCGCCACGCTGTTCTATGGCGACAGCCTGATCACGCCAGCCATCTCGGTGCTTGGCGCGATGGAAGGTCTCGAGCTCGTCACGCCGGCGCTCAAGCCCTATGTCGTAACCATCACGGTGGCCATCCTCGTCGGCCTGTTTCTGGTGCAGCGCTTCGGCACCGCGTTCGTTGGCCGCTACTTCGGGCCCATCATCGTGCTGTGGTTCGTCATGCTCGGGGTGATGGGGGTCGTGCATATCGCGCAGCAGCCCGCCATCCTCGCCGCGCTGAACCCGCTGCACGCCTGGAGCTTCCTCGCCGAGCGAGGCTGGTATCTGTTCGCCGCGGTAGGTGCCATCGTGCTCGCGCTCACCGGTGCCGAGGCCCTCTATGCCGACATGGGACACTTTGGACGCAAGCCCATCCAGCTGGCCTGGACCGGCCTCGTGCTGCCAGGCCTTGCACTGAACTATCTCGGACAGGGTGCGCTTCTGATGGGCGATCCGGCAGCCATCGAGAACCCCTTCTACCGTCTGTTTCCCGATGCCTTGCTCCTGCCTGCGTTGGTGCTGGCCACGCTGGCGGCCATCATCGCCTCGCAGGCAGTGATCTCGGGCGCCTACTCGATGACCAAGCAGGCCATCCAGCTTGGCTTCCTGCCGCGCCTGACGATCCGCTACACCTCCGCACGCGAGATGGGCCAGATCTACATGCCGGCCGTGAACTGGGCGCTGCTGGCAGGCGTTATCGCGGCAGTGCTCTTCTTCGGCAGTTCGTCGGCCTTGGCGGGTGCCTACGGCATCGCGGTCACGTTGACGATGATGATCACGACCATGCTGACCTACTTCGTCGTACGCAAGGCATGGCAGCTGCCGGCGCCAGTGGCCATCGGCGCCACCGCGTTCTTCCTGGCCATCGACGCGCTGCTGGTCGCCGGCTGCGCGGTGAAGTTCTTCGACGGCGGCTGGTTCCCGCTGGCGCTCGGGCTGCTCCTGTTCGGCGTCATGAGCACCTGGTCGCGCGGGCGGGCGTTACTGGTTCAGGCCATCCGCCGCGATGGGCTCGAACTGCAGTCCTTCATCGACGGGCTCGACCCGCGCTCGTTGAACCGGGCCGAACGAACAGCGGTCTATGCCGTGGCCGACCCGACCACTGTTCCGCAGGCTCTGCTGCACAATCTGAAGCACAACCAAGTGCTCCACGTGCGTAACGTCATCCTCACTGTGGTGTTCCACGAAGTACCCTGGATTCCGATGGACCGGCGCGTCCAGGTGGCACCGCTGGGCCACGGCTTCTGGCGAGTGACCCTGAACTTCGGGTTCATGAACACGCCCGACGTTCCCGCAGCACTGGAGCTCACGCAGTCCCACGGGCTGCACATTCCGGTGTTCGAAACCAGCTACTTCCTGAGCCGGGAAGCCGTGGTGCCGACGCCTGGTGGCGGCATGGCGAACTGGCGCGAGCGGCTGTTCGCCGCGATGACGCGCAACGCGGGCGGCGTGGTCGAGTTCTTCCGGCTGCCAAGCAACGCCGTGGTCGAACTGGGCACGCGGGTGCAGATCTGAGCTTTCCAGCCGCCAAAAGAAGCGACTACATGGACCCTGCGTGATTGTTCGGTACTGCCGGAGCTACCGTCAATCTGAACCCCATCCTCGGCGCCAACACGCAGTCATCCGATCAATGGATTGCGGACTGCAAGCGCTGGAAACCGGGAGAAGTCGCGGTCGGCCGACCACAACTCGTCCACGCCGTGCGACAGGCAGATCGCGGCGATCCGCGCATCGTGTATCGCACCCCCGTGCAGCTTGGCTGCCAGCGCCAGCGGCTCCAGATGCTGCAAGTGGTCGTCGGCCTCGGCGATGAACACGAGGTTGGCCAGCGTCTGCAAGGCGCGTAACTGAGCGAAAGCCGTGCTGGCGGGCGTGGGGGTCTTGTACACGCGAGCATGTGTGACGACGGCGAAGAACTCGTGCGCACACGGCCAGGGAATGGCCCATGCCCGGGCCCCGACAGCGAGCGACTCCAGTGTCAGGCGTGCACGGTCGTGGAACGGCGAGTCGGCGCGGTGTGCATAGACAAGGATGTTGGTGTCAACCGCGATCACGGTAGATCTCGTCGCGAATCGCCTCCCAGCCGGCGCCCGCGAACTCCGGCGACAAGCCGTCACCGACGAAAGGCTGCAGGGCAAAAGGCGCGGCAGGCTTGCGGAGGCGCTCCCGCAGCGCCAGGCGCAGGCCCTCTTCGATCAGCGCCTTGAGCGTGGAGTTCTCGCGCCGCGCGACAGCTTTGCTGCGCTCCAGAAGGTCGTCCGGCAGTTCAACGGTCGTTTTCATATGGGTGACCCATACTTTCAATATGGCTCGCATGGTAAGTTGCCCAGGATGGCCAATCAAGTGACGTCTTCGCCCAAGTACTGCCGGTCGTGTGAAATCCACTGCGAACTGTGTTTCCACAAAATGCCTTAAGTGCTTGTCATGAATGGTTTTTGCCGCACTTTTTTTGCCGAAATGACGCCGCGCTAGCAGCGCAGAACAGAGATCTCGTCATCGTGATCGTGTCGACGGCGTCGTCCGAGCCGCTTGCAGCTCAAGCACCAATGTTTTAACGTACAAACATTGATAGCCCACTCCTACGCGGAGGCTCATCATGAGCACCAGAATCTTCTCCAGCCGAGACTTCACCCGAGACGTTGCCGCAGCCAAGGCTGCTGCGCTTACAGGTCCGGTTCTGATCACCGACCGAGGCCTTCCCTCCTTCGTGCTGCTCAACATTGACGAGTACCACCAGCTGCAAGGCAAGGCGCCTTCGCTGTTCGCGCTGATGCAGCAACTTCCCGAGCTTCCCGATGACGTCCTCGAGATTCCGCGCATGGATGTCGAGTTCCGTGACGTCGATTTTTGAGCCCGCATGATCGTCCTCGACACCAACGTCATTTCGGAACTGCGCAAGAAGCCGCACAACCAGGATCCCAAGGTCTGCGCCTGGTCACAGACCCAATCGGCGAGTGCCTTTTATCTGACGACGTTGACGATCATGGAGATCGAACGGGGCACGCTGATGGAGGAAGCAAGGAATTCGCTGCAGGGACCGGCCCTGCGCACTTGGTTTAACGCCCTCCGCGTGGCCTACGCGGGCCATGTGCTGCCCTTCAACGAAGGAGCCGCCATCCGCGCTGCTCAACTCGCTGGCGGCAACCGGCCGTCGGTGGACCTCATGATCGCAGCCATTGCGCTCGAATTCGGCTACGCGCTTGCGACGCGCAATGTGGCGCATTTCAACTTCCGCGGTCTTGTCGTCGTGGACCCGTGGGCCTGATCCAGCGCGGTAGCCCATTGGGCCAGGCCAACGACAACCCAATAGCCACCCGATCAGCAAGATGAGGGGCAAGGCGACGATAACGATACAGAGACCGATAGTCGTCAAAAGACCCCTACTCCCACTCAAACATCAATTCCTTTTCGAAGCCCGCCTAGACTGACCGAGTTCGAAGCAAGGGCACCGCCCCGTAGCCCCCACCCGTAAATGAATCAGCACTGCATGACTCAGCTGCGTTCAATCTCGCACTTGAACACGCTCAGAAGGATCTTTTTACCTGATTGAAAAGGCGTCATACAATCTCGCACGTGAACCCGCAGATCATCCGGCAGTACGACTCTCCGCACCAGTTCGAGCCGCTGATGCCGGCGGAGCCTCAACTCGTGCGGTTGCTGGAGAAGGCCGGTGATCTGACGCGCAAGGCCACGGCGCTGGGAGCAGAGTCGGGCAAGACGGCGCAATCCGAGCTGCGCAAGCTCCTGCGCAGCATGAACTCGTACTACACCAACCGCATCGAAGGCGAGCACACTCGTCCGAGCGACATCGAGCGGGCGCTCCAGCAGGACTTTTCCGCCAACGCTGACCTCGCGCGCAAGCAGCGACTGGCGGTCGCCCATATCCGCACAGAAGCGCTGTGCGAAGGCGCCGTCGACGACATGCTCGAGACCGGCGGTCCTGAGGCCGCCCGATGGCTGTACTCACCTGAAGCGCTGGCCTGGCTGCACAAGGAACTGTTCCGCGACCTTCCGGAGGATGACCTCCGGCTGGCCGATGGGAGCACCATGGTGCCCGGCGAGTTCAGGCAACGCGGCGTGGCGGTTGGCCGACACGAGGCGCCGACGGCGCTGTCCTTGCCTCGCTTTATCGAGCGTTGGCAGCAGGTCTACGGCAGCATACGGCGCGGGGAAGCTTCGATCGTCGCGCTGGCTGCTGCACATCATCGGCTGGCCTGGACACACCCGTTCCTGGACGGCAACGGCCGAGTCACGCGGCTGCAAACCCATCTGCTCCTGCACGCCTGGGGACTCACGGGAGGCCTGTGGTCCCCCTTGCGGGGATTCGCTCGAACCGAAGCGAAGTACAAAGCCCTGCTGCAGGCTGCCGACGAGCACCGCCGTGGAGACCTGGACGGACGGGGCAACCTCACCCAGGAAGGGCTGGTGCAGTGGATCGAGTACACCTTGGACACCTGCCTGGACCAGGTCGAGTTCATGGCCAGGCAGCTGGATGTGCAAGGCATGCAGGACCGCATCCGCGCGGCCCTTTCCTACGAAACGGCAGCGGTCAAGTCAGGCGTTCGGGAAGAGGCTCTTCTTCCCCTGCACTACCTCTTTGCCACGCAAGGCGAGCTCGGGCGCGCACAGTTCAAGGCCATGACCGGCCTGGGCGAGCGCGTGGCCACTGCCACGCTGTCGGCGCTGCTTGCTCGCGGTTTCCTCACCACGGATTCCCCGTACGGGAGCCTGCGGTTCGGCATCCCGCGTCATGCACTCAGGTTCTACTTCCCAGCCTTGTGGCCAGAGGCGGAGCAGGATCAGGAACTGCTTGATGGCGAGGTCGGCCTAGCCGACGTACCCCGCGGCAGGCCGCGTCGCGCTCCCCGCGCTTGACGCGGTCGGAACGCGGCCCGCGCGTCTGCCCACTCCGAAACACAGACATCATTCCCACTCA
>CANGYF010000022.1 GCA_947458265.1 Betaproteobacteria bacterium
AGGCGGCAAGGAAGAACACGACGAGCCGGCCACCGGCGAAGAAGAAGACTGCGCAGCCGCGCCGCAGGCGGGTCGACGTGCACAGCCATGTCGTACCGCCCGAACTGCTGCAAGCGATCGAGCACGACCCGGCGCGATTCCAGATGAAGATCGAATCGAGCCAGGGGAGCCAGAAGATCGTACGCGAGGGTGGACATGGATTCCCGATCTATCCGGAGTTCTCCGATGCGGCGATGAAAGTGGCCGGCATGGATCGCAAGGGGCTCGACGTCTCGTTCATCTCGCCGGCACCGATCGTGATGATGTACTGGCTCGGCGTCGATGCCGCAGCCGACGCGGCACGCATTACCAACGACGGCATCGCACGCATGGTCGCCACCCACCCGGATCGACTCAAGGGCATGGGCACACTGCCGATGCAGCACCCTGATGCCGCGATCGCCGAACTGGAGCGGATCGTGCGCGACCATGGCTTCCGGTCGGTTGAACTGGGCACTTCGGTCGAGAACGAGCAGTTGTCCGAACCGCGCTTCCGTCCCGTACTGAAGCGTGCGCAGGACCTCAAGGTTTTCATCTTCGCGCACCCGAACGCGGCGACGCCGGAATGCGGCACCGAAAACTATTACTTGCGCAACCTGATCGGCAATCCGCTGCACAGCACGATCATGGCGGCCAACCTCATGTTCAGCGGTGCACTCGACGAACTGAAGACACTGAAGATCGTGCTATCCCACGGTGGTGGCTACATCCCGTACCAGATCGGGCGATTCGTGCACGGACACAAGGTGCGCAAGGATACGAAGCAGGACACTCGTACCTCTCCGGAAAAGATGCTGCGCCGATTCTGGTACGACGCGCTGGTGCATGACGAGGCCGCGCTGCGCTACCTGATCGAGCGCGTCGGCGCAGACCGGGTGGTGCTCGGAACCGACGCCCCGTTCGACATGGGCGAGGAAAATCCCCTCGAGCGCATGAAGGCGGTGAAGCGGCTGTCGATCGCAGACCGTGAACTTATCTGCAGCGGTAATGCAATGAAGCTTTATGGCGGAAAGCTGTAGCGACTGCGTGACTGTCGATTAGCAGACGCCCGGACGTATAGTTCATTCCCAGCTGAACGGGAGGACTGACGTGGCTGCCGGTCCGGAAGCAGGCGCCCGCAAGGTTCGCTGGGGCATGGCGGGCCTTGGCCGCCTGGTCGAGCAGTGGATGGTGCCTGCGATCGCCCGCATCCGTCCCGACTTCACATGCGGCAGCAACGGCAGCGGTTCATGGCAGGGCCTGCAGCGGGTTCGATCGACCCAAGATACAAGGCGCCGCCGCGCAGCGTCAAATCGACCGCATCACTCCTGCTCCACGCCAGCCCGCTTGATCACCCTCGCCCACTTTACGATCTCGGCCTGCACGAACGACTGGAACTGCTCCGACGATCCGCCACCGATGTCACCACCCTGGCTGCGGATCATCTCGCGCACTTTCGGATCGCCGATCGCACGCACCATCTCGGCGTTGACCTGGCGTACCAGTTCCGCAGGCATCGCGGCCGGGCCGAACAGGCCGAACCAGGCAAGCGCCTCGTAGCCGGGCAGGGTCTCGGCGATGGCCGGCACCTCAGGCAGCACGTCGGAACGCTTCGCCGAGGTCACGCCGAGCGCGCGCAGCCGGCCGGTCTTCAGGTGCGGCATCGCGGTGGTTATGTTGGGGAACATGCTCATCACGTTGCCGCCGATGACATCGGTCATACCGGGCGTGCTGCCCTTGTACGGCACGTGCAGCATGTCGACGCCACCGAGGTCGGCGAACAGCACGCCCGCCAGGTGCTGCGAGAAGCCGGTCCCGGCCGAAGCATAGGTGACCTGCCCCGGCTTCGCGCGAGCCAGCGCGACCATCGCCTTCACCGACTTCGCCGGGAACGACGGATGAACCACCAGCGCGTTGGGTACGCTCGCCACCAGCATCAGCGCCGTGAAGTCGCGCACCGGATGGTAGGACAGCGTCTTGCGCAGACTCAGGTTGATCGCATGCGTGCCGCTGTGGCCCATCAGCACCGTGTAGCCATCCGGCGGCGCACGCATCGCGAGTTCGACGCCGATGATGCCGCTGCCGCCGGCGCGGTTCTCCACCACGAACGGCTGGCCGAGGTTCTCGGCCATCTTCTGCACCACGGCGCGGGTAAGGATGTCGGTGCCGCCACCCGGGGGACCGGGCACGATCGCGCGCACCGGGCGGTTGGGCCATGGTTGCGCGGAGGCCGTGCTAAAGGTCAGAGGCAGCGACAGCACAGCCCCGAGGACAGCCAGCACGGGGACCGTTCGCGAAAGTCGAGCATCGGCCACCAGAACTTCGAATACCTTCATGTGACTCCTCCATGGCCGGTCGCCCCTGCCCATCCGGACGTACCGTGCTGCGTGCTGCGGTCGCCGATATCAGGCCACGATCAGATCACCTTGCCGGGATTCATGATGCCCTGCGGATCGAGGACACGCTTGAGCCGGTGCATCACCTCGAGTTCCACCGCACTCTTATAGTGCGGCAACTCGGCCACCTTGGCCTGCCCAATACCGTGTTCGGCACTGATCGAGCCGGAACGTTCGTGCACCAGACGGAACACCACATCGTTGACGTCGGTGGCTGCGATGGCGACAGGATCGTCGCGCATCCGTCCGGGCACATAGCAGTTGTAGTGCAGGTTGCCGTCGCCGATGTGTCCGAAGCACACGATGCGCACGCCGGGGAACGCCGCTTCCAGCCGGGCACCGGCCTCTTCGATGAACGACGGGATATCGCTGGTCGGCACGGATATGTCGTGCCGGTAGAGCAACCCCTCGCTCTTCGATGCATCCGGGATGGATTCGCGGATCCGCCACAGGGCCTGGGCCTGGGCATCGCTCTCCGCAAGCGCCGCATCGGTGACAAGTGCGTCCTCGACCGCATCTCCAAGCGCCTGTTCGAGCGCAGACCTGAGATCCGATTCGGTGCGCGGATCATCGACATTGGTCAGCACATACCAGGGCGAGGCAGCAGCGAGCGGATCGCGCGTACCCGGTATGTGCGCCAGGACCAGTTCGATGCTGCGTCTGGAAATCAGTTCGAACGCGCTCACGCGGTTACCCACCTGCTCGCGCAGACGGCCGAGAAGCGCGATCGCCGCGGCAGGATCGGGGACGGCAGCGAACGCAGTCACCGAAGTACGCGGCATCGGAAACACCTTCAGTACTGCGCCGGTGATCACGCCCAGCGTACCCTCGGAACCGATGAACAGTTGCTTGAGGTCGTAGCCGGTATTGTCCTTGCGCAGCCCGCGCAATCCACCGAGCACGCTGCCATCGGCCAGTACCACCTCGAGCCCGAGCGTGAGGTCGCGCGTGTTGCCATATCGCAGGACGTTCACGCCGCCTGCATTGGTCGCGAGGTTGCCGCCGATCTGGCAGCTGCCTTCCGCACCGAGGGACAGCGGGAACAGGCGGCCAGCCGCCGATGCCGCCTGCTGAACGGTTGCCAGTACACAACCGGCCTCGACCGTGATCGTATAGTTGAGCGGGTCGAGAGCGAGCACCCGGTTCATGCGGGCAAGGGACAACACGATCGTACGTCCGTCCATGGTCGGGGTAGCGCCACCGCACATTCCCGTGTTGCCGCCCTGGGCAACGACCGCGATTCCGGCATCGGAACAGAGACGCACGACTGCCGACACCTCGGACGTGTTGGCGGGGCGCACCACCGCCATCGCACGCCCCTTGTAGAAGCCGCGCCAATCGCTCAGTGCTGGCGCGACGTCTGCCGCATCGGTCAGCACGTTCGCGTCGCCGACCGCGTGCGCCAGTCGCTCGATGAATGCCGCCACTGCGGTCCCCGGATATTCCATGTCTGTTTTCATGACTGCCTGCATGCGTGGGTCAACATCATTCGTTGCCGAGCTGATGATGTTACCGGTAGGCGAATGCGTCTGGTCGATCGCACAACGCGTGTTGCCCAGGGTTGTTCCACCTCGCCCGGCGTGCGTGGCGCCGCGCGACTGGGCGAGATCGGTGTCGTCGTTGGGGAGGATCGCGCGTTCTGGGTGAGCCGAGCCGCTATGCGATTGCGGCAGGCTTGGAACGTATGCCCCGGCCGCAGTGCGAGCGCTGCTACCAGCGCTCCGGGGCGCCGCTTTGGCTAGAGCGTAGCTCTGCCGGGAATATCTGCCGTTATATCAGAGGGTTAAGAAAGAGAAAGTGTCCTCTGCGGGCGTTCTGTGCGTGTTGCAATCGGTTCACAGTCTGATTGCAGATGCCCCGTAGAGGCTCACCTTCGGGTGGACGCTCGGCTCTTTCGCTCTCCGCTTTCTGCTTCGTCGGCGCGCGAGGCGTGGCGCGTCGTCAGTTCCCGTAAAGACTCACCTGTCCGGATCACGTTTCGGCGCCTCTGCATCCATCCATCGCGCCACCTGGGCGGCGACGTCCTGCAGATCGACCGCGCGATGGATTTCGACGACGACGCGCTGTGCGTTACCTCGCCGGATTGTCGCGAGCGTCACGCCGGCGCGCGATAGGGTGATGGGCGTCTCTGGGGCAGTGCCGCTCGCCGCGTCTTCGCCGAGCAGCTCGGCCAGTATGCGCTTCGATGGGCGTGGTACCGTACCACGCGCGGCGAGAGCTCGCGCGCGCGCGAGTACCGACTCCGGATCGATCTGCAGCGCCTTGGACAGAGGGCCTGCCCAGTGGACCTGCAGGTCCGTCGGCTTTTCGAACGCCGCCACGATGTCATCGGGCAACTCGGCCAGCTTGAGCAGCTTGGCAGCATTGCTGAAATCGATGCCGGCGTTTTCGGCAAGGCGACGCACGGAGGGAAACAGGCCACTGCGAAGCGCCATCTGGATGCTTCTACCCTGCTCCCACGGACTCAGGTCGCGACGACCACGGTTCTCCTGATCCATCTGCAGCCACAAGTCCCGGTCCGTGACATCCTCCACGATGGCCAGTACCTCGAGGCCTAGTTCGAGGCAAGCGCGGTGCCGCCGATGGCCGAACACGATCTCAAAAGTGCCCGAAACGCGGCCTGGTCGAACCTTGATGGGCTGAACGTTCACCCGTGCCTGTTCGATCTCACGTTTGAGTTCCGCGAAGGCTGGCGAAGCGTACTCGGTCGAATGTCGGTTGGCGAAGGCGCTCGGCTGGATGCGCGCGGGATCGAGCAGCCGGACGGGGATTGTTCCCTCGAACTCGGCGAGCCGGGCCTTCACTTCCTCGAGTTCCTTGCCGAGCGCGCCCCCCTGCCCCAGCGCAGCCATCATGGCGCCGACGCCGGTAAACGAACGCGACGACGCGGATGCGTTCCCGGCAGGGACCTCCGCGCCAGGCGCCACCAGCCCACCGGTCTGGGAAGGCGAGGGCGGAGGTATCTTTCCGCTGGAGGTATCGTCGCGGCCGGGAAGGGCAGCCGGCGGCAGATTGATCAGTTTCGATTTTTCCGCGATACGCTTCATGTCTCGTGCCCTCCCTGATCGACGCGTGCCACGGGCCGCCTGTACGAGGCACGGCCGTGGCGACCCGATCCGCGTGGTACCGTACCACGCGTTGTTCGAATCCTGTTCATGTGTCCTGAACCTGCCGGCGCCAGACCGCCTGAATCAATTGCTCGATGAGTTCCGTCACACGCTCGTAGGCATCCGCCGCCCGCTTGTAGGTTCGGTTGTTGCCGTCATAGCGGGTGATGTCGTAGACCGTACCGAACTCTGCGGCACTGCTGTTCGCGACCGCCGTCTTCGGGATCTCGACCGGCATCACTTTTCCCTCGTAGGCCTTGCCTATCCATTCACGCACGACGGACGCCGTCGCGTCGTTGTTGTCGACCCGGGTCAGCAGCACACGGATGAAGTCGAACTCCTTCGTGATGGCGCGGCGTTCGACGAGTTGGGCCGTCAGATCGGAAAACAGCCGCCAGAACTGCGCGGACGAGGCGACGTCAAGTGCATTGGGCGGAAGCGTCATGATGATGCCGTTGGCCGCCATCAACGCATTGATCGTCACGTAGGACAGCGCCGGCGGCGTGTCGATGATGATGACGTCGTAGTCGCGCCGGACGTCGTCGATGCCGAGGTTCAGTACATCCCAGAAGGCAAACGACGG
This sequence comes from Betaproteobacteria bacterium, assembly GCA_947458265.1. Taxonomy (GTDB): domain Bacteria; phylum Pseudomonadota; class Gammaproteobacteria; order Burkholderiales; family CAIKXV01; genus CAIKXV01. Next base: position 6,105 of record CANGYF010000022.1, read on the forward strand.
ATCCTGGCTCTGGCGCGCCGGCAGCATGAATTCGGCGGCGAACAGCAACGGGGCAGCTGCAACGAGATCGATGCCGTCCCAATAGGTGGACCGAATCGCGGGTCTGATCGAGCGCTCGGTCCCGGCGCATAGTTCCAGGATGGTCTCGCTTTCGGCGACCTCGGAATCGGGCAGGATACCGTGCAGCGTGGTCAGGCTTCCCTGGGGATCGCAGTCGATGCACAGAACCTGATGGCCGCGCAGGCTCAATCCCTGCGCGAGCGACATGGCAGTGGTGGTCTTGCCGACACCACCCTTGAAGTTTGCGATGGTCAGGACACAGGCCTCGGCATGCTCCGGCCGCCGCGCGGCCGGACGATATGCCCGCACCCACGCACGACTTTCCGCCAGCGTGAATTCACGCCGAGCACCGCTCTCGTTCGGCGTCCCTGGGGGCAGGTCGCCCTTGGTCAACCGATAGGCGATCTGCCCGCGTTCGACGCCACACAGTGCAGCCACCTGCGAGGCATTGAATCGCGGCGCTGTCTTGCGCGCCGTCGGAGACAGCATCGCGCCCCTGACCTGCGATACGAGAAGAGCAGCACGATCCGCCTGATCGATGATGCTGCTCAGTGGTTGTGGCGTGAGATGGATGACTGGAGAATTCACGTGTCGAGACCGATTGTATGTATCGTTAACGGGACCATGCGTGTTTGCACGCGCATGACGTCAATGTACCAGACTGGTTTGCACACGAATTCATTATTACTGGACACCATTGTTCTTTCGTGAAGGTTTTTGTAAATACTCTTTTATTCCTTCAAAATCTTTATCCTCCGAAAAGGGGATACTCGTCAAGCAGTTACCTTCAATCATGTGAGCCTTCACAGGCAGCGATGTGAGGCTTTGCAGGTCTGAGCGTGAGCGCATTCAGGCAGACGGCGGAGGATCCACAGGCCAGATCGTGTGTGGATACAGGAAGTTGCGCAAAGACCCGTACTTTCCTGTGCAAGCTCACCTGGCGGCTACCATACCTCCCGCCGCATCGGCGGCACACGTGCGCTGGCACACGCACGGCGGCCTGGATCACGAGTTATTGGCCTGCCGTATTCGGGAACGCAAGCGATCGTGCCCGATGCACCCGGTCGTGAGCACGGCTACCGCCGGACGGTACATGTGTGAGCTTCTGCAGGAAACCGTCGAGCAACGCGCTACCATTCGTTGGTGAGGGTGGGCTTGCGTCTGCGCTCACAAATACATACGCTCCAGCCATGGCCAGCCTCGCACAGCAGCAGGACGACGCGCGCGTGAAAACGGCGAATGCGTCAGGCGTCACGACGGACGTTGGTGCGAATGCCGACGGTGTCGGAGTGCCATGGACGGGCGAGGAGGGTACCAGCCGACCGGCGCGCGCCGATCGCGACGGCGTCGTGCGCAAGCACGTCAATACCATCGCGCTGATGCCGACCGATCGACGCATCGGCCTGCTGACCCGCAAACTCTTCAATGTGATGCTGCGGCTTGCCCAGCAGCAGGGCGATACCGAGACGTATACCGCCCCCTTGCGCGAACTGATCACGCTCGCGCGGTTCGACTCCAAGGACTACCAGCTTCTGAAGCGCACGCTGCGACAGATGATCAGCACGGTCGTGGAGTGGCAGAGCCCCACCGACCGCGAGTTCGTGCGCTGGGAAGCCTGTGGCCTGGTTTCGGGGGTGTCCCTGAGCAAGCCCCCGGAGGCCGGCGGCGCGGTGATCCTGCAGTGGAGTTACGCACCGCAGATACGCAACCAGCTGCTCAGCCCCGAGCGCTACGCCCGCCTGTCGCTCGAGCTGATGACCCGGCTGCGCTCTCACACCGCGCTCGCTTTGTACGAAATCTGCGCGCGGTACATCGACAATCCCAGCCACCTCACCGCACGCCAGCCGTGGCGCTGGTGGAAACCCGTGCTCACCGGACAGCCCGACCGCGCGGATGGCGCACAGGCGCAGTACCGCTACTTCAAGCGCGATGTCCTCCTGCCCGCCATCGCGGAAGTCAATGCACTGACCGATATCGTGGTCGCCGGCCCGATCGAAGCACGCGGACCCGACAACAAGACCATTACCACGATCCAGTTCGAGGTTCGTCGGCGGGAGGAGGGGGCACGTGCACGCAGCAGCCTGGCGTCCGATCTGGTCGATCTGCCCGTCCTGGGCCATGCGATTCGAAACGGGCTGTCTCAGGCCGAGGCGGAACGCCTGCTGGAACAATACGATGCCACGCAGCTGCGCGCGGCGGTCGACCAGCTGGTGCAGCGCCAGTCCGTTCCCGAGTCGGCAGGTCTACCCCGTATCGGCCAGCCGGCGCGATGGGTCGCAGCGGTGCTGGAAGCAGAGCGCAAGCGCAGACCGTCGGCCGACAACTGGAACGCGCGGCGGATAGGGCAGGGCGTCGCGCCGTCGCGCGAGGCGCGCTGGCGTGAAGAGTGGATCAAGCGTCGCTATCGGGACGTGCACGGCATGTTCGTCGAGCACGACGCGGCTGCCCGCGAAGGCTGGCTGGCGCGCTATCGCGAGGCCTTGCTCGCGCAGCGCTCCGTGCTGGTCAAGCGGCTTGACCGCGACGGCTGGGAACACCCGATGGTGCGTGTCGATTTCCTGCGCTACTTCGCCCGTGCCGTGATCGGCGAGCAGTGGGACCAGCCCACGGCCGAGGACATCCTCGGGCTTGCGGCCGAGATCGGCGACGATCCGGCAACGGCCGGCTGAGCGGGGTGCCCTCGCACGCCGTCACGCGACCTCGATTCCGTCCGGGTTGACGATGCCGCGTGCGTAGGCTGCGGCCGATCCTTCGAGCGCAAGTCCCATCCAGTCGCGCAGCACACGCGCCGGCTTGCCGGCCCGCAGCTGGCGCGCAGCAAAGGCGCCGCGCAGCACGCGTGCGCCCTTGTGGGTACGATCGATGCCGGCACGGTCGAGCCAGGCTTCGCAGGCGCGATGGACGGTACGCACGGTGAGTGGCTCGCCGCGCGGCGTCGCGCAGAAGAGCGCGCCAGCGGCATCGGTGCAGAGCCGTGCACGCACGCAAAGCCAGGCATCCAGAAGCGGACGCACCGACGGGCTGATCGGTGCGACCCGCTCGGGGCGTCGCCCGTATCCGGCGACGGTCACGAACGGTGGCGTCTCGTCCAGGTGCATGTCCAGACGCCCGAGCGCGACGATCTCGCGTGGCTGCAGGCCCGATCCGATCGCCATCGCGACGATGGCCGCATCGCGCAGCATGCGCCATCCGCCGTCGGCGCCGGCATCGGCTGCAGCCATGCCCGTTGGCGGCAACTCCATGGCTTGCTGAATCGCCGACAGGAGCCGGGTTTCCTCGTTCGCCGTCAGCGATTCTGGCAGCGGCCGCGTCCGGGGAGCGGGATACTGCTGCATCAGGGTACGCGCCGGATTGTCGCTGCGCAGGCGTGCGTGCGACAGCTCCGAATGCAGCAGTTCCAGCGTGCGCAGGTAGCGGTGGCGGGTGAGGGCGGGCGTGCCGTCGCGCTGAAGGTGCTCGAGCGTGTCCAGGAAGGTCGCGATCTGTTCTGGCCCGGCATGCTCCAGCGTCGACCCCTGCCTGTCGAGCGAAGCAAGGTAGCGGCGCACGATCGACAGGTGCTTCTGGATCGTCGCGGGCCGGTACGGCTCGCCGTCGTGCCGTTGCCGGCGCAGCCACTCCAGCGTGCAGGCCAGTGGCGTCGACTTCCAGTCTGCGGGCAGGGCGCCTGCCTCGGCACGCTCCCGGTCGGTGCCTGCGAACAGGTCTGCCGTCGAGTCCGCGCAGGGTTGTGCCATTGGATGTGAGAGTGGTGCGGGAGTCATGCGGACAAGTGTAGCGCCCTCGGAGTGACCGCTGCTTGAATGTCCTTTCCCCACAAACGGTGCGAGGTGTCAGCGCCATGGATGCAGGGGTTTCGTGTCTTTAACGCGATGGGGAAAGGACATCTAAGCGCCTGTGCGATTGCTTTGCCAACCGTGTGCGCAGTAAGCGCCTGCTTACGTCCTCGTCACGACGATACGGCAGTTGCTCGACCCCGCACGGCTTCAGTGCGCCGTCGGCATGCAACCGCGTACCATTACTGCTCCATTGGTAGCGAAGGCATCGGTCTACATGGCAAACCTGACATCGTTGTTGCGGGACGAGATCACCCGCCTCGCCAGGCGGCAGATCAACGCGGAGATCGTCCCGCTGAAGAAACGCTGGGCACAACAACGCCGCGTGATCGCGGCACTGAAGGAAGAGTGCAGCGCCCTGCGCCGTGAGCTGTCGCAACTGAGCAAGCGCGGCACGACGGTCGCGCCGAAGGCCGCCCCCCGGACGGCAGAAGGCGGTGCCACCCGGCGGCGCTTCCGCGCTGATGGCCTGCGCGCGTTCCGTGTCCGGCTCGGGCTCACGGTGCGCGAGGTCGCGCTGCTGCTGGGCGTCAGTGAACAGACCATCTACAACTGGGAAACCGCATCTACCCGACCGCAGCCGGCGATGATCGACACGATCGCGCAACTTCGCGCGCTCGGCAAACGGGAAGTGAAGGCCCGGCTGCTCGAGTTGCAGGACGCGAAGTAAGGCCCCAGGCCCCAAGGCCCGGCCGCCCGTTGCGGACGACGACCAGGTGCGTCACTCGCCGCTGAACGCGAGCACGTCCGCCTCCGGCCGCCGCAGCAGGGTCTTCAGCAGTGGCGGCTCGAAGTGCCGCTGCACCGTGATGGCATAGAAGTTCTCGTGCAGGTCCGGCACCACACAGTACTCGGCCAGCGTACCGCTACGAAGTTCGTCCTGCACCACCACCGTCGGCACCAGCGCGACGCTGTCGGAATCGCGCGCGAGCAGCCGGAGCAGGGCCATGTCGTCGACCTCGGCGCGCAGGCGGTAGCGCAGGCCACGCTGTTCGCAGATCAGGTCGAAGCCCGTCCTGATGTCGTTGTCGCGGCCCGGCAGCAACAGTGGCACGTTCGCCAGGTCGTCGGGAAAGCGGAAGGCACGCCGCTTCGGCCGCGGCTTGCCCACCAGGCTCACCGGCTGGCGTGCGATCCGGCGGCAGCGCCAGGGATCGTCAACCGTGGCCGGCACCCGCCGGTTGGACAGCACGAGGTCGATCGCATGCACGCGCAGTCGCGCGAGCAGTTCCTGCAGGCTGCCCGACTGCAGGGCGAGCGAGACGTCGTCGCGCGCGAGCAGCGGCCGGACGAAGTTCTCCTGGAAGTTGCGCGACAGCGTGGCCATCGCGCCGATGCGCAGCACCTGCCGCTGTTCACGGTGTCCATCGCGCAGCAGCGCGAGCAGTTCGTTGCCGGAGGCGAAGATGCTCTCCGAATAGGCGAGCGCCAGGTGGCCTGCCTCGGTGAGCTTGAGCGTGCGGCCGACCCGGGTGAACAGCGGCTGTCCGAACGACTCCTCGAGTTGCCGGATCTGGCTCGACAGCGCCGACTGCGAAACGTGCAGGCGTACGGCCGCGCGCGTGAGGTTGCCCTCCCGAGCCACGGCCCAGAAGTAGTGCAGGTGGTGGTAATTGAGCCTTGCCATACGCGCCTCCAGCGGCTGCCATCGTTCTGTATTGCTTAACGAACTGTACGGAACAATGAATTTTACGCATCCGCCATGGCTGCGTACATTCATCGCCTCGACCCGCCCCGATGACACGAGTAACCCGGAGCCCGTATGGATGCCACTGCGCTGTACCCGCTGCTCCAGGACCTACCAGCCTGGCGAAGCGCCCTGTTGCCCGGCCTGCCGGCCGTGTTCGCAGCCGGTGCGCTCATCGCCGCGGCGATGCGCCCTTCGGTGGCCTCGACATGGTTGCTGGTGCGCTGCTGCGCGGGGCTGGCGCTGGCCATCGCGGCCGCGTCGATGCTGCTGGGCGCGGTGAGCGGCGCTGCCGTGCAGACGTCAGGGCCGCTGCACCTGCTGCGCGCGGACATCACGGGCGCGGTGATGACGCTGCTGGTGGCGTTCATCGGCTGGGTGATCGCCGGGTATTCGCACCGCTACCTCGCCGGCGAGCCCGGACAGGTGCGCTATGCCTGCTGGCTGATGGCGACGCTCGCCGGCGTCGGTGGCGTGGCCATCGCAAACGACCTGCTGCTGCTCGCGCTTTGCTGGATGCTGGCCAGTGCCTCGCTGCAGCGGCTGCTGCTGTTCCAGGGCTCGCGTCCCGCCGCGCGCATCGCCGCGCACAAGAAGCTGATCGCCAACCGCATCGCGGAGGTCTGCCTGTTCGCCGCGATCGGCCTGTGCTGGATCGCATTCGACACGCTGCGTATCGATGCGATGCTGCAGCACCCGTCGTTATCGTCGGGCGAGGTTCCGCTGGCGGTGCATGCCGCGGTCGTGCTGATCGTGGTCTCGGCGCTGCTCAAGTGCGCGCTTCTGCCCTTCCATGGCTGGCTGATCCAGGTGATGGAGGCCCCGACACCAGTTTCCGCCCTGCTGCATGCAGGCGTGGTGAACCTGGGTGGCTTCGTGCTGATCCGGCTTTCAGGCCTGCTCGATGCGGTACCGCTCGCCCAGGCGCTGCTGGTCCTTGCAGGCACCACGACGGCGGTGCTGGCCGCACTCGTGATGACGACAAGGATCAGCATCAAGGTGTCGCTTGCCTGGTCGACCTGCGCCCAGATGGGATTCATGCTCATGCAGGTCGGGATCGGCGCCTATCCGATGGCGCTGCTGCATCTGGTCGCACATTCGCTGTACAAGGCGCATGCTTTCCTGGCCGCCGGCGGTACCGTGCGCCGCACGACGGAGCTCGCGCTCGCCGGCCGGCTTCCCGCGCAGGGCCTGTTCGCAGCGCTCGCAGTTGCAGTGGGCGCCGGCGCCGTGATGGCGGCTGCCTCGCTCGGATGGGCACTGCTGCCGACGGCGCCAGCATCGATCGGACCTGGCCAGTGGGTGCTGGCTGCGATCGCGAGCCTGGCGCTGGCCCCGCTGCTGCCGCTGCGCAGGGACCGCGGCGGCCTGCAGCCGGTGGTGCTGCTGTGCTCTGCAGCGGCGATGGCAATGGCCTGGGTGCTGCTGCACCAGATCGCCAGCCACTGGCTGCCTGCGCGCGAAGCCGGCAGCGGCTGGTTACCGTGGCTGTTGGCCGGTGTCGTGCTCTCGGCCTTCGCCGCACTCTACCTGCTGCAATCGATGCTGCGCGCCAACCCGGATGGCCCGCTGTCGCGCCGCCTGCACCCCTGGTTCTATGCAGGCCTGTTCCTCGACGACCGGCTGACCCGGATCGCGTTTGCAGCCTGGCCGCTGCGCAGCCCGCGGAGTCCCGCATGAACGCACCCTTCGAATCCCTGCTCGACCGCACACGGTCGATCGCCGCGGCGATCGATGCCGCGACAGCACGCATCGTGCCGGCCTGGCCATTGGACCGCCTGATCGCGGTCAACCCCTACGAAGGCCATGCGGACAAGCCGATCGCCGAAGCACAGGCCAGGTTGCGCTGGCTGGGTGGCACGACGCTGACCATGCCGCGCACCTGGTATCGCGAGCAATGGCTGGCCGGCCGCCTCACCTGCGCCGACCTGCAGGCGGCGGTCGAACGCTGGCGGGACGAGGCCGGTGCAACCGCAGGCGATGGCGTCGCGCCGCCGCCGCTGCGTGCCGAGGCCCTGCTCGATGCCGTGCTCGATGCGCTCGAACGTGCAGGCATGGACGACACGCCGGCGACGAACCCGCGCTTGCCGCTGGCGACCACGCTGGCCCAGGGACCGTACCTGCCCGGCCAGCCGGTGTGCTGGACCGAGCTGGTGGTGCACCAGGTCAGCCAGCATTGCGCAGCCTGGTTCGACGATGGCCAGTCTGTATGGCGGTCGCACAACCATGCCGGGCTGTTTGCGAGCTGGCGCGAGCGGGTTGCCTTCGACCGTATGCTGCCGTCCGGCGCGGGACCTGCCTCGCTGCATGCCAGCGCATCCGACCTGCCGTCCGATCCGCAAGCCGTGGTCGCCGCGGTCGCCGACCTGCTGTGCATCGCCGACGCCGACCTGGAGGAATGGTGCGAAGCGCTGCTGCTCGACGTCGGCGGCTGGGCCGCAGCCTGCGCTTGGCGGCGCCGCTACCCGACTGCGCCCTCGACTGGCGATGGCGGCTGCGCGCATGCCGCCGACCCGATGGAAGACCTGCTGGGCATCCGTGCTGGCTGGGAGTGGCTGCTGCTTCAGGACGACCGGACGCTCGCCGGTCGGCTGCGGGCAGCCAGGCGAGACACCCGGACGGCCGATGAGCTGGCCAGCGCGCAGCAGGACCGGATCGACTGGCTGCTGCAATCGGCCGTCGAGCATGCCTACAGCCGCCCGCTGTGTGCAGCGCTTTCACGTCGCGCGGCTTTCGCAGTCCCTTCGGCCGCCGCGGCCCCCGAGGGCGAGCCCCCTTCCGTACAGGCCCTGTTCTGCATCGACGTGCGCTCGGAGCCGTTCCGGCGTGCGCTGGAGTCGACCGCGCCCGGCATCCGCACCTACGGCTTCGCCGGCTTCTTCGGCGTGCCGGTCGCGCATGTGCCGCTCGGCACCGAGGTGCCCTCGCCGCGCGTACCCGGCCTGCTTGCGGCCTCGGTCTGCGCGACCCAGACGCTGGCTGCACCCGGCTGCCGTGCGATCGAGGAGGATACCCGCCTGGCCATGCTGCGCCGGTCGCGGCTGCAAGGACAGCGCCGATGGGCGACGGTGCGCGGCGTGGCGGCCTCCGCGTTCGGTTTCGTCGAGGCGATCGGCCTGTCCTATGCCGGCAAGCTGCTGAAGGACAGCCTGCCGTCGACCGCGCGCGCGACCCGCTGGGAAGACCATGGCCTGCATGCGGACGAAACCGCGCGGTTGAGGTTGCGCCTGGCCGTCCCGGCGGACGGCGGTGCGCCGCCTGTCGAAGGCTGCACCAACAGCACCGGGGCGCACATCGATGACGTGGCCAATGTGCAACCCGCAGGCGCAGATCTCGCCGAGCGCATCCTGTCGGTGCTCGCAGCGATCGGATTGAAGCCGCCCTTCGCGCCGCTGGTGCTGATCGCAGGCCACGGCAGCCAGACCCGCAACAATCCGCATGCCGCATCGCTCGACTGCGGGGCCTGCGGCGGCCATACCGGCGAAGTCAACGCGCGACTGCTGGCCGGGTTGCTCAACGACCGCCCGCTGCGTGCCGATCTTGCGAAGCGCGGCGTCGCGCTCCCGGAAGGCACGCTGTTCATCGCTGGCCTGCACAACACCACCACCGACGAGGTCACGCTGTTCGAGGACGTCGAAGTGCCGCCGTCCCACGTCGAGGCTGTCGCAGAGCTCGCTCGTCACCTGCACAAGGCTGGCGACGCTGCGCGCGGCGCGCGGGCACCATCGCTGTCGCCCGATCTCGCCGCGGCAGGCCCGGTGCGCCTGCTGCGAGAACTGCGCACCCGGGCCAACGACTGGGCGCAGACACGCCCCGAGTGGGGACTGGCCGGCAATGCCGCCTTCATCGCGGCCCCGCGCGCACGCACCGCAGGGCTGGACCTGCAGGGGCGTGCGTTCCTGCACGACTACCACTGGGCGGACGATCCGGACCTCACGGTGCTGGAACTGATCATGACCGCGCCGCTGGTGGTCGCCAACTGGATCAACCTGCAGTACTACGCATCGACCGTGGACCCGGTGCGCTACGGCTGTGGCAACAAGCTGCTGCACAACGTGGTTGGCGGCCATGTCGGCGTGTTCGAAGGCAACGGCGGGGACCTGCGCATCGGCCTGCCCTGGCAGTCGGTGCACGACGGCGAGCTCTTCCGGCATGTCCCCCTACGGCTGCACGCATTCATCGAGGCACCGGCTGGCGCGATAGGGACGATCCTGAGCCGGCATGCACGGCTGCGTGCGCTGGTCGAGCATGGCTGGCTGCACCTGTTCCGGCTGCCGGAGGCCGGTGGCCTGCCGCAGCGCTACCTGCACGGTACCTGGGTGCCGGCCGCGGCCGTCCCGACGCCGGGCTGACCCGCAAGTTCACCGCGCGTCGGTTCAGCCCCGGGACCGGCTGGTAAACGGCGATCCCCCTCAGCGCGGCTCGGGCACGCCGACCGTGAACGTGCCGACCGTCACCTCCTGCCCGCGGCCTGCCAGGCGCAGGATGACCTCCTCGTCGCGCTGCCCGGGCGTCCCGAATCCGGTCGAGAAATTGAGCATCAGGGTCGTGGCCGGCGCGACGATCTGCTGGTTGTGCCCGTAGAACTGCGCCTTGACCGTGTAGGTGCCCGGCTTCGCCGTGCGCAGGGAGAACTCCTCGGGTCCGTAGCCGCCGGTGAAGTCGTTCGACATGCGGCCACCCTGGTAGGTAAGCCTGCGCCCGTAGAATGCACGCTCACCGTTCGGATCGATCACCCAGAGGTCGATGTCTGTGTTGTCCGCATCCCACGACAGCACGACCCGCAGGTCGAGCGGCAGGTTGCGCAGCAGCCGCGGGTCGATCGCCCGCGTATCGAGCGCAGGTCCTCCGGCGGCGACAGTGCGCGCGATGATCGCGTTCAGCTCTGCGAGCGCGATCAGTTCTATGTCGGGGAAACGGTTGTTCCACGGTCGTTCCACGACCTGCCACAGATGGTCGATCGCCGGCTGCGCCTGGCCGGCCTGCGCGAGCGCGAGGCCGAGGTCTCGATACGACTGCGGCTCGTCCGGACTCAGCAGCAGCACCTTCCTCAGCACCGGCAGGGCCAGGGCGACCTGCTTCGCCTGCAGCAGGCGATAGCCGAGGATGCGCAGGATATGGCGGTTCTCGAGGTTCATCTCCGCGAGGTTCGACAGCACCCGGTTAGCGAGTGCCGGCTGACCGCGCTCGAACAGCAGGTCGGCGACGTCGAGGAAGAACGCCGTGCTGGCCAGGTACGAAGGGCGTTCGTCGAGGTAGATCTCGTAGAGTGCGCTGTCGGGTGCGGCACGCAGGCGCTTTGCATAGGGCGCATCCGGCACCCACCTCGCGAGGCGGATCGATGCCTGCGGTGCTGCCGTGGCGTTGCTGGCCGCCGCCTCGGCGGCACTGGATGCCACGGGCGCAGGCGCAGGCACCGCATTCGCGCGTGGGGCCGATGCGGCTGCTGGCGGCGCTGCACGCTGCTCGGAGCGCCGTGCCGAATCAGCGGCAGACCCGGCGGCTGACCCGACGGCGGCACCTGTCGGTGCCGGCACGACCTTCGTCACCGGCTTGGGTGGCTCGTCCTTGGGGAATACCCGCTCCCACCACGACTGCTTCTCCGCGAAGCGGGCGGCGACCCGGTCGAGCTGGCGACTGCGCGCGAGAAGGTCGGCATCGCGCTGCCGGGCGACCAGCCGCTCGTAGGCCGCGCGCAGCGCAGGCGGCGGTTCTATGCCATGACGGGCGTAGTCGGCGACCGCGTCGAGCACGATCAGCGAGGTCTCGGGCGTGGGCATCGAGAAGCGCATGCCCAGCCGCCGGATCTCGCCACGGTTGCGTTCGGCGTCGGCCTGCAGCGCGGCCAGCCGGAGCGCCGCCCAGCGCTGGGCTGCGAGGCTACCCGATGGGCCGCTCGCGCCGGCCGTGCGGGCAGTGCTGCCGGACACCTCGATACGACGCAGGGTGCGCGCCCCGTCGGGTGCGACGATCTCCAGCTCGATCGTCGCCACCGGCGAGAGCATCCGGCCGGCGACGACGACACGCCCGTCCTCCGGATACACGCTCGCCTGCACCAGGTCGGTTGCACCGTCGGCGCGTACAGCGATCGCGCGGCTGCGCTGCGTGCGCAGTTCACGCACCGCATCGGCGGTTGCCGTGCGCTGCAGGTCGATCAGCGCACCGCCCGATTGTTCGGCCCTGTGGCGCAGTGCGACCGGATCGGCGGCGGTCGAGGCAATCAGCGCGTACATCGGCACCTGGGCGACAGGTATCGGATCCGGGCCGTAGTTGCCCAGCCCGTCCGAGAACAGCAGCGCGAGCCGTGCCGACGCCGGGATCGCGATCCCACCCAGGTTAGTCGCGCCATCGTAGACCATCTTCTCGAGCACTGACCGCAGGGCCCGCCAGTCGCCCCCGCTCACCTCGAAACGCTCAGCTGGCAGCGCGACATCGCGCACTTGGACCAGTTGCACGGTCACGCTGCCGAGCGCGCGGAAGTATCCGTCGAGCACGGCCAGTTCGCGACCATGGTCACGGTTCGCGCCCGAGCCCGACGCATCCCACACGATCGCAATCTCGGCTGGCGCCGGACGCGGACGGCTTGCCGCCGCGAGCGGTATCTCTGCATACAGGAAGGTGTCGCCGGCGAACGATGCGGTCGAGACCTGCGCACGGTTGCCGGCGGCCGGCACCTGCACCCGCAACTGCGGGTCGACAGCGGCCGTGCGTTCGACCACCAGCCGCGCGCTGCCGTCGGGGCCGGGCGAGACCATCAGGCGCTCGGCGCCCAGCCTGGCGGACACCGTACGGGCCTCGGTGCCGGGAAAGCGCAGGTCTGCCTCGAGACGGCCGATCGGCTGCCCGAACTGGAGCGGCAACTGGTAGTCGAGCCGTACCTGCCCCCCGTCGGTCGTACGCACGAGCGACTCGCCGATCTCGAGCACGACCCGGCGGGTACCGTTGGCCGGCAGCGGATACACGCGCAGGCGGTAGTTGTTGCCCTCGGTCACCTGCAGCAGCGCTGGGTCGACCCGCGCCCGGATCACGTCGTCGAACACCTGTCGGCCGCGCGCCTTCTCCACCGGTACCGCCGGGCGCAGTTCACCATCGATGTCGAGTGCGAAACCGGTTACCAACTGGCCGGGGCGCAATGGAAACTGCAGTTCGCCCTCCAGCACGCGCTCGTTAGGATTGCGGAACTCCATCTCGACACGCGTGCGTGCGGCCATGCCGACGATCTCTGCATCGACCCGCACCCGGACCACCTGGATCGGCAGTCTGGCTTCGGCAGCCACCAGCCGCGGCACCTGCCGCAGCGGCTGAACAAGAGGCGGGACGGAACGGGCGGGCAGTTCGGCTGCCCCCGCGGACTGTGCCCGAGCGATCGGGACCGGAGCCAGCAGCCCGGGCAGCAACGCACCGGCCTGCAGCACGAGAATGAGCAGAAGAAACCGACGCAGGGCGCGCCGGGCGAGGAAGGGCAGGGAGCGAACGTTTTCCATGGTCCTGCCTATAACGCGGCAGCATGGAAAAAGGGGTAGTCGCGCAGGAAAAGACTTTCATTCCCGATGTGAGCGACATGGTATTCGCGCCGCGTACAGGGCAGCATAGCCCCGTATCGTTCACGCGGCCCACGAGGACGACCGCAAACCCTTCAGAGGAGTCAGCATGCTTTTCCTGACCGAACGCGACGTGATCGACGCCCTGTCGGGCGGACATCCGGCACTTGAATCCGTCGAGCTGATCGAGGAAATGATGCGGCAGCAATCGGCCGGCAGCACGTTCCAGCTCAAGCGCAGCACGATGACCCACCCGGACCATCCCGGCCACCTGTGGCACAACATCCGGATCCTTCCCGGGATGGTGCCGGACATGGGTACCGCGGCCGTGCGCGTCTACTCGGGCTACCGAGGTACCAACCGCTCCGAGGTGATCTGTCTGTTCGACTGGGACACGATGCAGATGGTCTCGATCATCTCCGACTACCACCTGCATGCTATCCGCACCGCGTCGCCGTACGGGGTGGCTGCGAAGCACCTCGCGCGCGAGGACGCGAGTTCCATCGGCATCATCGGCACCGGCCGCTATGCGCGGGCGATGACCGCGGCGACCTGCGCGGTACGTCCGATCCGGAAGGTAAAGGCCTACAGCAGGGATCCAGCGAACGTACGCGACTTCTGCGAGGTCATGCAGCGCGAGCTCGGCATCGAGGTCGAGCCGGCACCGTCCGGACGTGAAGCGGTGCGTGGTACCGACGTGATGATCACGGCGACCTCGGGCAATGTTGTGGTCTTCGAATCGGGCTGGCTGGAACCTGGTGCGCTGCTGATGTCGCTCGCCCCCGGCGAGTTCGATCCGGAGACGATCCTGCGCTCGCGCGTGTTCCTGTCGAGCACCGAGCAGGTGCTCGGCGACGACCCGCCGCGCAAGCCGTTCTCGACGGTGCTGGCCGACGGCCGCTTCCGCGCGGAGGATGTCTGCGCCGAGGTCTGCGACGTGGTGGCGGGCAAGAAAACCGGGCGCGCCAGTCCCGAGGACATCATCCTCTACGAATCGCCGGGCATGGGCATCCTAGATGCCGCCATCGGCCAATGGGTGTATGACCGCGCCAGGCAGAAGGGCCTGGGCACCGAACTGCCTTTCGGCGAGGCAGTCGGCGGGCACTGACGACCGCGCGAGATCCTGCGCATGCCGGAGATGAGTACCATCCCGCTCGGACTGGGGGCCGAGCCCTCGTCGTCCACACCCGAGGCATTCGAGAAATCCTGAAGAGCGAGATCGTGAAATGGGGCAAGGTGATCAAGGCAGCCAGCATCGAACCGATGTGAGCACACGCCAGCCGCGGAGGCTGGCATGAAGCCGGCTACATCTGGCGGCATCCGGCAGCAGGCCTATTCCTTCATCCAGCCGCTCGCAGGCTCGGCATGGCCGGCGCACCTGACCTTCGTTCCTACGCGCGACGAACTCTACGTGCCGATCGTGCTGCGCAAGCCGGACGGTGACGGCCCGTTCCCGGTGATCACCATGGGCCGTGGCGATGGGCACGGCGGCATGCCGCACGTGCTGGAGCAGGTGCAACGGCTGCGGGCCATGCAGGATGTGCTGATCCGGCGCGGCTATGTGATTGTGTACGTGAACTACCGGCATGAGATCCCGCGTGCCTACGGCCATGGGCCGGCGGTCGATATCGCCGACGACATCAGCGGCGGCGAGAACCTCGTCCGCAAGTCCGCCGCCACGCTCGACTCCGACGATCTCGCGGTGATCTGGCAGTACCTGCAGGGCCTGCCGTTCGTACGGCCCGAGGCGATCGGGGCCATCGGCATCAGCCATGGCGGCGAAATGATCCTGAAGGCGGCGGCCGAAGGCGCCCCGCTCGCGGCCGGCGTAGTGGCCGAAGGGGCATCGCACGAATTCCTGTCGGTGGACACCGGCCCGTCCGCACCGCGCATCGCGGGCGAACTCCAGTACCACGACATCGACGTCGTGAAGCTCCATGCCGACAAGGCGGCGGCGATGGCCCGCATCGCGCGTATCCGTGCACCGATGCTGCACATGGGACGCTACACCGACCACCTGCAGGGCATCTTCGAGCTGGCCCATGAATGGATGCGAGAGGCGGGCAAGGTCTCCGACTGGGCCTGCTTCGAGCATCCCGACCACGGCTACTGCCTGGTCTATCCCGGCGCGGACGGTAGCTTCGACCCGGACCCTGTGCAGCGCCTCGCCTTCGAGCTGTACATGGATTTCTTCGACCGCCACCTGAAGCAGGAGGCGTACGAGGCAGAGGCCTCAAATACCGCGTGAAGTCACTGATCCCGTCCATCAACAACAACTGAAAGCCATGCCTGGAGGCGCTCGAAGCGCGTTATGCGGTTCTCAACTATCCGGACGAGCCCAAAACCACACCTCGGATTTGCACTGGCGATGCTGCTCTGCATCTGGAGCATCGCCGCACCCGTGCATGCAGCTGCCACGGCGAACATCCCCCGCCTGCGGGCCCTCGACTTCAAACCGTTCGAGACCGCACTCGCGCGCTTCACGCCGCAAGCGGCCGCGGAGGTCGACGCACTGTTGCGGCATGCGACGATCCCGCAGGTCCAGGCAGCCATGGCCTCGGGCGGCCTTTCTTCGGAAACGCTCGCGCTGTACTTCCTCGATCGCACTCGACGCCACGATGAACGGCTGCGCGCGTATCTCGAACTGAATCCGGCCGCGCTCGACGAAGCCCGCGCTGCCGATGCGCGACGCAAGGCCGGCCGACTGCTCGGGCCGCTCGACGGCATACCGATCAGCCTGAAGGACAACATCGAGACCGGGCCACCGATGCACACGACTGCCGGCAGTGCGCTGCTGCTCGACCATGTCGCGAAGGCTGATGCACCGCTGGTCGCGCGGCTGCGCACGCAAGGTGCGGTGATCCTCGGCAAGGCGAACCTTTCCGAGTTCGCGGGCGTCGTGACGCTGGGTCCTCGTATCGGCGGAAGCAGTGCGGTAGGCGGGCAGACGATGAATCCGCACGGCGCGGCGGTCACTGGTGGCTCCAGTGCAGGCTCGGCAGCCGGCACCGCGGCGCGGCTGGCGATGGCCAGCATCGGCACCGAGACCTCGGGTTCGTTGATAGCGCCGTCTGCCTGGAACGGCGTGGTCGGCATGAAGCCGGGCAGGGGGAGGGTGGACGGCGCTGGTATCGTGCCGCTGCTGTCCGCAAACGATACGCCTGGACCGGTTGCACGATCGGTGACCGATGCCGCCCTCCTGCTCGATGCGATCGCGCTGCAGCCCGCGCGTTTCGCGGCAGGCCTGCGCAAGGACGCGCTGTCCGGCGTTCCCGTCGGCGTGCTGGAGCGCGACATTCTGGAAGGGCGCGGCAACGCCGTGCTGCTCGATCGCGCAAGGAAGGGTCTGGCGGCTGCGGGTGCCTTGCCGCGTGCGACCCTGCTGCCGCAGTCGCCGGCCTGGGCGGGCGGCGCACCGTTCGTGCAGTTGCTGGCATCCGGCATGCGGCTGGACATGATGGACTACGTGTCGAAACGGGGCGCCGGTGTCACGACGCTGGACGACCTGCTCGCCTGGTACCGCGCGATGCCGGACCGGCGCGCACCGTTCGGCATCGACATGATCGCCGCGCTGTCGAAGGTGCCCGCGCTCGACCGACCCGCGCACGAGGCACTCGTTCTCCGACTGCGGGGCGCTGCTGCAGCCATCCTGGATGCGACCTTCGAAAAGACCGGTGCACGCGTGCTGGTGAGCCTCGAGAACATGCACTCTACGCTGTACGCGACAGCGGGCTATCCCGCGATCACCGTGCCACTGGGGCTGCGCGAGGACAGCGGCACGCCGGCCGGCATCACCTTCATCGGCCGCCGCGGCGAGGACGGCGCACTGCTGTCGATGGCCTACGCATTCGAACAGGCGGCGCGGCTGCGGGTCGAGCCACCGCTGGATTACACTGGGCGTCCCTGATATGCATGCCCAGCCCATGACCGACCCCGCGTCGCCGCCTCCGCCCGGCAAGCCACCGATCCCGCCCGACACGCTGACCGTCGCCGCCGACACCGCGCAGGCCCTGCTCGCGCTGAAGGCGGTCCTGGTCTACGAGCGGCAGCCGTTCATCTACACCACGGGCTGGGCCAGCCCGGTGTATGTCGACTGCCGCCGCCTGATGTCGCATCCTGGCCATCGCCGGCTGCTGATGGATCACGCCGCCGGGCTGCTGCGTGCGCGGCTGGGCTCGTCGATCGACGTGATCGCCGGCACCGAGACCGCCGGCATCCCGTTCGCCTCGTGGATCGCAGACCGGCTCGACCTGCCGATGGTCTATGTACGCAAGAAGTCGGTCGGCTGGGGATCGCATGCACAGATCGAGGGGGACCTGCCAGAGGGCGCACGCTGCCTGCTCGTGGACGACCTCACGACCGACGGTCGCTCCAAGATCGGCACGGCCCGCGCGTTGCGCCAGGCCGGCGCACGGCTGAGCGACATCTTCGTGATCTTCAACTACGACATCTATCCGCAGAGCCGGCAGGTGTATGAGGACAACGGCTTCACCATGCACGCGCTGGCCACCTGGAAGGACGTTTTCACCCAGACAAAGTCACTGAGCTACTTCACGCCGCAGCGCGCGAAGGAGATCAAGGATTTCCTTGCCGACCCGGTCGGCTGGTCCGCGCTGCATGGCGGCGCCGGCGTCGTACCCAGCGGCACGCCCGAACATGGATGAGGTGTGTATAGATCGGCTCGACCCGTCCCTGAAGGCGATCGCAGGCAAGCTGTTCGACCAGGTCCGGCAGGCCACCTACGACGGCGTCGGTGTCACGCGCGCGAGCTACGGCGAGGGCGAGAACCGCGCGATGGCGATCATCGAGGCATTCGCGCGTGACGAAGGTCTCGCCTGCGAGCGCGACGCGGTGGATAACCGGATCATCCACGTGCCCGGTGAGCCCGCTGGTGCGCCGGTGCTGATTGGCTCGCACCTGGACTCGGTACCGCAGGGCGGCAACTTCGACGGCCTCGCCGGCGTCGTCGCCGGACTGCTGGTGCTGCTGCACTACAGCCGCCGCGGGCAGGTTCCGCCGCGGCCGATCCATGTGCTCGCGCTGCGCGGTGAGGAGAGCGCGTGGTACGGCAAGGCCTACATGGGTTCGCTCTCGCTCACCGGGCAACTCACCGCCACCGACCTCGACCTGACGCAGCGCGAGACCGGCCGTACGATGCGCGAGGACATGCAGGCGCTGGGCATCGACACTGCGCGCATCGAAGCCGGTGAGCGGCTGATCGATCCGGCCCAGGTCGCGGCCTACCTCGAGCTGCACATCGAGCAGGGCCCGACGATGGTCGCGCGCAAGTGGGCGGTGGCGCCGGTCACCGGCATCCGTGGCAACGTGCGGCACAACCGCATCCTGTGCAAGGGCGAGACTGGCCATTCCGGCGCGGTGCCGCGCTGGTTGCGCAAGGACGCGGTACTGGCGGTGGCAGAACTGATGACCCGTCTCGACGACCACTGGCGCGTGCTGCAGCAGATGGGCATGGACATGGTGATGACCTGCGGCATGGTGTCCACCGACCCGAAGAGCCACGCGGTGTCGGTGATCCCGGGCGAGGTCGCGTTCAGCTTCGAGGTGCGCAGCCAGGACAACGACGTGCTCGAGCGCTTCCACAAGCTGATGATGGAGGAGTGCGACCGCATCGGCCGCTCGCGCGGGGTCGAGTTCCAGCTCGACCGGCGGCTATACACCGCGCCGGCGACGATGGACCCGGACTGGGTGGCCCGCCTGTCACGCGCCTGCGAGGCAGAGTCTATCGACATGGAACCGATGCCCAGCGGCGCTGGCCATGACGCAGCGGTGTTCGCCAACGCCGGGGTGTCGTGCGGCATGGTGTTCGTGCGCAACGACCGCGGCTCGCACAATCCGCACGAGGCGATGGACCTGCAGGACTTCTTCAGCGGCGTCGAGGTGCTGCACCGGGCCATCGTGGCGGACTGATCCGCTCGGCTCGCCGCGGTGCGGGGATCACTCCGCCTTCGCGCCGGCGAGCTTCACCAGCTTCGCGTACTTCTCGACTTCCTGCCTGAAGAACGCGGGGAACTCGTCTGGGCCCAGGTTGCGCGGGTCGGCGCCGTCGCGAGCCATCGCGGCCTTCACATCGGCGGCCGCTTGCGCCTTGCGGATCTCCTCGTACAGCCGCGCCACCACCGGCGCCGGCGTGCCGGTCGGTACGAAGAAGCCGTACCAGGCATCGGTCTCGAAACCCGGGAACATCGAGGCCATGGTCGGTACGTCGGGCAGGTTGGTCGAACGCTGTGCGGTACTCACCGCCAGCGGCCGCAAGCGGCCAGCCTTCAGGTGCGGCGTCGCGCCGACCGCACCGACGAAGCCCATGTCGACCTCGCCGCCGAGCAGGGCTGTGATCACCGCGCCGGCGCCCTTGTACGGGATGTGGGTGATCGATGACTTCGTGAGGTCGGCCAGCAGCACGCCCGACAGGTGGCTGGTGGTGCCGCTGCCGTTGGAGCCGAAGTTCAGCCCTCCGGGACGCTTCTTCGCCAGCGCGACCAGTTCCTTCACCGATTTCGCCGGCACCAGCGGATGCACCACCAGCACCAGTGGCACGGCCGCGACCAGCGCGACCGGCCGCAGGTCGGCGATCGCGTCGTAGTTGAGCTTAGGATAGAGGCTCACGTTCACCGCCATCGAGTTGGTAGTGAACATCACCGTGTAGCCGTCGGCCGGTGCCTTGGCGGTGATCTCGGCGCCGACGTTGCCGCCGGCCCCGGCACGGGTATCGACGACCACGGTGCGTCCGAGCTGCTCGGACAGCTTCTGCGCGAACAGGCGGCCGAGGATGTCGGCGCCGCCGCCGACGGCGAACGGGACGACCAGGCGGATGGGCTTGGCGGGCCACGCGGGGGCCTGGGCGGCAGCCGGCATCGGTCCCATGAGTACCACGGCGCCGGCAAGCGCTGCGGGGGCTGCAAGGGCGGCGATCCTGGGGCGGGAAACACGCGGGGTCATGGCTGGTCCTTCATCGTCGGGATCGGGCATATTAGGGCCATTCCCGAACGTGATCACAGGAAGTATCGCCATGACCCCTTCCCGTAAACCGCTGCTCATCCGCGGCGCCCGCGTCCTCGACCTGGCCGGTGACCTCGACAACCCGCCCGCCCGGGACATCCTGTGCGAAGGCGGCGCGATCACCGCGGTCGACACCGGCCTGGTCGCCCCCGCCGGCGCGGACGTGATAGAGGCGTCGGGCATGCTGGCCATCCCCGGCCTGGTCAACTCGCACTACCACTCGCATGACGTGCTGGCCAAGGGCATGTTCGAGGACCTCTCGCTCGAGCACTGGGGCGTGCTGGCCGGACCGCTCGGCTCGAAGCGCTCGCTGGCGGAGGTCCGTGCCCGCACGCTGGCCGGCGCTCTGGAATGCCTGCACAACGGCATCACCACGGTGCAGGACATGAACAGCGCTGCGCCGTTCTCCGATGCGGTGCTGGACACCATCGTCGATGCCTATGCCGAAGCGGGTATCCGGGTCATCCTGGGCATGACGGTACGCGACCAGTCGCAGCTCGACACCATCCCCTGGATCGACACGCTCGCGCCGGCCGAGCTGCACGGCATCATCGGCACCGCACGCGACGAGCCGGCCGCGCAGATGGCCTTCCTGGAAGCCGCGATGGAACGCATCGGCGACCGCGGGGGCATGCTGCGCTGGGCACTGGCACCGTCGGCACCGCAACGCTGTTCACCGGGCCTGCTGGAAGCGGTGGCCGACCTGTCGCGCCGCCGCTCGCTGCCTGTCTACACCCATGTCTACGAGAGCCGCACCCAGCGAATCTTCGCGCACGAACGGCTGCAGGCGCACGGCGGCTCGGCCGTCCGGCTGCTCGAGGACACCGGGCTGCTCGGCCCGCACGTCTCGCTCGCGCATGCGATCTGGCTCGAGCCCGACGAACTCGAGAAGGTCGCCGCCACCGGCACCAGCGTGGTGCTGAACATGCTGAGTAACCTGAAGCTCAAGAGCGGCGTGGCACCGATCCTCGAGTATCGCGAGCGCGGGGTGAACATCGCGCTCGGCTGCGACAACTGCAGCTGCAGCGACGTACAGAGCCTGCTGCAGGTGATGAAGCTGTTCTGCCTGCTGGCCGCAGTCAGTACGCCGGAGCGCACCGGGGTCACCGCCGCCGAGGCACTGCGCGCAGGCACGCTCGGCGGTGCGCGCAGCGCCGGCCTTGCCGGATCGATCGGCGCGATCAAGCCCGGCCACCGCGCCGACCTGGTGCTGATGGACCTGTCCGACCCAGCCTACCTCCCGTACAACAGCGCGATCCGGCAGCTGGTCTATGCAGACAGCGGCCGCTCGATCCGGCGGGTGGTCGTCGATGGCGAGGTGGTGGTGCAGGACGGACGCAGCACCCGCGTCGACGAGGCCGCGCTGCGTGCGGAGATCGCAGGCCTGATGCCGTCGGTACGCGCCGACATCGACCGTCTCCAGGCTGGCTACGTTAGAGTAAGGCCCTATATCGACGAGGTGAACAGGCGCGCATGGTCGATGCCGCTGCCGATCCATCGCCACGTCGGATTGCCACGGCCCTGAAGCAGTCCTGCCCGCAGACCCTGCACGAACCGAAGAGACGAACGTGACCGCACATGTGATTGCCTACGACACCGCAAACCCCGGCGATGTCAGTGATTTCAGCCGCAACCTCGCCCGCTTCGAACCGGCGCGTATCCGGAAGCTCGCGCTGCTGGTGAAGACCGAGGGCAACTCCGACGTCAACGACTTCTCGCGTGAATTCGCGCTGCTCAGTCTGACCGCCGCCATCGAGGCACATGGCGGCAAGGCACTGGCCGAGCGGTCGACCTTTCTGATCTCGACCGGCTGCGAAGGCGCGATGACACCGTTCGGCTACCTGTTCGTCGACCTGGAAGACGCGGTTGGCGAATCCGCTGCTGCGCCGTCGGCGACGGCGGGGCAGGGCAGAGCGCTCGCCTTCGGCTGCGCACGCAGCCGCTCGCTGACACCGGAAGAGATCGGCACCCCGGCGCATGCCGTGATCGTGGCCGAAACGGTGGAAGCCGCAATGCGCGATGCGGGCGTGAAGGCAGACGATGTAGCGCTCGTGATCGTGAAGACCCCGGTCACCAGCCACATCCCGGCCACGGCCGGGGCGGTACGCAACACCCGGGTCACCTCAGCGCATTCCAAGGCGGTCGGCGCGCTCGGTGCCGGCTTGGCGCTGGGCGAAGTGCCGCGCGAGAAGATCGTGCAGGAGGCGTTCAACACCGACCACAGCCTGTACGCGAAACGGGCGATGGTGTTCTCCGGCGCCGAACTCGACTGCGTCGAGATCATGCTGCTCGCCAACCGGCCCGGCGCCGCCGGCGACCTCAGCGTGCACACCGGCTTCCTGCGCGACGTGCTCGATGCCAAGGGGCTGCGCGACATGTATACCGCGGCTGGCTGCACCTTCGATGCGGACGGGCAGGTCGCACATGCGGAGCGCGTGGTCGCCACCCTGATCAAGGCCGGTTCGGCGCCCGACGGCAAGGTGCGCGGCGTGCGCACCACGATGAAGAGCAGTCACCTCGACATGGACAAGCATGTGCGCGCCGCAATGAGCGGCATCATCGGATCGATCCTCGGCTCGACCCGGACCTTCATCTCGGCCAACACGGTGCACCAGGCGCCGCCCGGTGGCGGGTTGTGCGCATGCATCGTGCGCAAGGCGTCCTGACCATGGGCCAGTTGCGCATCCTCTCCGAAAAAGACGTGCGTTCGGTGCTCGACACGAGCACCGCTCTCGACCTCGCACGCCGCACCCTGATCGACCAGACGGCGGGACACAGCCTGCTGTCTTCGCCGTCCGCGATGTCGCTGGACGCGCGGCCGGTCGGCGGGCCGAAGTTCAAGTTCAAGGCGGCCGCCGTCGGCTACCTGAACGCTTCCGGCATCCGCCTGCTGTCGCATCCCGGGCCCACCACGATGAACACCAACTACTGCGCGGTGTACGACCACGCGGGCTACCAGCTCTCCGGCCTGGTTTCGGATCACTGGCTGAGCCGGCTGCGCACCGCTGCCTTCGGCGCGGTCTCGGCACAGGCGCTGGTGAACCCCGGGCCACTGGTCGTCGCGCTGTTCGGTACCGGCGGAATCGCGAGCGAGATCGCGCCGATGCTCACGCAGGCGCTCGACGTGAAGGAACTTCGGGTTACCTCGCGCCAGATGAAGAACATGGAGGCGTTCATCGCCGCACAGGCGGGCGATGTCCAGGCAGCGATGCGTGCAGAACCCGATGGCCACAAGGCGGTCGACGGCGCCGACCTGGTGGTCACGCTGACCGAGTCGCCGTCACCGCTCGTGTTCGGTGGGACGCTGAAGCCGGGTGCGGTCGTCTGCTCGATGGGCAGCTACAACGAGGTCGACTATCCGGTACTGGCCGAGGCCGACCGCTTCATCGTGGACGACATGGACTTCGCGGCAGAGATGGGCGATGGCGGCGCATGGATCGAGCAGGGTCACCTGACCCAATCGACGTTCCGAGCACGCGTCGACGCGCTCGCCTGCGAGGTGCTGTCGGGCACAAAGCCGGGCCGGAAGACGCCATCGGACCGGATCATGGCGCTGATCCAGGGCATGGCGATCGGCGATGTCGCCTTCGCCGCCCATGCGTTGCGCGAAGGCGAACGGCGCGGCCTTGGCAGGACCGTGCCGCTCGACTGACCGCTACTGATCGATCCTGATGTTCGCCCGCTTCACGATATCCGTGTAGCGGGTGGTTTCGGCGCGCAGGAACTTGGCGAACTGCGCCGAATCCATCGGCATCGGATTCATGCCCTGCTTGGCGAGCGCCGCGCGGAAGTCAGGTGTCGCGACGTTGTCTACGACCAGCTTCGAGATACGGTCGATCGCTTCCCGGGGGGATTTGGCCGGCATCAGCATGCCGTACCAGAGGCGGATGTCGAGCCCGGGGATGCCGCCTTCGGCGAAGGTCTGCATGTTCGGGAACTCAGGGTCGCGGGCCGTGCCGGTGACCGCAACCGGCTTGACCTTGCCCGACTTGAACACCGGGTTCATCGAAGCCATCGAACCGAAATACATGTTCACATGGCCGCCCAGCAATGCCGCCATCGCATCGCCGCCGCCCTTGTAGGGGACCGGCGTCATCTTCACGCCGGTGATCAGCGTGAACAGTTCACCCGCCAGGTGCTGGTTGCCGCCGATCTGGGTCGTGGCGTAGGTCAACGGCTGCGGCAGCGACTTGCCCCAGGCGATGAACTCCTTCAGGTTCGATGCCGGGACAGACGGATGCACGCCCATGCCCAGTTCCGCCACCGACATCGCTGCCACAGGCTCGAAGTCCTTGATCGGATCGTAGGGCAGCTTCATCAGCGCGCCGGCAATGGCATGCGTGGTCAGGATGGACAGCAATGTGTGGCCATCCGGATTGGCATTGGCCACGTACTGCGTACCGATGCGACCATCCGCGCCCGGTCGGTTGTCGACCAGCACCGGTTGTTTCAGCGCATCGGAAAGCCTCGGCGCGAGCAAGCGGGCGGCCACGTCGGACGAGCCACCCGAATAAGGTACGACGATGCGGATAGGACGGTTCGGATACTGACCGGCCGGCTGTGCCGCCTGTGCGACGGTGGCGACGAATGCGGCCGACAGCAGAACTGCGCTAACGGCAGGGATAGCGATCCTGATCACGAAGCTGCTCCTTGGTGAGGTCCTGTCTGCCGGAGTGTTGCAAAATCCGTGCCGTTGCGCCAGCAGCGCACGGATCGCGTGATCACAGCGGCGGCAGGGCGGGCGGGGGCGGCAGGCAGCCTTCGGCGACACGGGCAAGCGCCAGCAGCAGGCGCTCATCGCCGCCCGGCGCAGTGAGATGCACGCCTGCGGGCACGCGTGCACCAGGATAGAGCCCCATCGGCAGCGAGATCGCGCAGGCATCGACCGCATTGGCCGCCCGCACGAAACAGTTCCGGTGCGGATCGATCGGCACGGTACGGCCGCGGACCTCGAGCGACTGCGTCTCGAGGCCCGGCGCCGCGAACGGCCAGGTGGGGGTCAGCACCGCGCCCGCACCCGCGGTCTTCAATGCGGCCGGCAGCGTACGGCGCAGCGCGGCGCAGGCCGCACGCGCGGCATCTACCGTCACAGCATCGAGTTTTGCCGCATTGGCCGCGCGCAAGCGGATGCCGTCGCTGGCGAGCGAGATGTCCATCCCGGCCAGTGCACGGCCGGATTCGAACAGCGAGACCACGCCGGCCGCATGTTCGCCTGCCATCCAGCCCGGCACCTCACCATCGACCAGTTCGAAGCCGGCTTCGGCCAGGCGTGCGCAGGCTGCCTCGAACAGAGCGAGCGTCTCGTCGTCGCACATCGTGTCCACCAGCTCGCGCAGCACCAGCAGCCGGCGCCGCGGCGCATCGATGCGCGCGCCCGGCTCATCGGCCAGCGCGTCCCATGCCGTCTCGACATCCACGACGCTGCGGCCGATCAGCCCGATGGTCGACAGGCTGGGCGCATGGTTCGCCTTGCCGGCGATCGACAGACCACCGATGCGCGGCATGAAGCCGACCACGCCGCAATGGCAGGCCGGATTGCGGATCGAGCCACCACTGTCGGTGCCGATGTCCACCTGGGTGATGCCGAGCGCGGAGGACACGCCGCCCCCGGTGGACGACCCTCCGGCAGTGCGCGACACATCCCACGGATTGAGCCCCATCGGCTCGAACGCGTTGGTCACGCCGTACATCGCAAGTTCGGATAGCGTGGTGGTACCGAGCACGATGCCGCCGGCCGCACGTACCCGCTGCACGATACCTGCATCGTGCGCCGCGATGCGCGTGCGGAAGATGTTGCTGCCTTCCGTCCATGGCAGGCCGGCGACCGGTATGCTGCCCTTCACGCTCACCGCCAGGCCGTGCAACGGACCTCGGATGCGACCTGCGTCGAGTTCGGCCTGCAGGCCTTCGGCACGGGTCATCGCATCGCCGGCCAGGTACGAGAACGCGCGGTAGGTCGGGTTGAGGCGGGCGATGGCTTCAAGCGATGCCCCGATGAGGGACGGGACGCGCATGGCACCGCTGGCGAGCTCGGCGTGCAGCGCGGCGATGGAACGCGAGGATGCGATGGTCACGGTCGTGGCACCGGTTCGGACTAAGTTGGACACATCGACCCTAGCACACGCGAATGGCTACCCTCCACCGCTGTTCGGGCATCGATGCCCTGCATCCGGCGGGATCTGCGATGGTGAAGCAGGCGCGACCGCCATGGATTGGCAGGATATCCATCCGATCCTGAATCATCATTACGTTAACTGTTGTCGCCGCTACCAGGCTTCAGCCACCACCGGAACGCCGTCCGATGTGGTGGCGAAGCTGGCCCGCGAGGTCGGCAGGCATCTCGGCGCCACGGATGTGCGTGAACGAATAGCCTCCGATGGCGCGCCGCTGCAGCCGGCCGATCAAAGGTCTGCGCCGCCTGCAAACCCTCGCATGTCGGTGATTTGTTCGAGCCGCAGGCTGTCGCGATAGACCGTATCGGCCAGTGCCTCGCCCCAGACCGGCCGTGCGAGATCGAAGAACTTCCGTTCGACCGCTCCGGGTGCATGCGGGTTGTCCGGCTCGCCCCGCATGACCTCGCATCGCCCCTCCAGCCTGCGGCCGTCCTTGAACACGACGGCCAGCACGCACATCTGCTTCTCCGGATACTGGCGAGTAAAACCTGCATCCTCCTGCAGGTCCACGCGCAGCATGAGTGCCTTCACCCGCGGGTCTGCGACCGCTGCCTCGCCGAAGCAATCCAGGTCCCAGCGCCTGTGGACCAGCACCGTCGCCAGTGCGAAAGGCACGGAGAAGCGGGCACCGAACGCGTTGTCCACCACCGTCTTGCCACAGAACACAGCCAGCCGATGCGTGCGCACCTCGATGCTCGCAATGTCGTCCACGTCGAACGAAACGGCGGGCTGTCGCTCGAACAGATCGCGCAACGCGTCGATCGCCGAATGCAGGTGGCGCGCCCCCGAGTACAGCTTGATGTAGCCCTCGCCGGCGTACCAGTGCTCGCCGAGGCCGGCGATCGCCCCGGCCGAATCGAAGGCATCGCCCAACACCTGGCCGAAGGTCACGTCGAGCGCCGCATGCGGCCCGGTGAAGCCGGCTTCGGCGAGCCGGACGGCCATCTGTCCCATCTGGCTACTGTGCCCCGCGTACCAGTTGCGCACGGTCGCACCGTCGAGCATGGTCTGGCGGTTACCCCCGATCGGCGTGGCGCCCGCGACTTTGATCAGCGACCGCACCTGTGCGTGCGACAGCCCGCGCATCTTCGCCACCGTCATCGCCGCGCCAAGCACGCCGTAGGTGCCGTGCGGCTGCACCATGATGCGCATCTTCGCCGCACCGCCAACGCGTGCGCACACTTCGTACCCGACGACGCAGGCCAGCAAGGTCTCTGCACCGCTGGCGCCGGTGGCCTGCGCCACCGCAAGCGCGGACGGCAGGCAGTGAATGCCAGGATGCCCGTGCGACTGCGAGTTTCCCGAATCGAGCTCCAGGAACACGCCGGCCGTACCGTTCAGGCTGGCTGCATCCAGCGGGTTCATCCGGCGGCCGCTGCCGATCACGCAGGCAGCGCCGGCCGCGGTGAGTGGCGCATGCACCGCCAGCAGCGCCTTCATCTCGCTGGTCTGCATCCCGGCGGCGATCACCGCCAGGGTGTCGGCGAAGGTGATGCGCATCTCGTCGAGCACCGCATCGGGAATGTCCTCGAGGCGGGTGCTGCAGACGAAATCGGCGATGGCGTCGAGATAGTCCACCTCGAGCCGCGCTGGATCGATCATCGACGTGCTCATCGTCCGCAGGTCACGATGCCGTTTGGTCGACATTGAATACATCGGACAGCCAGTTCATTGCCAGTTCTCCTGCCCGCTGACCGCGCCGCCACCTTGCTGCGTCTCGCCCAGCGCGCGGCGGAACCGGAGCGACAGCGCAGGGTGGTCGGGCCAGTCGTGTCCGCCGTAGGGCACGCAATGCTGCACCTTGTTGTCGCTGAGGACATCCAGAAGCACATTTTTCCGAGGCCATGCGATCTCCCTTTGCAGGCAGGTTACCGCAAGACTTTGTGGCTTGCTCCACCGCAGGCCGGTGACCGCCAGCATCCGCAGGCGGCCGGTCTTTGCGTGCGACATCGCGACCGGCAAAAGGCCGCCGGGCACATCAAGCTGCTCCGAGCGTTCCTTCGATGAACGCGACCAGGATCGCATCGAACGCCGCGGGCTGTTCGATGTAGCACGCATGTCCGGCGCCAGCGATCACCTGCACCGGGGCCCCTGGCCGCACGGACACCACCTCGAGGATGGATGCCGGCACAGTCACCACGTCGTGTTCGCCGTACACCACCTGCACCGGCATCGAGGTCGGCAGCATGGCCAGGTCGGCCCGGGTATCGGATACCGTCAGGAGCTTCACCGCCTGGGTGAAGCCCTCCGGGCGAAGCAGCGACATGGTGTCGATCACGGCCTGCCGCTGTTCGTCGGTGGCCTGGTCGCTGAGCAGCCTCGGCCCGCGCTTTTTCGCCATCCCGGCCACGCCAAGTGCGGCGAGATCGGACAGGCGAGCCTCGCGCAGGCGGGTCCGTTCCGCCTCCGGCAGACGCGCATGGCCGGCAGACATGCTGGCCAGGGTCAGCCCGAGGAGGCGCTCGGGATGCCGGCGCGCGAAACGCGCAGCCTGGATGGCGCCGAGAGAATGACCCACCAGGTGCATGCGGTCCACACCCAGCGCGTCGACCAGCTTCAGCAGCGCATCGCTGTAGTCGTCGGGACCGGGAGCATCCATCGGCAGCGCGGTCGAACCGCCATAGCCGGGACCATCCCAGGCGATCACCCGGCAGCGTGCCGACAGCGTGTCGAGCTGCTGCACCCAGGAGCGTGCGCCGGAACCTACGCCATGCAGCAGCACCAGCGGCACGCCGGTGCCCTGCTCCATGTACGTGAACCTCGATCCGTCGGCATCGATGGTGCGCAGGTCCATGTTCATGTCGCCTGGAACGCGACGTTCTCGCGCCCGGGCCCCTTCTCGGCATGACGACCGGCGTTGCGCTTCATGCGCGTACGCCGCGATACCACTGCGCATAGTCCTGCAGCAGCCGCGCCATCGGATACTGCGGAACATACCCGAGGTGTCTTGCGGCGCGCGAGATGTCCGCCGGCTTCCAGTCGCCACCGCTCCAGGTCGATCCTTCCGGCTGCGCCTCGATGCGCGTGCGCGTCCCCGGGATCGCGGCCTCCAGTACCGCAGCCAGTTCCTGCGGCCGGTAGATGCGCCCCATGGTGATGTTGAAGACGCCGCTGCCCAGGTCGACTGCGTCGATCGCCTGCACTGTGGCCAGCGCGGCATCCTTCGAATACACCCACTCCATCGCGGTGCCCGGGATCACCGCTTCCCGCCCGTCGACCGCAGCCTCCAGCATCGCGCGGAAGATACCGCTCGGACCGCCTCCGCCAGGGCCGCTCCAGGGTCCGGCGACCGGGCAGTAGCGCAGCGCCGCGAACGCGATGCCGAAGCTGCGCGCATAGTTGAGGCCGATGCTCTCGACCGCCTGCTTGGTCGCCGCATAGAACGTGTGAGGCCGCGGCACCGCTTCTTCCTTCGACAAGTCTCCGCCATCCTCGCCGCCGCTCTGGTAGCGGTTGAGCACGCTGGAACTCGACGCAACCACCCGGCCGATGCCGTGGATGCGCGCGGCTTCCATCACGTTGGCCAGACCCATGATGTTCAGTTCGATCGCGGCGTACGGGTTGCGCTGCGCGCCCAGCGTCAGCAGCGGATTGGCGGCGGTATGCACGATCGCATCGACCTTTGCGCGCGCGAGCGCTGAACTGATCGACAGCGGCCGCAGCACATCGCCCTCGAACAGATCGATTGCCGACGGATCCAGCAGCGTCGCCAGCACCTCGCGCTGCGGACGCGCGTCCATCACCAGCGGTCGCTCGCCGCGCTCGGCGAGGATCCTGGCGACTTGCGCGCCGACCAGCCCGGCACCGATGATCAGTGTGGTCATGCCTTGTCCTCCATGCTGCCCAGTATAATGCCGGGCAATGCGAGCACTGCTGGAGACAACGGCAACACCGGTTGCGTCAGCACGACCCTGACCGGTACCGCATCAACCTGGGGGATGACGATGTCCACACGCAGCCGCCTCGACGGGCCCGTCGCGCGCCTGATCGCCTCGCTCGCATTTCTTTGGGCGTTCTCAGCCTCGGCAGGCTTCGCACAGGATTACCCATCGCGCCCGATCCGCTATCTCGTGCCTTTCGGGCCCGGCAGCATCGGCGACATCACCGCGCGGACCGTCGGCCAGAAGATGTCCGAGTCCATGGGCCAGCCCGTCATCATCGACAACCGGCCGAGTGCCGGCCTGATCGTCGCATCGGTCGCGGCCGCCAAGGCAGAGCCGGACGGCTACACCGTGTTGCATACGGGCAATGGCGCAGCACTGACCGTGTCGATGTTCAACAGCCTGCCGTACGACATCGTGAAGGACTATGCACACGTCTCGACGCTGGGCTTCTTCGACATGGCCGTACTCGGCGCCGCTGACACGCGTTTTTCGTCGCTCGCCGACGCGCTGGCGCATGTGCGTGCGAATCCCGGCAAGCTCGACATCGGCACGCTGAACATCGGCAGCACGCAATACCTGGCGGTGGAGCTGTTCAAGACGATGGCCGGCATCCGGGCGCAGACGGTGCCCTACAAGACCTCGCCCGCTGCGCTGGCGGCGCTGCGCGGTGGTGAAGTGCAGCTGATGTTCGAAAGCGTCGGCGCGGTGATCGGGCAGGTTCGCGCGAACACGGTGAAGGCGCTGGCGGTCACCTCGAACCGGCGATCGCCGCTCCTGCCTGGCGTGCCGACCGTCGCCGAGAGTGGCGTCGTCGGCTACCACGCAGCATCATGGGCCTCGCTGGTCGCGCCGGCGCGCACGCCAGTGGCGATCGTCGATCGGTTGAACCGCGAGGTCACGGCTGCACTGGCCTCGCCCGACGTGGTGAAACGCCTGCTTGATGTCGGCGTCGAGGCGCGCGCGAGCACGCCCCGGCAGGCCCATGACCTGATGGTGTCCGAGATCGGGAAGTGGCGCGAGGTGATCGAACGCGCCGGTATCCCGAAGCAGTAACGACTACGCCTTCGGCGGTATCAGCGGCAGCAGCAGGTAGGACTGCCGGTCGCCTCCCGAGTAGATGGTGTTCTCGGCGCCGAGGTTGTAGTCCGCATGGTAGTGACCGTAGAAGTTGCTGCCGATGCCGTCGCGCGGCTGGATGTCGACGCGGATGCGGTGGCCCTTGCGGAACACCATGCAGGTGGCCCAGACCTCGACCTGGCATTCGACCGGAACGCCGGGCTCGAGCCACTGCCGCTCGTCATGGGCGTGGTAAGGCCGGTATGGCAGCGACTTCTTCGGATCGAGCTTGCGATGCGAGGCACGCAGGCAACCCTTGGTCAACGGTACAGCCTGTCCCTGCTGGCCGACTTCCCAGACGTCTTCTCCATCAGGACCTATGTTGCGCAGCGTGACCACGATATCCGCGTCCTCGGACGTACTGGAAATCCACAAGTTGAGCACGATCGGCCCGGTGACCTCGGTGTCTTCCTGCATCGGCGGCGTCCAGAACGAGGTACCGAGCTTGTCCTTGCTCGCCAGCATCAGCGCGGTCGATGACGAGGAGACGCCAGCCTTGGTCGAGCCGCTCGCGCCGTAGGTGACGCTGCGTTCCTGCGCGGGGGGCGTGGTGTTCAGCGTGCCATCGACCTCGCCACCGGCCTCGTCGATGTCGAGGTGGAAGCGCGTCCACTGCGTGCGCGCGATCGGCCATTCGTCCTCGAAGCGGAACGCGTAGGGCTCGGCAGCACCACCGGTGCGGATCTGCAGCTTCACCGGCGGCTCATCCATGATGCCTGTGTCGATGTCCTTCAGCCAGTAGTCCATGAAGCGCAGCTGGTCCATCCGCCCTTCCTCCGAGTGGAACGGATGGAAGTGGGTGCCGCTGTGGATGCGCAGCTTCTTGTGCTTCGAGGCGGCGCACAGCCAGGCCTCGGTGTTGCCGCGCAGGTGCATGCTGTATCCGCTCCAGTTGCCGACGCTATACACCGGCACCTCGATCAGTTCCCAGCGGGCGCTGTTCATGCGCCAGAACCCGGAGTCGAGGTCGTTGCGCATGTAGTGCCACAGCATGTTGTTGTTGAAGGCGTCCGGGTTGTAGCTGCGCGGCTTGCCCAGCAACTGGTGCGCCATGTTCGTCGTGTGCCAGGACATGATGAAGCCCATCGCGAACAGCCCGCCGTGATAGGCCTGGTCGCGGTACTGGTCGGCGCGGCCCTCCCACGGGATGATCGCCTTCAGCGACGGCGGCTGCAGGCCGGCCAGCCGCCACTGGAACGCCGCATGGTAGGACACGCCATTGGTGCCGACCTTGCCGTTGCACCAGGGCTGCTTCGCGATCCACTCGACGACGTCATAGGCGTCGACCGCTTCCTGGTACGAGCTGGGTTCGGACATGCCGGGCGACTTGCCCGAGCCGCGCGAGTCGACGCGGATCAGCGCATAGCCGCGCGGGCACCACCACATCGGGTTGGCGGTCTCCCAGTTCATGTACGGGTTCGGCGCCTCTTCCAGGTCGGCTGGCGGCCGCCACAGCTTGTCCTTCTGGTACGGACCGATGTTCATGATGCCGGGGAAGGTCTCGACGCCGCCGTCGGGGCGGAACACGTCTGCGTACAGCACGCTGCCGTCGCGCAGCGGGATCTGCACGTCCTTCTCGACGATCAGCGGGTAGTCCTTCGGCTGCGAGTGGTTGGCAGTCTTGTCGGTCATCTGGTCATTCCCCCTTGTCTGTCATTCGGTCATTGGTATTTCGCGCGGTCAAATCAGTCGACTTGCAACGCGCCGGTCTTAACCAGCCGCGCCAGGCGTGCCACTTCCGATTTCAGCAGTTCCGCATAGCGCGCCGGCGGCCCGCCCTCGATCTCGATGCCGAGCGTGTCGAAGCGGGTACGCACGTCGGGCATCGCCAGCACCTTGTCGACATCGGCATTGATACGCTCGACGATCGCGCGCGGCGTCTTTCCCGGGGCATCCAGACCGAACCAGACGATCGCGTCCGCGCCCTTGATGCCCTGCTCCTGGAAGGTCGGCACGTTCGGCAGCGAGGCCATGCGCTTCGCGCCAGCCGTCGACAGCACGCGCAGCCGCCCGGCCTTGACCAGCGACTCCGCCGACACCCAGGTGGTGAACATCAGCTGGATCTGTCCGCCGGCGATGTCCGCCAGCGACGGACCCGTGCCCTTGTACGGCACATGGGTAGCCTGGATGCCGGTGGCCGCCTTGAACACCTCGAGCGCGGTATGCAGGTTGCTGTTGTTGCCGGCCGAGCCCCAGTTGATCTTGCCCGGATTGGCCTTCGCATGCTCGACCAGCTCGCGCGCATTGCGCGGCGGGAAGGCCGGGTTGGCGACGATGATCAGCGGCGAATAGCCGATGAAGATCACCGGGGCGAGTTCCGCCATCGTGAACTGCGGCTTCGCGCTGAGCACCACATGGTTGACCGTCGGCCCCGGGTTGGTCACCAGCAGCGTGTAGCCGTCCGGCGTGCCTTTCGCGACCAGTGCCGCACCGAGCGCTCCGCCAGCGCCGGGCCGATTATCGACCAGCACCGCCTGTCCCCAGGCGTCGGACAGCTTCTGGCCGATCAGCCGGCCGATGATGTCGTTCGAGGCGCCGGGCGTGAACGGCACCACCATGCGGACCGGGCGGGACGGGAAGGCGTCTGCAGCCAGCACGGTGCCGGGCTTGGTGCCCAGACCTAATGCCAGCCCCACCCCTGCCGACATCAATGCCACCGCTCGCGCGCCAGCGGCCGCAGCCGAAAGCCTTACTGCCATCATCCCTCCTCCAATACGGATGACCCCGTCGCGGAGATCTTCCCCTTGATCATTTATGCATCCAGACTCCGAGCATACGATGAGCGCCACCGGGTGCGCACCATCGACATCGCCCGGCAGCTGGCCAGCCTCGGCCCCGACTGAAAACCCGGGTCAGACACGCATTTTCAAATGCGTGTCTGACCCGGGTTTTGCACATTTCCAGCCGTGCTAGGATTCTGCAGGGCAGGACGCCACTGACGAGCGGCCGCTGATACTGGGGGAACGATGGAACAACCGATGATCCGCCGGCGCTCGCTGCTGAAGGCAGCCGCAGCAGCAGCCACGACCGGACTGGCCGCCTGCATGACGCAGGCGCGCGATGGCAGCTCGATGGGGAGCGGTACCGCCCGCCTGCCCACCCGCGGCGAGTACCTGATCCGCGGCGCGACCATCCTCAGCATGGACGCCGCCGTCGGCGACTACGAACGCGGCGACGTGCATGTGCGCAACGGTTCGATCGTCTCGGTCGGCGCCGCACCTTCAGCAGCCACCGCCAATGCGACGGTCATCGATGCCGCCGGCATGATCTGCATGCCCGGCTTCATCGACACCCACTGGCACCTGTGGACCAGCATCTGCCGGCCGATCATCCGCATCGACGATCCGAAGCGCGGCTACTTCCCGGTCACCAGCTTCCTCGGTCGCTTCTACACACCCGAGGACAGCTACCGCAGCGTGCGCCTCGGCCTTTCTGAGGCGATCACCGCCGGCGCGACCACGGTGCACAACTGGGCGCACAACATCGTGACGCCGGAGCATGCGGACGCCGAGCTGCGCGCGATGCGAGACACCGGCCTGCGCGGCCGCTTTTCCTACGGCCCGGCGCAGGGCATGCCCGACGACAAGCCGATGGACCTCGCGGGCCTCGCGCGCACCCAGAAGGCGTGGATGCCCAACGATGGCCTGCTCACGCTGGGCATCAACTCGCGCAATGTCGGCACCGATCCGAATCCGCTGCGCGGCAACATCCCGCTCGAGATCGTGCGCGCCGACTGGGGCGGTGCCCGCGCGCTGAAGCTGCCGATCACGCTACACACCTCGGGCCCCAGCCCGATCACCTTCCTCGAACAAGCCGGCCTGCTCGGACCGGACGTGCAGCTGGTACATCCGCTGCTCACCACCGCCGCCGAGCGCAAGATCCTGCGCGAACGCGGCGTGAGCTACAGTATCTCGCCGCTGGGCGAGTCGCGCCGACCCGCGAGCGCCGGCGTGATCCAGCTCGGCGAGCTGCTCGAGGCTGGCGTGAAGACCAGCTTGTCGATCGACCACACCGGCACCTACAGCGTCGACTACTTCAACTGCATGCGGCTTCTGTACAACCTGCACCAACACCGCATCGGACCGAAGTTCCCGCTGACTGCGCGCCGGCTGGTACAGCTCGCGACGTTCGACGGCGCGATCGACCTGGGCATCGCCGACCGCACCGGCTCGCTGACTCCGGGCAAGCGCGCCGACCTGATCCTGGTGCGTACCCGCGACGTGAACATCGCGCCCTCGGGCGATCCCTACGAAGCGCTGGTGTCGTTCGCGCAGCCGCAGAACATCGATACCGTTATCGCGGACGGCCGGGTGCTGTGGCGCGCAGGACGGTTCACCGCGCTCGACCACAGGCGGGTGCTCGAGGAAGCGGAGCAGGCATCAGCGTCTGTACGGGCGCGGGCGAAATGGGGATAGAGAGAACCGGGTCAGACACGGATTCTGCGCTGATCTGGCAAGGCCAATTACGCCTGGGGGTCAGAGCCAGGGGTATCTGACCCTCAGTCTGACCCCGAAAACCCGTGTCTGACCCGGGTTTTCGGATCAGCCAGTAGCGAGCACCTGCTCAACCCAAGCAGCCGCCCGCATCAACTCCGCGTCGTTCCCCGCTGCCGCGATCAGCTGCACGCCCAGCGGCAATCCACCTGGCCCCTTCCCTGCCGGCACGGTGATGCATGGCAGCCCGAGCTGCGTCCACATCAGCCCGAACGTCGGCTCGCCGGTGCCCTCTATGCCGGGTGCCTCGCCGGGTGTGCTGGGCGCCAGCATGATGTCGCAGCCGTCGAAATGCCTCGCCATCAGAGCCATGCAATGGTGCGTATCGGCCTGTGCCGCCCCGTAGGCAGCGCGGGTCACCTTGCCGCCAGCTGCGAGCCGCCCGGTCAGACTGGGCGAGATCAGCTCCGCATGCCGGGTGCGCTCATGCGTCAGCGCCCGGTAGAACTCGTACGAGCTGAACGCGATCTGGATTTCGTTCATCCGGTCGAACGCCGGCTCGAGGGCAACCGACGACACCTTCGCACCGGCCGCGGCAAACCGCGCCGCAGACGACTCGATCAGCGCCTGCATAGCCCCATCCGCCTTGTCCCACCACGGCGTGCGACACACGCCGATACGCGGCGCCACCGCAGAGGGCGCCGCATCCAGCATGAGCCCGGTCAGCCCCTCCGTCAGCAGAGCAGCATCAGCTACGGTGCGCGACACCACACCCAGCGTATCCAGCGACTCGGACAGGAACTTTAGCCCCGCCCGGTTGATCAGCCCGAACGTCGGCTTGTAGCCCACCACGCCACAGTATGCCGCCGGCCGGATGATCGACGATGACGTCTGCGTCCCGAGCGCCAGCGGCACCATGAAGTCGGCCACCGAAGCACCCGATCCACTCGACGACCCGCCCGGCGTATGTAGCGGCGAATGCGGATTGCGCGTCTTGTTGGGATGCCGGGTCGCGAACTCGGTCGACACCGTCTTGCCGAGGATCACCCCGCCCAGTTCGCGGATCAGCGACACGCAGGCGGCATCGGCCGCCGGGCGATGGTCGGCATAGATCGGCGAGCCGTACTGCGTCGGCATGTCGTACGTATCGATCACATCCTTGATGCCGACCGGCATGCCATGCAGCGGCGAGCGCGCCCCGCCCTTGGCCCGCAACGCATCCGCTGTACGCGCCTGTGCCAGCGCCTGCGCCGGATCGATGAACGCCCACGCGCGCACATCCTCCTCGCGGGCGGCAATGCGCTCGAGGCAGGCCGACACCAGCGCCTCGGAGGTCAGACGCCCCTCGGCCATCGCCTGCGAGGCCTGCACCGCAGTGAGTTCGTTCGCGCGTGTCGTCGTCATCTCATTCACCCGTGATGTTCGCCGCCTTGATCACCTTGGCCCACTTCACCGTCTCGCTCTCCATCAGCTTGGCGAACTCGGCGATGGAACGGCGCGACGGGTCGATGCCCTGCTCGTCCATGCGCTTTAGCATGTCCGGCGACTCGAGCGAGGTGTTCACCGCCGCATGCATCTGCGCGACCAGGTTGGCCGGCGTGGTGCGCGGCGCGAACAGCCCGAACCAGATGTAGGTCTCGTAGCCGGGCAGGCCCGACTCGCTGATGGTCGGCACGTCGGGCAGCAACGGGTTGCGCTTCGGCCCGCCAACTGCGAGCGCTCGCAGCCGCCCTGCGCGCACCTGGCCCAGCACCGAGGGCAGCGACCCGATCTGCACCTGCGTGTTGCCGGCCGAGGTATCGGCCACCGCCGGACCGGCGCCCTTGAACGGAACGTGCGCCATGTCGACACCAGCCATCATCTTGAACAGCTCGGTGTTCAGGTGCGGGAAGCCGCCTATGCCCGACGATGAATAGTTCAGGGAGCCCGGCTTGCGCTTCGCGAGCGCGATCAGCTCCTTGACGTTCTTCACCGGCAGGCTCGGATGCACCACCAGCGCGCTGTCGCCGAAGCCGAGCAGCGCCACCGGCGCGAAACTGTTCACCAGGTCGATCTTCGCCTTGTTGATGATGAAGCCGTAGCCGGTGGAGGTGAGCATGAAGTTGTGCCCATCCGGCGGCATCGCGGCCGAGAACTCCATGCCGACGATCGAGCCCGCACCGGCGCGGTTCTCGATCACTACCGTCTGGCCAAGCCGCTTGCCGAGGTCCGCACCCAGCAGCCGGGCGACGATGTCGGTGCTGCCGCCCGGTGCCCAGGGCACGACGATGCGCAGTGGCTTGTCCGGCCACGCGGCCGCGCTCCAGCCGATGGCCGGCGACAACAGCGAGGTGGCAACGATGATCGAGGCCGGCATGCCGGCACGCAGGGACGATGCTTTCATCTCTTCTCCAGGGGAAGGTGTGAGGGGGGTGGCCTGCAGGCGATGCAGGCGCCGATCAGGCCTGCAGCACCGGCTGCCGTTTCGTCCAACCGGCCGCAGCCTCATAGGCCTGCGCCACCCGATAGATCGTCGCCTCGCCGAACGGCCGGCCGACGATCTGCATGCCCAGCGGCAGTCCGTCAGCACTGAAGCCGGTGGGCAGCGCGAGCGCCGGGTTGCCGGTGAGGTTGAACGGCGCACGCGCCTGGCGTGCGTAGGTGTATTCGACCTGCTTCGGATCGTCGATCCGGCACGCTGGGTCGTGCGCGCTCGCGGTGACCACCACGTCGACATCGTCGAACAGGCTGTTGAACGCCGCGGTCATCTTCAGCCGCATGCGCGAGGCGTTCACGTACTCGGCCGCGCTCACGAACGCACCCGGAAAAAGGCGCTCACGGGTGAGATCCCCATAGTCCTGCGGACGCTCGCGCAGCCAGCGCTCGTGCACCGCATAGGCTTCCGACACCAGCAGCGTACGGTTGCAGGCGGCGAACTGCTGCAGTGGCAGGGTCTCGACCTCGCGCACCACCGCGCCCAGCGCTTCGAGCTGCGACAGCGCCTGCTCGATCGATGCGGTCATCTCGGCATCGGCCACCAGGTCGCGCGTGTAGAAGTGGCGCACCACGCCGATGCGCAGGCCTTCGACGCCGCGGTCGAGCTGCGCGGTGCAGTTGCTGCCGTCGCGCGGCACGCTACCAGGGTCGTGCGGATCATGCCCGGCGATCAGGTCGAGCACGATCGCGTTGTCGCGCACGGTGCGGGTGAGCGGCCCGACATGATCGAGCGAGTAGGCCAGCGGAAACACGCCACGCCGGCTCACGTAACCATAGGTCGGCTTCATGCCGGTGACGCCGCACATCGACGCCGGGTTGCGGATCGAGCCGCCGGTATCGGTGCCGATCGCCACCGGCACGAAGCCGGCCGCGGTCGCGCTGCCCGAACCGCTCGACGAACCGCCGCAGAAATGGTCGCGGTTCCACGGGTTGCGCGCCGGTGGCCAGGGCAGGTCGAAGCAAGGCCCGCCGATCGCGAACTCGTGCGTGGACAGCTTGCCCATGAACACGCCGCCAGCCGCGCGCAGCTTGCGCGTGACGAAGGCATCGGTAGCCGCTGTGCTGTCCTTCAGGATCGCCGAATGCCCCGTGGTGGACAGACCGGCGTAGTCGATGATGTCCTTCAGCCCGTAGGGCACGCCATGCAGCGGGCCGCGCCAGCCGCCGACCATGATCTCGGTCTCGGCGCGCTGCGCATCGGCCAGCGCGATCTCCGGCGTGAAGCGCAGGAAGGCGTTCAGCTTGCCGTCATGGCGCTCGGTGTGTTCGACCAGCGCACGGGTGTACTCGACCGGCGACAGCTTGCGGTCTCGGATCAGCGTGGAGGCTTCGGACAGGGACAGGGTATGCAGGTCGCTCATCGCAGGTATCCCCCTCAGTCGAGCCGGTAGACATGGGCTGGCTCGTCCGCCGCCACCAGGGAGCGGGTGTCGAGTACCGAGCGGCGCGACTGCGCCACCTGCGCGGCCTTCATGAACTGGCGCAAGTCCGCGTCGGTAAGCTTGTCCAGCCCGAGGGCCTTCGCCTGCGCCCGGATGTCGTCCGGGATCGGTTGATCCGACCCGCCTTGTTCATGCGCCACGGCTGTCCCCTCTCGTCAGGAAGCGGGCAGTCTAGCAAAACGCACGTCCCCGCCCGGGGCGTCGGGGGGCGGGAGGTGCCGGACCGCGCCGGATAGCCGGTATGATGCTTTCCCCTTGCTGCATCGACAGCGACGGCACCGTATCGAATGCCGTCCACGTTACCTGGAGGAAGACGACCATGAACACCCGCCGCAGCCTTGTCCGGATGTCCGCCGCCTTGCTCACCGCAGGCGCACTCTCCACCCCGGTCCTGGCACAGCAGTTCCCGGTTAAGCCGATCCGCACCATCATCCCGTTCACCCCCGGCTCGACCACCGACGTGATCGGCCGCATCGTCGCCGAAGGCCTGTCCGCCTCGCTCGGCCAGCCGATCATCATCGAGAATCGCAGCGGCGCCGGCGGCTCCGTCGGCTCGGCCGTGGTCGCCCGCGCCGACGCGGATGGCTACACCTGGCTGATGAATGCCGCCGCGCACTCGGCGTCGCTCGCCGCGTTCCCGAACGCGCCCTACCATCCTGGCAACGACTTCGCCGGTGTCGCCGTGTTCGGCGTGGTGCCGAACGTGCTGGTGATCTCGCCCGAGAAGGGGCTGAAGACGGTCAAGGCGCTGATGGATGCCGCACGGAAGAACGAGATGACTTTCGCATCGGCCGGTATCGGCAGCGCAACCCACTGGGCCGCCGAGCGGCTGCTGCTCTCCGCCGGCATCAAGGCCACGCACGTGCCGTTCAAGGGCGGGCCCGAGGCGCTGGCCGACGTCGCCGCCGGCCGGGTCGACTTCCTTTCGATCGGCACCTCGTCCGGGCTGCCCTTCATCAAGTCCGGCCGCCTGATCCCGCTGGCGGTCAGCACCCGCAGCCGGTCGAGCGTATTCCCCGACGTGCCGACCACGATCGAAGCCGGTTTCGCCGACAGCGACTACACCTTCTGGAACGGCCTGCTGCTGCCGGTGAAGACGCCGCGCGCGCTGATCGACCGGCTGCATGCCGAGACGACGGCCGTGCTGAAGCAGCCCGCCGTGATGGAGCGTCTGGTGAAGATCGGTCTCGAACCGATGCCGATGACGCCGAAGGAGTTCGATGCGCTGATCGCGGCGGAGATCAAGGCGAACCTGGCGATCGTCAAGGCGGCGGGGTTGAAGTTCAACTGAGGCGGGAATCGCCGCACCGCAGTCGGCCGTGGGCATCTCTACAGTAGAATCGTTTCATGAATCGTTTCAGGTATAGTAATTGCAGCCGAAGATAGTCCTTCGGCTCAATTACTTGTGTTTTTACTGATCGTTTCATGGATGTCGACGCTCTCCTGCGGCTGCTCGCCTCCGACGGTCCTTCACCGACCGCGCGGGTGCTTGACCGCCAGGGCGTCAGCCGCGCCACCCTGATGCGCACCGTCCGCGCGGCCGGCGACCGGGTGGTCGTGCGCGGCCGCGCCCGGCGCACGACCTATGCCGCCGCGCGCCCGCTGCGCGGCCGCCGTGAGCCGATCCCGCTGTTCCAGATCGATACGGAAGGCCAGGCTCGCGAAGCGGGACGGATCCAGATGATCGAGCCGCACGGCTGCGCACTGGATGCCCCCGGATTCGCATGGCCGATGGACGAAGCCATGCGGGACGGCTGGTTCGAAGGCCTGCCCTACCCGATCGCGGACATGCGGCCGCAAGGCTACCTCGGCCGCGCCTTCGCACGCACCCACGCGCCGCTGCTGCAGGTGCCAGAGGATCCTCGCTTCTGGAGCGATGACGACGTGCTGCATGGGCTGTCCGTCATCGGTGCCGACCTGCCGGGCAACCTCATCGTCGGCGAAGCGTCGTACCGGCAGTGGCAGGCCAGCCGGCAGCGAGACATGATCGATCCGGCGATGCACGATGTCGAACGGACATGGCCTTTACTGGCGCAGCAGTCGATGCTGGGTCAGATGGTCGGCTCGTCGGCCGGCGGCGAATTTCCGAAGTTCACCACCGTACGCATGATCGATGGCCGGCCGGTGCCTGTGCTGGTGAAGTTCTCAGGGTCGGACGACTCGCCGGGGTCACGACGATGGTCCGACCTGCTGGTCTGCGAGCATCTGGCGGCGCAGGTCATCGCCAGGCATCTCGAGATTCCGACCGCGACAACGCGCATCCACCATGCGGGCGACCGCACCTTCCTCGAAGTCGAGCGCTTCGATCGACACGGCCTGCACGGTCGCTCCGCCCTCTGCTCGTGGGCATCGCTCAACGACGCGTTGTTCGGCCTTGCCGGCCGGCCCTGGACGGAAGCGGCACGACGGCTGCGCGAGCGGGGATGGATCGATGCCGCGACCGACGATGCGATAGGGCGGCTGTGGTGCTTCGGCCTGCTGATCGGAAACACCGACATGCACGACGGGAACCTGTCGTTCACGCCGGTCGAAGACGGACTGGCGCTCGCGCCGATCTACGACATGCTCCCGATGATGCATGCGCCGCAGCGGGGGATCGAACTGCCGGAGCGGAACTTCGAGCCTTTACTGCCGATGCCGTCGGAGCAGGACCGGTGGCGATCAGCCGCGCGGGCGGCCGTCGCGTTCTGGAGAGCGGCAGAAGGCGACGAGCGGATCAGTCCGGATTTCCGCGAGGTTTGCCGTGCGACGGCGGCGACGATTGCGCGGATCCTGTATCAGCACTAAGGTGACCACGCGAAGGAGCACGACGATGGACGATCAGGACACCGGAATCTGGGCGCTGTGGTACGACCTCGCCGAGGACACGCGCGACGCATACTGCGACTGGTTCCACCATGTCCATATCCCGGAGAAGCTTTCACGTCCGGGGTACCGCTGGGCGGCGCACTACCGGCTCGGCCACGGCGGACGCGGCCAGGGTTGGCTGGCGCTGTTCGGCGGCGCGTCGGCGCATACCTTCCTCGCCCCGCCGCCTTCCGAGCTCGCCACGCGGCAGAGCGATCTTACGCGGCGCCACATGGCGATGCGCCGGCCGCTCGGCTCGGCGATCTTCGCGCAGGAGGTGCGCATCGACGGACCGGAAGCCGGGCATCGCGACCCGCGCGCCTCGGCCCCGGTCGTGCAGTTCGGCCACTACGACGCCCCCGACGCGGCCACCGACGAGGCGATCGGCAGCTTCTACGCGCAGCAGCGCTTCCCGCTGCTCGCGCGGCTGCCCGGCGTGGTGGCCACGCGCAAGCTGCTGGCGAGCGTCGGCGGCTGGCGCCACGGCGTCATGTACGAGTTCACCTCGCTCGCCAAGCGCGAACACCACTACGAACCGCTGGAAGCCGAGGCGCGCGACCCGTCGACGCGCATGGGACAGGTCGTGCCCAGGCTGCGGCATGCGCCGTTCTCGCCCGCAGTCGGCGTGCGCGTATGGCCGCCGGTCGGCTGAGATTCGCGCTCAGTCGCCGCTCAGGAACCCCAGCACCGCCTGCGCACACGCCTGCGCATCACTCGCCGCCACGTGGTACGACTTCCCCGGCAGCACCAGCAACCGTGAATCCGGGATCTGCGCCTGCCACGCCCGCGTCCGCTCCACCGTCCCCAGCCCGCTCTCCTCGGTCGTGATCACCAGCGTCGGGCACTGGATCTTCGGCAGGTCCGCGCGGATGTCCGCATAGTTGAT
Organism: Betaproteobacteria bacterium; assembly: GCA_947458265.1. Lineage (GTDB taxonomy): Bacteria > Pseudomonadota > Gammaproteobacteria > Burkholderiales > CAIKXV01 > CAIKXV01. Next base: position 49,502 of record CANGYF010000022.1, read on the forward strand.
GCCGCGGTTGAAGCCGACCAGCGACGACACCGGTGCGCGTCCCATGAACTGCGTCCACCACTCGACGCCTTCGTCGGGGAAGTGTTCGCCCAGCCGCCCGGCCATCGTCCGCCGAGCCCAGTGCTCCGCGCCCTTGGTCTCGAATTCCTCGATCAGTGCGGGCACCTTCTCCACGCCGGGCCGAAGCGCCTGCGGCGTACCTACCACCACAAGCGACTTCACCCGGTCTGGCCGCCGCGCGGCGAACGCCCGCGCGATCGTCCCGCCGATCTTCGCCGCGACCAGGTGGAAGCGCTCGATGCCGAGGTGGTCCATCAGCCGGCAGTAGTCGTCGATCAATGCATCCAGCGTCCACGTGTACTCGCGCGGCATCGGCGTCGACTGTCCATACCCGCGCATGTCCGGACGAACCACCTTCAGGTGGCGGGCCAGCACCGGCACCCAGGCGTACCAGGCGAGAGCGCTCTCGGCGTTGCCGTGGAGCATCAGCACCGTCTCCGCCTCGGTCCACGGGTCGGTGAAGTCGTCGACCTGGTAGAACAGGTCGCAGTCGGGCAGCTTCAGCGTCGGCATGTTCGGTTCAGCGCCCGGACAGCAGCTGCATCAACCGGGCAACGCCACCGGCCGCTGCAAGCCCCTGCACTTCCGCCTGCAGCGCATCGACGCGCGATGCGTCGAACCGTCGTCCGAGTTCCGCACGGAAACGCGCGACATGGTCGTCCATCGTGAACGGCCGCGACACGCTGCCCTTCGGTGCCTCGATGAAACGCTCGACCACCTTGCCGCTCTTCAACCGGAACGTGACCTTCGCACCCACCGACTGCTCGGTACTCACCCGCTCCGCATCGTCGTCGAGCTCGCACGACACCCGGGACGAGATCGCCATCACCGACGGATCGGCCAGCGTGGTCTCGAAGTCGTCGATGTTGAGCGTGAAGCCTTCGGGCACCGCGCGGCCCTGCTTGAGCACCATCGCCATGCAGAACGGCAGGCTCATCTGTGCGGCCTGGATGTCCTTCGGCTCGTTCACGGTCAGTCGTCCCTGGATAACCTTCGGGATGCCGACGCGGATGCTTTCGATGTCGTCGATGGTCAGCCCGTGTTCGGTGCACAGCGACGCGGTGGCCTCGATCGCCGACAGCACGCGCGCGCTGCTGGCATGTGGCTTGATCGCGGTCTCGAGAAGGCGCCACTGCTCGCCGAGACCGGACAGGCCCTTGTCGAAGTCATGGCCGTCGGCATAGGCGCGCGCGAAGCCGTCCTTGCCTTCCAGGATGTCGGCCGGGCCGGAGAAGCCGGCGGACGCGAGCAGCGCCGCATGCACGCCCTCGCCCGCCGCATGCGCGGCATGGATGCGCTTGACCGTCGAACCGGAGTGGTAGAACTGGGTCAGGCCGCCACTGAACGAGGCGACCAGCCCGAGCGTCTCGGCGATGCGCTCGGCGCGGTCGGATCCTTCGAACATCAGGCAGGCGGCCGCAGTCGCCGCGCCGAAGCCGCCACACGTGGCGGTACTCTGGAAGCCGCGCCGGAAGTGCGACGGCTGCAGCGACAACCCGATCCGGATCATGTTCTCGTAGCCGGCCGCGATCGCAGCGAGGATGCGCTCGCCCGACGCGCCGCGGGCCTCGCCCACCGCCAGCGCGGCGGAGATCACGATGCAGCCTGGATGCAGCATCGAGCCCACGTGCACGTCGTCGGCGTCGATGCTGCCAGAGAAGGTCGTATTGACGAAGGTCGCGCGCTCCGGGTCGGTGCGGTCGGTCGAGAACAGGATCGTCGACTGGCCGTTTCCGCCGAGTTCGGCGGCCAGCTTCACCGCCCAGCCGCTCCACGGCATGCGCTGGCCGAGCGAGGCGACACGCAGGTAGTCGAGCAGGAAGATGGTGAGGTGCTCGCGCACCACCGGCGGCAGCGCGTCGTGCGTGAGCCCTCCGGCGAACGCGGCGAAGCGGCGGGTGACTGCATCGTTGCCGGGCATCGAGATGCCCGGCGCTGCGGCTTGCGGATGCACCATCAGTTGTTCTCCTTGATGCCGGCGGCGGCGATCACCTTGCCCCACTTGTCGTAGTCGGCCTTGTGGTACGCGGCCAGCGTGGCCGGGCTACCGCCCGCCGGTGCCGCACCTTCGAGCGCGAGCGCCTTGCGGAACTCCTCCGTCGTCAGGGCGCGGTTGGCGGCCTTGTTCAGCACCTCGACGATCGCGCCGGGCAGGCCGGCCGGGCCGTACAGGCCCCACCACTGGCTCGACTCGAAGCCCGGGACGCCGGCCTCGGCGATGGTCGGCAGTTCCATGGCCACCGCGATACGCTGGGCGCTGGTGACCGCCAGCGCCCGCAGCCGGCCGGCGCGCACCTGCGAGCCGACGCTCGGGAACGCGGCGAACAGCACCGACACGTTGCCCGCGACAGTATCGATGGTCGCCGGTGCAGCGCCCTTGTACGGTACGTGCAGCATCTTCACGCCCGCGCCCTGCGCGAACAGTTCGCCGGTCAGGTGGCTCAGCGTGCCGTGACCGTTGGACGCATAGGCGAGTGCATCCGGCCGCTTCTTCGCCAGCGCGATCAGGTCGCGCACGGTTTTCGCCGGTACCGATGGATGCACCACCAGCACGTTCGGCGCATGGCCGATCAGCACGATCGGGGTGAAGCTCTTCAGCACGTCGAACGGCGCCTTGCCGCCCAGGTGCGGGTTGATGGACAGCACGCTGGAGGATGCGAACAGCAGGTTGTAGCCGTCGGCCGGCGCGCGCGCGATGTTGTCCGCGCCGATGTTGCCGCCGGCGCCGCCGCGATTGTCGACCACCACCTGCTGGCCGGCCGTCTCGGACAGCCGGCTGGCGAAATGACGCGCGACGATGTCGGCAGCACCACCTGGGGGAAACGGTACGACCATGCGCATCGGCTTGTCGGGGAATCCCTGGCCGTGTACCGACGTGGACAGGCACGCGGCGAACGCGAGCGCGAGCGGAACAGGTACGAATGGAACCTTGGATTGCAGCGACACGTTGCTTCCTTCGAATGCAGCGACGAAGCCGGTGGCGGCTTCGGCGACGGTTTTCAGTGGTTGTGGCCCGGCGGCGGCTTTCCGTCGGTGCGCGGTTGCTGCACCTGCACGACCACGTCGTGTTCTCCAGCGCGCTCGAACTTGAGGCGCACGGTGAAGCGGTCGCCGTTCTTCAGCGGCGCCTTCAGGCCGATCAGCATCAGGTGGATCTCGCCGCCATGGCGCACCTTCAGGTCGGCGCCGGGGGGCAGGTCGATCGCGGCGAGCGGACGCATCCGCATCACGTTGTCGACGATGGTGCTGCTGTGCAGTTCCATCGACTCGGCCGCAGTCGTGGTTGCCGAAAGCAGCCGGTCGGCCTCGCGCCCGGTGTTCTTCAGCGTGCGGAAGTACACCGCGCCGGTGCGTGCACCGCCAGGCGTCGGCGTTGCATACGGATGGTCGATCACGATCGCGCCAGCACGGAAGCCATGCGCGCCCGCGGATCGCACCGCGATCAGGCCGGTGGCCAGCAGGCCGACCGGCGCCAGCAGCGAGATCGCCCGTCGGCGCGCCTGCATCAACCGAGGTGCTTCTGGAAGAAATCGACCGACAGCGCCAGCGCGCGGTCGGCCTCTTCCTTGCGATACGGTTTGCCGCCATGGCGCGCGAAGGCGTGATCGGCTTCGGGATACTTGTGGATCGTCACCAGCGGGTTCGGCGACAGACGCCGCTCGAGCATCTCGTTCACCTCTGCCTGCACCCAGCGGTCCTTCATCGCCATATGCAGCATGAACGGCCGGTGCAGGTTCGGTGCCTCGCGGATGTTGTGTTCGATGTAGGTGCCGTAGTACGCGACCGCGCAGTCGATATCGGTGCGGCAGCACATCAGGTAGCAGAGCTTTCCGCCGAGGCAGTAGCCGACGCTGCCGACCTTGCCGGTACCGCCGGGCACGGTGCGCAGCCACTGCATGGTGTCTTCCATGTCGCGCACGCCGAGGTCGTAGTCGAAGTCGTAGTAGAGGTCGAAGGCCTTCTGTCCGTCGGCCGGATTCCGGTCGGACAGTTCCACACCCGGCTCCTGGCGCCAGAACAGGTCCGGCACGAGGCAGATATACCCGGCCTCGGCGAACTCCTGCGCATGCTTGCGCATGGTGTCGTTCACGCCCCAGATCTCCATGATCGCGATGATCGCGCCGGCGGGCTTGCGGTCGGGCCACGCAATGTGCGCGCCCATTTCGCCGTCGCGCAGCTTCAACTTGATGTCTTCGGTCCTGGCCATTGCGTCGGGCTCCGGATGTGCATGGGAAGGCGAGAGTAATCCAACGCCGGAATTCGTACCGGGCCGGGCTGCCGTTCGTCGGTGGCTGTGCACCTCGCGCAGGTCGGCTGCGTTGATGGATGCACGAGGCCAGGCAGGGCCCGGCGGCGTGGCTGGTTCCTGACTGACAAGTGTTTCGAGACTGTAACCGCGGCAATGTCCGCTTGCATCACTGACGGTTGCGCACGCTGCACCGGACTACGCTTGCTGCAAACAGGACCCCTGCCATCCGAGGGTCCGAGGAGGGAAAGATGTCTTCAAGATCCGTCATGTCATCGAGCCCAGGCCGCGCGGCGATCGCTGCCTCGCTGCTGGCTGTAGCCGCCCTGGCGATGCCGGCGCCGGTGATGGCCGACCGCGGGGGACACCGCGGCCACGGCTATGGTCACGTTCATGGCCATGGGGGCGGCCACCACTGGAACGGTGGCCCGCGCATCGGTGTGTACGTGCCGGCACCGGTCTATCGGCCTCACCACTATGCTCCGCCACGGGTGTACTACGCGCCGCCGCCGGTGTACCACGCCCCGCGCGTGATCCATTCGGCACCGCTCGTGTACGTGCCGCCGGTCGTCTATTCAGCGCGCAGCTATCCGCCGCCAGTCTACGTCGAACGCAACGACCTCGCCGCGATCCCGCCGGCGCCGGCCCCCGTGGCCGACACCGCGTCCTGGTTCTTCTGCGCAGATTCGAACACCTACTATCCCTACGTGCGCGAATGCGCATCGCCGTGGCAGCGCGTGCCGGCACAACCTGCGACGAGTCCGCGGTAGCCGAAGGAGACATGCGATGACATCTGCCTTGATCCCCCTGCGCGATGCGCGCCTTCGGCGCCGCATGCGCACCGGCGCGCTTGCTGCGATCCTGCTCGCGCTAGGCGGCTGCGTGTCGATCCCGACCGGGCCAAGCGTGGCCACCTTCCCCGGCACTGGCCGCAGCTTCGACCAGTTCCGGGTCGACGAGGCGGACTGCCGCCGCTACTCGTCCGATTCCATCGGCGGCAGCGATCCTTCTCGGGCGCAGGCCAACAGCGCGGTGACCAGCGCGGCGGTCGGCACGGTAGTAGGCGCGCTGGCCGGTGCAGCGCTCGGTGGCAGCCAGGGTGCGGCCACCGGTGCCGGCGTCGGGCTGCTGTTCGGCGGCGTGGCCGGTGCCGGCGCGGCCAACGCGTCCGGCTACACCACCCAGCAGCGCTACGACAACGCGTTCGTGCAGTGCATGTATGCCAAGGGCAACAAGGTGCCGTCCACCGGCCTGGCGCGCAGCAGCGCGCCGGTGGCTGCCCCCCGCACGCCGGCGCCTGCGGTATACAGCCCGCCGCCGCCGCCGCCGAAGGCCACCGTCTACGGCCCACCGGCCGGCTATGACCCGCGCTACCCGCCACCGCCGCCGCCCTTGCGCAACTGATCAAGCGCTGGCGTTGCGTCCACCCGTGCGCAATGCATCCAGCAGCGGTGCCATCGACGGCCATTCCTCGCAGCGTTCGATGGCTGACTCTACAGCCGCCACGCCCACGTCTGTCAGCACCAGCCCGGCCAGCTCGCGATACTTGGCGCGCACTGGCGCCTCGTCGAAGGCCTCGCCGACCCGGCGGTCGTCTTCCACCGAGCCGACCTCGCGCCGGCCGTCCTTCAGTACCAGCGTGACCCGTGCCGGTTTCGACGCAGGCAGCCGGGCGGTCATCGCCTTGTCCTCGACCACGTGCACCCGGTGGCGTAACGCGGTGAGCACCGGATCGCGTACCGCGGCGTCAGTGAAGGAGGCGTAGCCGAGATGGCCATTGACCACCAGGGCCGCGGCGGCATGCGGCAGCGAGTAGCGCGCACCGAAATGCCCGGGTGGCTCCTGCACGCCCAGCCCGGCAGCGAAATCGTAGGTCTCGACATCGATGCGCTCGATGTCCTCGGCGCGGGGCTTCAGCCGCGCCAGCACGTCGGCCAGCGCGTCGAGCGCCGGGTAGATCGGGTTACAGCAGGCGCGCAGCCGGAACAGCACCTGCGCGATCTCCCAGCGCGTACCGAGCCCGTCGAACACCGGTGCAGGGTCGAAGCCGACCGACAGCAGTTCGGTCATCGTCTGCTCGATCGCATCGTGCTGCGCAGTGAAGCCGGCTAGCACGAGTTCGGGCGCGTTCACCGCCGCCATCGCCGACATGCCACCGACAGCGTTCAGGGTGGTGGCACCGGCGACGACGTTTCCGTAGCCGGCGGTGACCATCAGGTTGCCGCCGATGCGGATCGCGGTGCCGATGCCCGCTGCATCCAGCCCGCGCAGGCGCGCGCCGGCGGCGATCGCACCGAGCATCCCCGCCTGCCCCAGCGGATGCGCGAGCGGACGCCGGGTGGTCGCGGCACCGAGCCGGATCGCCACGTCGTACCCGGTGACCAGCGCCTCGAGCAGGTCGCGGCCATTGCGGCCAGCACGCTCGGCCACTGCCAGCGCCCCGGGTATCAACTGTATCGCCGCCTGGCAGGACACCTTGCCGTGCGTCTCGCACATCTCGATCGCGCGGCCCGCGACACCGTTCAGGAAGGCGGTGCGGCCAGCGTCGTTCACCGGCCAGCCGCGCGCGAGCACGGTGGCACCGCTGCCGGCACCGGCAGAAAGGCCGGCGCGCAGCCGCGCGACCTCGGGCTGTTCGGATCCGCCGAGGATCACCCCGATCGTATCGAGCAGCACCAGCCGCGCCAGCCGCTGCACCCCGGCCGGCAGTGCCTCCCAGTTAGTTCCCGCCACCATGCCGGCCAGCGCATCGATCGCCTTGCTCATCGTCGTTACCTTCAGTCGAAGCCGTAGAGCCGGCGTGGGTTGTCGACCAGTATCCGGTGCCGCACCGCCTCGTCGGGTGCCCATTCGCCCAGCATGTCGGCGAGGTCGCCATCGTCGGGCATCTTCTCGCGCGCGCTCGGGTGCGGCCAGTCCGACCCCCAGACCACCCGGTCGGGCGCCACCTCGATCATGCCGCGTGCGAACGGCACCAGGTCGGGATAGTGAGGCACCGCGTCGGAGACGAAGTAAGGGCCCATCAGCTTGGCCCAGACGTTGTCGCGCGCCAGCAGCCGCAGCAGCGCACGGAAGGCCGGCGACTGCAGACCCTCGACCGTCGAGATGCGCGCGAAATGATCGATCACGACGTCGATGTCGAGTTGCTCCAGCGCCTGCTCGATCTGCGGCATCGTGCGCAGGTCGAGGTAGAACTGCAGGTGCCAGCCGAGTGGCTTGATGCGCTCGGCCAGGCGTGGCGCATCCTCGATGCGCAGCCCGGGCGTAGCCGAGGCGGTGTTGATGCGGATGCCGCGGAAGCCGAGGCCATGCAGCCGCTCGAGTTCACGATCGTCGATGTCGGCCGACACCACGGCCACTGCACGCAGGTCGAAGGTGCGCGAGGCCAGCGCCTCCTCGATCAGCGTATTGTCGGTGCCGTACACGCTGGGCTGTACCAGTACGCCGCGCTCACAGCCCAGCGTGCGCAACATCTTCACGTAAGCCGGTAGCGGCGTCTCGTGCGGCACGAAATGCGTCTTCGACAGCAGCCGGTAACGCGACTGCGGACCAAACACATGGGCGTGGCAGTCGCAGGAACCCGGCGGGAACGCGCGCCTCGGCGGATGCGGGGCTGCCGCAGGCGGCGGGATGTCAGGCGTTCGTATCGTCGCGTCGTTCATCGCAGTCATTTCCAGGGTTACCCTTGCGCCGGACGATATCACTCCGGGAGCATCCCCCATGCATGTCGACGGCCAGTGCCATTGCGGCCACATCCGCTATGAAGCCCAAGCCGACCCGTCCCGGGTCGCGATCTGCCACTGCACCGATTGCCAGGTGCTGACCGGTTCACCCTACCGGGTGTCGGTCGTGGTGCCGGCAGCCGACTTCCGGCTGCTCGCCGGCGAGCCGACCATCTACGTGAAGACCGCCGAGAGCGGCAACCGGCGCGCGCATGCGTTCTGCCCGGTCTGCGGCACGCCGGTGTTCGCCCGGCCAGACAGCGATGCGCCGCAGACCTTCACCCTGCGCATCGGCGGCCTCGCGCAGCGCGCGAGCCTGCCGCCGCAGCGCCGGATCTGGTGCCGCTCGGCCGTCGACTGGTCGATCGACATCGGCGCATTGCCGGCTTCGGCACAGCAATGATGCAGGCCGCAGACACTGCCCGGCGCGGTGTGGCGGCGGGTACCTGGCCATCCCGTCGTTCCACGGCGGCACGCTTTTGGGTAGATTGACGTACTCTGGAACCCAGCAGGGCGACCCCGCCATGTCCGAACGCATCCTCGTCATCAACCCGAACAGCACGCATGCGGTCACCGAGCAGATGAGCGCAGCGGTGTCAGCGATGCGCCTGCCCGGCGGCCCGCAGATCCTCTGCGAGACGCTGCACGAAGGTCCGCCTGGCGTCGAGACGCAGGCGCAGGTCGATGCAAGCACTGGCCTGCTGCTCGACTGGCTGGCGCGACGTCCCGAGATGGCGGCAAGCGACGCCATCATCATCGGCTGCTTCTCCGACCCCGGCCTGCATGCGCTGCGCGAGGTGTACCGCCAACCGGTGCTCGGCATCGGCGAGTCGGGCTTCAACACCGCCTCGGCGCTGGCCGAGCGCTTCGCATCGATCGCGATCGTATCGGGCTCCCTCGTGCGCCACCGGCGCAAGATCCGGGCGCTGGGCTTCGAGCATCGCTACTGCGGCGGAATCGCCGTCGAAATGAGCGTCACCGCGCTGGCAGACGTCAAGCGCACCCGCGAGCGCCTGGAATCGGTCGGCCGGCGGCTGCGCGACGAGATGGGTGCGCAGGCGATCGTGCTCGGCTGCGCCGGCTTCTCCGAGCATCGCGAAGGGCTGGAACAGGCCCTCGGCGTGCCAGTGGTCGAACCGACCCAGTCAGCCGTGGCGCTGGCCCTGGGGCAGGTTCTGGCTCGGCGCGCGCTGGCCGAACCGGGCCGCGCCGCAGCCTGAAGACACGCCGCCTGGGCGATCGACACGTTCGAAAAGATGGGCACCCCCGGGTCCACCGCCTGGGGCGCATCGTCCTGCAACAGGGTCGGTACTCAAGTGGTTTTCAGGCCGGCCGGAAGCCGCCCTCTGCCGGCAGCGGCGGACTGTAGATCACGACCACCTTCGCCGGCCCGTCCACCGCACGCGCGCCGTGCACGCATTTCGGCGGGATACGGATCACGCTGCCCGGGCCGCAGCGCTGCGGCGGCAGGCCAGGCTCGGAATGCTCAAGGAAGCCCTCGATCACCATCACGATCTGCCAGGCGGTGTCATGCGAATGCGGATGTGCCGCACCGCCAGCTGCGACCTCGCCCAGCACCATTTCGAGCCCGGCGCCGAGGGAGGCCTCGACCAGCCGTCGGTTGACCGTACCGCCATGACCGGGCGGGGAGTAGGACGGCAACGTGTCGGGGTGGACGATGCGCGGGGGCTGTTCCATCGAGGGTCTCCTGCAGGGTCGTTCTGCGCGGCCCGGCCATGGCGGGCCGCAGGGGTCTCAGGCAAGCGCGCGTGCGCCACCCGAGGCGAGCAGCGCGCCGATGCCGGCCTCGTCGTAGCCCGCCTCGCGCAGCAGCACGCGGGTGTGCTCACCCAGCCGCGGCGCATTCATCGGATGCCGCGCCGCGACACCGTCGAAAAAGCCCGGCGAGGACAGATGCTTCACAGGCCCGATACCGGCGAACTCGCGGGTCTCGGTGGCGCCACTGCGTTCCAGTTGCACATCGCCAGCGACATCTGCGAGCGACACCACCGGCATCGCCGGCATGTTCAGCTCGCGCGCCAGCGCGATCCATTCGGCGACGGTGCGGGTATGCGCGACCGACTCGACCACGTCGTACAGCTCGTGGAAGCGGGTGCCGCGCACCGCCGGATCGGTGACGCGCGGATCGGTCGCCATGTCGGTCCGTCCGACGGCGGTGAAGAATCGCGCCCACTGCTCGTTGCTGTAGGGCGTCATCGACACATGGCCGTCCTTCGCGCGGTAGATGCGCCGGCCCTCGCGCGTCACGCGGGTGTAGCCGACGCTGCCCTGCGGCGAGAACGTCGCGCCCTGGAGATGCTCGACCAGGCAGAACGAGGCGAGCGTCTCGTACATCGGCACATCGATCGTGCCGCCCTGCCCGGTGGTGCGCTGGCGCACCAGTGCCGCGAGCATCGCCGAGGCGAGCGCAAGGCCGGCGACCTTGTCGGCGATGAGGCTCGGCACCAGCCGCGGCGTGCCGTCGGCGTCCGCGTTGAGGCCGGACAGGCCAACCGCGCACTGGATCACGTCGTCGATCGCCGGCGCATCGGCAAGCTCATGCGCTTCGGCGAAGCCGGTCGCCGCGCAGTAGAGCAGCCGCGGGTTCAGCGCCGCGCAGGCCTGCGGCGAGAAACCCAGCCGGGCCATCGGCTTACGCCGCACGTTGTGCACCAGCAGGTCGGCACCGCGGATCAATGCCTCGAGTGCAGCCTTGCCGTCAGGCTTGCGGATATCGAGCACGATGGACCGCTTGCCGCGGTTCAGGTTCATGAACACCGGGCCCATGCCGCGCTCGGGCGCATGGCCGGCATAGCGCATGATGTCGCCCTCGGGCACCTCGACCTTGACCACGTCCGCGCCGTAATCGGAGAGGATCTGCGTCGAGTACGGGCCGAACACGACCGAGGTCAGGTCGATCACCCGTACCCCGTCGAGCATCTTCGCTGCTGCTGTCATTGCCGATCCGGGATCCGTCTATATGCAGGCGGTGATGGTACCTCAGCGACCGCCGATGCCGTCGCGTCGGCGCGGACGGTGCAGGGCAGCCGGCGTATCATCGTCGGTCTTCGCCAAGGATGGAAAGATCGTGATGCGTCCTGAACCGGCCCTCAACGGCCACAGCCTGCGGCGCGCGCGGCGCGCCGTGCTGGCCGCCGCCACCGCCCTGCTGCTGCCGGGTGCCGCAGTCGCACAGGCCGTTGACGGTGCCGCCTTCCCGTCGCGGCCGATCCGCATGGTCGTGCCGTACGTGCCCGGCGGCCTGCCCGACACCCTCGGCCGTATCGTCGCGCAGCGCCTTGGCGATACCTTCAAGCGGCCAGTGCTGGTCGACAACCGGCCGGGCGCTGGCGGCATCATCGGCACCGAACTGGTGGCGCGCGCACTGCCCGATGGCTACACGCTGCTGGTGGCCGACCTCGGGCAGACGGCGATCACCCCGGCGATGACGCCGAAGCTGCCGTACGACATCCGGCGCGACTTCGCGCCGGTGAGCCTGCTCGGCACCTCGCCATTCTTCCTCGCGGTGAACAGCAGCACCGGCATCTCGACGCTCAAGGAGTTCGTCGCCTACGCACGCGCGCGCAACGGCAGCGCGTCGTACGGCTCCTCTGGCATCGGCAGCCCGCACCACCTGGCGATGGAGATGCTCCGCCTGCGGCTGGGCATCGAACTGGTGCACGTGCCATACAAGGGCAGCGGCCAGTCGACGCCGGCGATCGTCTCGGGCGAGGTGCCGGCGCTGTTCACGGTGCTGCCGACGGTATCGGCCCATGTGAAGTCGGGCACGCTCAGGCTGCTCGGCGTGGCGAGCGCCACGCGCAGCGCGCAGGCCCCCGACGTGCCGACGTTCGCCGAACTCGGGGTGAAGGACTTCGTGCTGCTGCCCTCGGTCAGCGTACTCGCGCCGTCCGGCACGCCGGGCCCGGTGATCGATCGGCTGGCCGCCGAGATCGCCAAGGCGGTCAGGCATCCGGACTCGGTGCAGAAGCTCGCCGCGATGGGTATCGACCCGGTCGGCAGCACGCCGGCCGAGTATGCGAAGCAGCTGCGCGCCGACATCGAGCTGTTCGTACAGGCGGTGCGCGCCTCGGGCGTGAAGGCGGAATGACCGGCCCGGCCGCCAGGGACGGCACGCACACCGAGGACGCGACCGGAAACGGCCAGCTCTACTTCGAGGATTTCGCGCCCGGCCAGTGCTGGCCCGGCCAGGAGCGCCGCCTGGATACCGCCGCGTTCCGCACCTTTGCCGCCCTCACCGGTGACGCCCATCCGATCCACTACGACGCCGACTATGCGCGCGGCACCCGCTTCGGCGCACCGGTCGCGCACGGGCTGCTGGTGGCGGCGATCGGCGCGCTGGGCGCCACCGCCCTGTCGCCGCGGCTGGAGTCGTCGATGGTCGCCTTCCTGGAACAGGGAATGCGCTTCCTGGCCCCGGTGCTGGAGGGCGACACGATCCGCACCGCGTTCGAGGTGGAGAGCACCCGGCCCTCGCGCGAGGGCAGCCGCGGCGTGGTGCGCTTCATCGTGCGCGTGACCAATGCGGCCGGTACGCCGGTCGCCGAAGGCTTCCACGCATACCTGATTTCCGGCCGGACACGACCCCGGCCAGCCACACCGTAGAGGAGCCCGACATGGCCAAGCCCTTCACCGCAGTCGTGCCGCCAGGCGGCTGGAATCCGCGCTACACCTTCTCCGCCGGCGTGCGCGCCGGCAACCTGCTGTTCATCTCCGGCATGACCGCCGCGAACGAGCAGGGCGAGATCGTCGGCGAAGGCGACATCGTCAGGCAGACCGAATACATCTTCGAGAAGATGGGCCGCGTGCTGGAGGCGGCTGGCGTCTCGTTCGCCAACGTGGTCGAGACCACAGAGTACTACCTGACGCTGGACGGATACGCTGGAACCGCAGCGGTACGCCGCAAGGTCTTCGGCGACGCGCCCTGGCCCGCGGCGACCGGTGTGCAGGTCGCCGGGCTGATCCGCCCGGGTGCGCTGATCGAGATCAAGGCGACCGCGCTGCTCGACTGAGCTGTGGCGCGCCAGTCGCTCAGTTGACGCCGGCGCCGGAGGCGCGCACCACCTTCTCCCATTTCACCAACTCGCTGCGGATCAGTGCACCCAGCTGTTCAGGCGTGCCGGGTGCCGGTTCGTCGATGCCCTGCCCGGCCAGCTGCGTGCGCACCTCCGGGTCGGCGAGCACCTTGCGCAGCTCGGTGTTCAGCCGGTCGATGACCGCCCGCGGCGTACCGCCGGTGGCGGCGAGCCCGTACCAGGTGGTGGCGATGAAGCCGGGAACGCCAGCCTCCTGCACCGTCGGCAGGTCGGGTGCAGCGGCGCTTCGTTTCGCGCTCGTCACGGCCAGCGCGCGTACCTTGCCGGCACGGGCAATCGGCAACAGGGTGCCGATGCTGCTGATCACGATCTGCACCTCGCCCGACATCAGCGCCGTCAGCGCCGGCGGCGCGCCCTTGAACGGCACGCGTACGGTCTGGATGCCGGCGAGGGTGTTCAGCAGTTCGGTCGCCAGGTGGGTCGGGCTGGACGTGGCGCCGTAGAACAGGCCGCCCTTCTTCGCGCGAGCCAGCGCGAGCAGCTCCTGCATCGTGTTCGCCGGCAACCCGTTATGCACCGCGACGATGTTCGGCGATTCACCGATCAGGCTGATCGGCGCGAAGTCCTTGATCGGGTCGAATGGCACCTTGCCGTACAGCGGCGGGTTGATCGCCACGCCCGGCTGGATCAGCAGCAGCGTGTAGCCATCCGGGCTGGCCCGCGCGACGACTTCCATCGCGATGTTCGCATCGGCACCGGGGCGGTTCTCGACGATCACCGGCTGCCCGAGCGGAACCGACAGCCGCGGCGCGACGATGCGCGCGACCAGGTCGACCGGACCGCCGGCGGTGAAGCCGACGACGATGCGCAGCGGCCGCGAAGGCCACGCCTGCGGCTGCGCCTGAACCGGTTGGCTGGACAGCAGGAAGGGCACCGCGAACAGTGCCGGGAGGCTGGTCAGGGCCGCCAGGGCGGCCAAGGTCTTGCGTCGGGTCTGCATCGACTCATCCATCGGGTTGCGTTGAAGGGCGGGCGGCGTTCAGTCCGGGCGGATGCCCACGCGCGGGATCACCTCGCGCCACTGCGCGATCTCGGCATGCACCCGCTTGGTGAATGCCGGCGGTGGCACCAGCAGCGACCGTGCGCCCTGCGCGGCGAACAGGTCGCGCAGCCGCGGCCGACCCGCCGCGCGTACGATCTCGGCATGCAGGCGATCGAGCCGTTCGGCAGGTAGCCCCGCCGGGCCGATGATGCCGAACCAGATCGGCATGTCGTAGTCGCCGAAGCCGGACTCTGCGAAGGTAGGCACCTCGGGCAGCAGCGGGTTGCGCTCCTTGCCGGTTACCGCCAGCGCGCGCATCCGACCCGCCTGAATCGGCCCGGCCGCGCTGGCGATGCTGGAGGTGCCGACATCGACGCGTCCGGCGACGATCTCGGCGATCGAGCCGGCCACGCCCTTGAACGGCACATGCACCATCTTGAGCTTGTTGCGGTCGATGAACAGCTCGGCAGCCAGGTGCGAGGAGGTGCCATTGCCGCCAGTGGCGAAGGTGACCTCGCCCGGGCGGCTGCGCGCGAGCTGCACCAGGTCCTTCGGGCTGCGCGCCGCGAACTCGAGCCGGCTGAACCAGACGGTCGGTGCCTCGGCGATCAGCGTGACCGGCTGGAAGTCGCGCACCGGGTCATAGGTCATCTGCTTGCCGTACAGCGCCGGTGCGATGGAAAACGAGTTCTCGGTCATCAGCAGCGTGTAGCCGTCGGGCGATGACTTCGCGACGGTGGCCGCGCCGATGGTGGTGCCGGCACCGGCCCGGTTCTCGACCAGCACCGACTGGCCGAGCGATTCGCCCATGTCCGCCGCCAGCCCGCGCGCAACCACGTCGGTGAAGGAACCTGGCACCACCGGCACCACGATGCGCATCGGCTTCACCGGCCACTGCGCCTGGGCGGCAGCCTGCGGCATGAGAGCCGCTGTCATGGCGGCGAGGCCTGCGGCAGCCGCCAGGGCGCGCAGGACGCTGCGCGGGACGATCGACGGCGCGCTGCCGGCATACAATCGTGCCAAGGTCTTCCCTGCCTCTCGAACTGTGATCACGATGACATCCTACTACGAAGACTTTGCCGTCGGCGCCCGCTACCCCACCTACAGCCGCACGGTGACCGAAGGCGACCACTCCCTGTTCTGCGCGCTGGTCGGCTACCACGTGCCGCTGTTCATCGACGAGGAGTTCGCGAAGAAGACGCCCTATGGCGGCCGCATCTGCCCGAGCCACCTGATCATGTCGTTCTCCACCGGTATGACCGAGAGCCTGTTCCGCACCTCGGTGGTCGGCCTGCTGGCGCTCGATGCCGGCCGGTTCTTCGCACCGGTACGCATCGGCGACACCATCCGCACCGAGGTCGAAGTGATCTCCAAGCGCGAGACGTCGAAGCCGGACCGCGGCGTGGTGGTGTTCCGCGACCTGGTCTACAACCAGCGCGACGAGCTGGTGTTCCAGATGGACAAGACCGTGCTGATGCGCACCCGCGCCAGCCTGCCGCCCGTCGCCTGACCCAGAGAACCCGCATGACGACCCAGCCCGCCGGCACCATCGACGCCTTCGGCGACCCGCTCGCCTTCCGCACCCGGCCAGGCAGCGCGCGGCCGCCGGTGGTGCGCAACGTCGCCGGACGCGACGTGTTCACCATCGAGGCGCGCCAACTGGCGCACCATCAGAAGGAAGCCGTGGTCACCGAGGGCGATGCCGGCAGCGCATGGCGCATCACCAGCGACGAGGGACGGCACCTGTCCGGCACCGACCTCGCGCCGTTCCCGCTCGGCGTGTTCAACGCGGGCCTGCATGGCGACCTGTACAACCGGCTCATTGCCTCGGCACCGGTAGCCGGCATCGATATCGACGAGCTGCGTATCCACCTCGACAACCGCTACAGTCTCACCGGCTCGTTCGTGCGCGGCGATGCGGTCGGCCAGGCGGAACCGACGCGGGTCACGGTCAGGGTGAAGTCGCCCGCCGCGACCGCTGCCGTGCGTGCCTGGGTCGCGGCTGCGGTTGTCGCCTCGCCCGCGATGGCCGCGCTGTGCACCCCACTCGAGAACACCTTCGCGATCTACGTGAACGGGCGCCGGCGCAGCGTCACTGCCCTGCCCGCCTCCACGGCACCGGATGCGCCAGATCCCTATCAGGTCCATGCGCGCCCGCCGCGACCGGTGCCAGGCCCGGACCCGCTGCAGCCACTGATCCTGCGCACCGGTGAACAGCGCCCAGGCGTGTCGCAACCGGCGCAGGCCTCTCCGACCGCGCGCGTGCTGCGCCTGATTGTCGGCGACAGCCACCTGCTCGACCCCGCTGGTGTCACCAGCACGGATACCTGGCTCGAGCTTCCAGCAGCCAGCCATTTCGCGCTGCGCACCGACGAGCGGCCCGGCACCGGCAGTGCCGGAGACCAGGGACCCTGCGGCCTGTCGCTGCTGTCGGCCGGCATCGTGTTCTGCTACATGACCCAGCTCTCGCGCTACATCGAGAACATGAAGCTGGACATCAGCGGCGTGCGCATCGTGCAGTACACGCCGTTCGCGCTTGAGGGCAGCCTGGCCGCCGGCACCCTCACGGGACGGGCACTGCCAGTCGATACCCATCTCTTCCTCAACGGCGGCGCGGCCGACGAAGTGTTCGAGCGGCTGCAGAAGATCGCCGCCATCACCTGCTACCTGCATGCGACGCTCGCCGCGCCGCTGCCGCCGGAAGTGACCGTCGAGCACGAGGGCACGGAACGCTGACCATCAGCGATCGCTGCCCCGCCTTGGATCCTTCCGCGATCGCGTATCGCCCCACCATCCTTCACGGGAGACCGCCATGCCCCATGTGACCGCCGACGACGGCATCAAGCTCGCCTATCAGGTCGACGACTTCAGCGACCCGTGGCTGCCGGACGATCCCCTGCTGCTGCTGCATGCCGCCATCGGCAGCACGAAGCGCTGGTACTCGATGGTGCCAGCCCTGTCGCGCCACCACCGGATCATCCGCATGGACCTGCGCGGTCATGGCGCGTCCGACGTGCCCGACCCTTCGTCGCCGTTCTCACTGGTGCGGCTGGCGAAGGACACGCTCACCCTGATGGACGAACTCGGGCTGGGCAAGGTGCACATCCTCGGCAACTCGGCCGGCGGCTACGTGGGCCAGCGGCTCGCGATCGACAACCCGGAGCGAGTGAAGAGCCTGGTGCTCTACGGCTCGACGCCCGGCCTGACCCGCAGCCAGGTCAGCACCTGGGTGCCTCACATGGGTGCGATCGGCATCCGTCCGTTCCTGGCCGAGACGATCTCGGATCGATTCCCGGTGGACGCGGTCGATCCGCGCTTCGTCGAGTGGTTCCTGGACGAGGCGGCGAACAACGACCTGCCGTTCATCCAGCGCTTCGTCGGCCACATGTCGACGGTGGACATGATGGAGGAGATCCGCGCAATCCGCTGCCCGGTGCTGATGATCGCGCCCGGCGCCGAGCCGGTCGGCCATGCCTCGACCTACGAGGACATGAAGGTGCGCATTCCGGACAACGAGCTGGTGTACTACGACGGCGCGCGTCACAACATCTGCGACTACCTGCCGGACCACTGTGCGGCCGACACGCTCGCCTGGCTGCAGCGGCGGTTTCCGCGCGGTTGAGGCGCGGCGGCCCGGGCGGTCCGAGCCGCGCCCGGGCCGGCACCGCTCAGGCTGCGTGCTTCAGCAGGAAGCGCTTGAGCTCCTGCGCGCAGCGGTCGGGCTCCGCGTCGGTGATGTTGTGCGGCAGGCCGTCGTAGACGACGAACTCGCAGCCTGGCACCCGCTCAGCGATCGGCCGGTACTCTTCCGCCGGATGCAGCGGATCGGCACCCGGCACCACCACCAGCATCGGACAGGCGATCTTCGGCAGGTCATCCTGCAGGTCGACGGTAGCCATCATCGGCACGAAGCGCGCAAGCACCTCGACCGGCGTGCGCGCCGATTCGGCGATGAACCAGTCGACGAAACCCGGCTTCGCGGTCGCCACGTCGACCCGGTCGGCGATCGTCTCGCGCAGGAAGGTAGCCACCCCCTTCGCGCCGATGCGCGACACCCAGCCGGCGTAGTCGGTCGCGACCTTCTTCATGCCCGGCACCGAAGCGAAGCTCGCCAGCGTGCGCACCCGTGTCGGATGGTGGATAGCCATGCCCTGGGACACGATGCCGCCGGCGGACGAGCCGGCGAGATGCGCCTTGTCCACGCCCAGGTGATCGAGCAGTTCCACCACGTCCTGCATCAGCCGCGGGAACGAAAGCTGGTCGGGACTGGGGATGCCGGTTTCGCCATGCCCGCGCTGGTCGATCCGCACCACCCGGAAGTGGCGGGCGAGGTGCGGCACCCAGGCGTAGAAGCGGCGCGAGCTGCCCATGGCTGCATGGACCAGCACCAGCGTCTCGGCCTTGCGCCAGGGATCGGTGTAGTCATCTACGACATAGCGCAGTTCGAGGCCATCGCTGGCAACCAGGGTTTGCATGTCTGTTCCTTCAGTAGGCTGACCGGCCACCGTCGGCCGGGATCGTTGCACCGGTGATCATGCGCGACTCGTCGCTCGCCAGGAACAGCGCGATGTTCGCGATGTCCTCCGGGCGTCCGACCCAGAACGGGTAGTCGCGCACCCGGCCGGCGGCATCCTGCCGGTCGGCGACCGGCCCGGGCGCGTCGGCGGTGCCGTAGTTGTTCAGGATGCGCTCGGTGAGGATGCGCCCGGCGCAGATCGCATTGGCCCGGATGTTGTCCTTCGCGTAGCTGCCGGCCAGCGCGCGGGTGAACGACAGGATCGCACCCTTGGCCGCGGTGTAGACATGCTTCGGACTGCTGCCGCGCAGCGCGGCGCCGGAGGACATGTTCACCACCGAACCACCGCCGGCCTTCACGAGCGCCGGGATGCCATGCCGGCAGACCAGCATCGCCCCGCGCACATCGAGCGCCATCGTGCGGTCCCAGACATCGAGGTCGACCTCGGTGACCAGGCTGTCCGCATTGAGCGAGCCACCGGCGCAGTTGAACAGGATGTCCAGACGGCCATGGTGGCCCACCGCGGCGTCGATCGCGGCGCGTACGCTCGCCTCGTCGGTGACGTCGGTACGCACCGCCATCGCGTCTGCGCCCGCATCGGACACGTCGCGCGCCGTGGCCTCGCCCAGTGCACCGTCGATCTCGGCCACGACCACCTTCGCGCCCTCGCGCGCGAAGAGCAGCGCGGCCGCCCGCGCGATGCCCGAGCCACCGCCGGTGATGAACGCGACCTTGCCGTCGAGCCGGCTCACGCGGCGCCAGCGCTCACGGTCGCAGTTCCGGGAAGTGCTGGCGCAGGAAGCGCAGCACCTCGGCGACGCAGCGGTCGGGCTGGTAGTCGTACAGGTTGTGCCGGCCGTTCTCGTAGACGACCCGCTCGCTGTTCGGGATCAGGCGTGCCATCTCGGCGAACGCCGACCCGGTGCCGATCGGGTGCGCGCCAGGTTCGACGATCAGCGTCGGGCAGCCGATGCGATGCACCTGGTCCATGAAGTCGGTGTCGGTCCAGTGGCCGATGAAGCGCTTCAGGAACTCGAGGTCGTTCTTGCAGATCTCGTCCAGTACCCATGCCACCAGGCGCGGGTCCGCCTCGCCGACCGGCAGCCGTTCGTCGATGGTCTCGCCGAACACCGCACGCATGCCACGCACCGAGGCCTCCGCCAGCCAGCGCTTACCCTGGTCGCCCTTGAACCCGGGCGTGGAGCTGAACAGCGACAGGCTCTTCACGCGCGACGGGTGGTGGATAGCCAGCAGCTGCCCGGTGTAGCCGCCGGCCGACCCGCCCAGGATGTGCACGCTGTCGAGCTTCAGGACGTCGAGCAGTTCGAGCACGTCCCGGCTCAGCCGTTCCTTGTCGTGGGGCACGCTGGCCGGCGGCACCTGCGACTCACCATGGCCACGCGAATCCATCCGTACCACCCGCAGGTGGCGCGCGAGGCCCGGCACCATCGAGAAGAAGCGCTTCGAGCTGCTCATCGCCGAATGCAGCATCAGCAGCGTCGGCGCATTGCGCCACGGATCGGTGAAGTCGTCGACGTGGTAGGCGATACGCACGCCGTCGCTGGTGGTGAAGGTTTCCATGCTCATGGCTCGACCTTTTCGAGGAACTTCAGGTATTCGAGCGCGCAGGCATCCGGGATCTCCGCGGTCATGCCATGGCTCGCGCCCGGGAAGGTGACGAAGGTGCAATCGCGGATGTAGCCGAGCATGCGCTCGTACTCGCCATGCTCGACCATCGGGTCAGGATCCGGCACCCCCATCATGACGGGGAAGCGGAAGTCAGCCAGACGCTCTGTCCAGTCCTCGCTGGCCATCAGCGGTACGAAGCGCGACAGGTATTCGACCGTGAGCCCATCGGCAGAGTCGAGGTACCACTTCACCTGTTCCGGCGACGCATCGCCGATACGGTCGCGCACCGTCTGCTCGAGGAAGCCGCGCACGCCGGCCTTGCCAACCCGCGCCATCCAGTCGCCCTTCTGCGGTCGGCTCGGCGGGATGCCAGCGGTAGCTGCATAGAGGGCGAGGCTGCGGAAGCGATCCGGCTCGCGGATCGCGGCCTGCCCGGCGATCATCCCCCCGGCGGAAGAGCCCATCACATGTGCAGATGCGATCCCGAGGTGGTCGAACAGTTCGAACAGATCGAGCGACAGCCTGTCATGGCAGAGCGCGTCCAGCGGCCCCGGCTCCGACCTGCCGTGTCCACGGGTGTCGGGACGGACGACCCGAAACTGGCGAGCGAGGTGCGGCACCCACCCGAACAGGCGCAGCGAGCTGCCCATTCCGGGATGTAGCAGGACGATCGTCGATGCATCGATCCACGGATCGGTGAAGTCGTCGACCCGGTAGAACAGGCGAGTGCCGTCGCTCGCGGTCCAGTGGTGTTCGGCAGTCATCTGCGGCGCCCCGTCCTCCCGGCGACGGATGCTGCCGCCGGCCGTGCAGGCTTCGGTGAAGGAAACGCATGGATGCATGGGCATCGATGCAAAATGTGCGGGCAGGTTATCACAAGGCGTCTGCTACCATTTTGCCTCCCCCGAGCCTTGCACACTGCTTTCCCGCCCCACCCGGCGGCATCCCACACAGGCCTCCCTTGGACCTCCGAGCCTTCCTGCTGCCCCTCGCCGCCGCGCTGCTGCTGCCGGCTACTGCCCCCGCCGCCGAGTTCCCTGTCAAGCCGATCCGCTGGATCGTACCGTTCGCCCCGGGCGGCAGTGCCGACGCGCTCGCGCGCACGGTACAGCCAGCGTTCGCCGAAGCCTTCGGCCAGCAGCTGCTGATCGACAACCGCGCCGGTGCCAGCAGCACAATCGGCTCCGAGATGATGGTGAAGGCGCCACCCGATGGCTATACGCTCCTGCTGATCACCACCACCCACACGATCAACCCAAGCCTGATGAAGCTGCCGTTCGATCCGGTGAAAGACTTCGCACCGGTCTCGCTCATCCTGTCGCAGCCGAACATCCTCGTGGTACACCCGTCAGTACCAGCGAAGTCGGTAAAGGAACTGGTGGCCCTTGCGCGCGCGAAGCCAGGCTCGCTCGGCTACGCCTCCGGCGGCACAGGCAGTTCGCCGCATCTGTCCGGCGAACTGTTCAGGCTGGTCGCGGGCATCGACCTGGTGCACATCCCCTACAAGAGCTCCGGCCCGGGGGTGAACGACCTGCTCGGCGGCCATGTGCCAATGATGTTCGTCGGGCCGCTGGCGGTCGACGGCTTCGTGAAAACCGGTCGGCTGAGGGCACTGGCCGTGGCGGACGTGCGGCGCAATGCGGTGGTGCCGAATGTGCCGACAATGAAGGAAGCCGGCTTCGGTGGCGTAGAGACCGGCACCTGGTTCGGAATTACCGCACCGCCCGCCACGCCGAGGGCAATCATCGCCACCGCCAACGCCGCAATGGTGAAGGCACTGGCCAACCGCGACCTGAAGGCGAAGCTCGACGCGATCGGCGTCGATATCGTGGCCAGCACCCCTGAAGCCTTCGGAGCCCACATCAGCGCCGAGATCGCCAAGTGGGCCGTGGTGGTGCGCAAGGCCAACGTGAAGATGGACTGAGGAGCAGCAGGTCGCCGACCGCGTGATTGCACGAGACAGAGCTGGCGGAGACGATGAGGGCGAGGCAGCCACAAGGCCGCAAGATCAAGCGATAGATCGACAGGAGCAAACAGGCGATGCCAGCAAAGGCGGCAAGGAAGAACACGACGAGCCGGCCACCGGCGAAGAAGAAGACTGCGCAGCCGCGCCGCAGGCGGGTCGACGTGCACAGCCATGTCGTACCGCCCGAACTGCTGCAAGCGATCGAGCACGACCCGGCGCGATTCCAGATGAAG